>DASYSA010000382.1:0-6598 GCA_036003885.1 Blastocatellia bacterium | reverse complement strand
CGGGGCGTTGGTGATGTCGCGCATGGTTATGTTTGTAATGGTCACGTCTTCGAGCAGTCCGCCGTCAACCGTTTCCAGCGCCAGCCCGCGACAGTAGTCGAAGACGCAATTTGAAATAGTGATGTTCTTGAATCCCCCATTCGATTCTGTGCCGAACTTTATTCGCCCGGTGGAGCTGTTCTGGCTGTATTTCTTATAGTCGCGCTTGTAGGTTCCGTCGAGAAACGTGCCCTCATCGTAGCCGGTGACCTGGCAATTTGTGATCGTCACGTTCTCCGTTGCGCGAGCAAAGCCGAGACCGTAGGAACTCTTCGGGCAGATGCCGTCATCGAACGGCGAGTTAACACTGCAATTTGAGATCCTCACGTGTCTACAACAGTCGATATCTATGCCGTCGCGGTTGGTGTCGATCTTCAGGTTGTCGATCGTAAGATTGTCGACGCCGGTGGCAAGAATCGCAAAGTGCCCGCCGTGCAGGATCGAAACATCGCGAATTACAACATTGCGGCAGAGCTTTAAGGCGATCGCCTTATTGCCGCCGCCCTGCGGCACGCGATCGCCGCGAACGAGGCCGGTTCCCCAGATGAGTCCCGGGCCGAGTATCGAAACGTTCTCGATCTGCTCGCCCCAGATCAAGCTGTTGTGCCAGTGGCTATGGCCAAAGTCCTGATACTTGTCCCACTGATTCGGCTCGGGCGAATCGTAGGCGCCTTTGGCGTCGGTAGAGTTTGCGGCAACAATCGTAGCTCCCTGGTCGATGTACAATGATATGTTGCTCTTGAGACGGATCGAGAAACACAGGTAACTGCCGGCAGGGAAGCGCACGGTCCCGCCTCCCTGCGCGACGGCGGCCTCAATCGCCTTGTTGACGGCAGGCGAATCGACCGTCTTCCCGTCACCGCTGGCTCCGAAAGATCTCACATTGAAGACGCCGGCGGTATCGGCCTGCTGCCCCCAATCGGCAGCACCCTTCGATCCGGATGCCGCTTGCTGAACATCCGCCAGCATTAAGCAGGCGGCACAGCCAAGTAGGACAAGGTTGACTACTCGGAGCTGCTCTCTTCCCTTCATTGTCATCTCCAATCATTAGGCTCGCGGTTTCGGATCATCCTCGACGCTAAGCCGCACCCGTGACCCACGCGTCGTCCACCCACAGGATGAACTCCGGCTGGTCGGGCATCGTTCCGCCACCTTGTGGCAGGAAGGGCTGGTTAGGTGTGAGAGTGAAGTCCGAACCAAACTGATACACGACCTGCCCGTCCAGATCAGCCAGATAGAAGTTTCCACTGCCATCGAACGTCATACCAGCCGGATGAGCTACGTAGGGACCCTCGGTCCCAGGATTACTCACCACTGCGGAGAGAGTCTGCGTGGAGGGATTGAAGCAAATCACCAGCGCACCGGCATTGGCATCGTCGGGCGATACGCTGATGTAGAGCAAACCGCCGTTCGCCAGCAGATGAGTCGGGCTGAGCACGAGGCCCTGGGTGTCGGCGACTTGACCGAGGTAAGCGCCGCTGTCCGTATCGTAGGTACGAATACAGTTTTCAACTTCGTCGGCTACATAGAGCGTTGTGCCGATCACGGCGAGTCCACGCACAGAATTGCTGGGCGTTTGATCCGGCTGCAGCGTCGAGGGCGACGCAGCAAGCCCGCCCTGATTGGGTCCGACCGATGTCGGAGTCGGACACCCGGGGGGTGCCAGAGGGATCTGGCTGGCGACGAAGGTCCCGGGCAGAAAGGTTGGATGGTCGCCGAGTTGAAGCAGCACAGGATTAATGGCCATCGGCTGCCCCGGATCGGTTGCGTTCGGGCCGTTGACTCTAACGACGGTGTTAGAGTCCTGATTGGAGACGTAGCAAACCTCCATTGCGCCGTCGAATGCGATTGCAAACGGATGGTAGACCGAACAAAGTACGGTGCCAGTGCCGCCGACCCCATTGACCAGGGGCGCAGGTACTGTTGTGGCCTCGGGTGAGATCTGGAATACCTCGCTTGCGTTCTTGTAGGAGTTGACCAGGTAGAAGAGTCCGCCTGTGGCGAGCGGTAAGAACTGTATATCGCGGAAGCCGGTTGTGCCCGAGGGCGTTGCTGCTGTCAGGTACGGCGTACCTCCACTGCCATCATCTTCATAGGAGTAGAGATGCTGGGTTCCACCGCTGCCGCCGTGGAATGTTACGACAAACATAGTGATCTCCTCAGGCACAACGCCGGCATCACCACCGGACCTGCCCGATGAATGATTCCGCCCCACATTGGGCATGGTCGTACCTGTTTCCTGGCGTTGTCTTGTGCCCCACTTACGGTTTGAACTCGCGACGCTTTTTCTCTTCTCCAGCGTCTCGACGCTGTTCCCCTACCTTAACCTGTTCCGTATTTCGTATCGTGATCGATCCTCCACCACCCTGTATCGCGGCTTCGATCTCAATCCCGTTGCACCTGAGGATTTTGTTGGGATTCTCATTTGGCCCAACCGTCCACGTTCGCCCAGCCGGCAGCTTCAATGATTCGGTAAGCTTCGCGACCCATTCATCGACGTTCCGCCAGGTCGGTCCGACATAACTGATAGTAAAATCCGTTACTCGACCCTTCGTTAGACCGACCGCGACTGCCCCCGCAGAAGTATCTCCGCTTGCATCAATCATGGGATCGATTGACAGTCGCGCAGTCTCGTCACTACTTGCTGTCTTCACGCGCTCGAGCGCGTCTTTGAAATCCCTCCTCCTGGCGTTGGCGGGAAACAAGGCAAGCAATTGTTCGGTACTCATTCCAAGTCGGACTCCACGAACGCTTGGGGAAGTGGCCTCTGTCAGCCCGCACTGGGCTTGAGGCTGCTGGGCATATGCGGGCATTGTCATCAATGCCAGAGCAGAGAACGCAATAGCAATCCTGTTCATATTCTCCTCCTGTTGTGTTCGCGCCAAGTGCAATGCGGCTGGCCGCCGCTGGCCGTCCTATTAATTCGGTGGCCGCCTAAACACGCAGCAACTCACCGCAAAGATGCAAAATCATGCGAGCTGCAAGACTACAGAAGACGCCCTCGTCGCCATTGGCCAATTCGGCGTTTCCGACGGCTGACGAAGGGGAACCGGCGCAAGTATACGCAGTGCTGGTTTCGGGTTCAATCCCGAACTCAGTGGTTGGGGACGTGCGTCACAATATTTGCGCACTCCCCAAGGCTGGCTTGGCAGAAAGGAGGTGAGGGTCAGGCCCTCGATTCTGCGATTCGTGAGGTGACGGGGTCAGGCCCTCGATTCTGCGATTCTTTTTCCTGAGTTGCTCCCCGTTTCCTTCAAGTGACAAGAATCGGCCAGGAACTCAACGAGCATTCATTGAGCGGTCGGTCTTGCGCGGCAGGGTTCGCAGCGCCGGATAGAGGGCGCGAAAATCGTTGTAGTTGCGATTCATCAAAGCCGCCGCTACCGGATCCGGTTCGACGCGTTCGGCCACGCGAACGACGGTTTCACATGCTTCATCGACTGAGGCCCACACTTTGCTGCCTACCCCGGCCAGCAGGGCAGCCCCGTAGGCCGCGCCTTCTTCAGCTTCCACAATCTCGACCGGCATGCCGTAGACGTCCGCTTGTATCTGACGCCACAGGGATGAGCGGGCACCCCCTCCGCCGAGCCGAATCGTCTCGAGTGGCACTTTCATCTCGTGGAAGATCTCGATCGAGTCACGGAGGCTGAAGGCTACGCCCTCCAGGATGGCCCTGACAATGTGCGCGCGAGTGTGACTTGCGGCCAGACCCACCAGAGCCGCGCGAGCCAGAGGGTCCAGGTGGGGCGTGCGCTCCCCCATCAGGTAAGGCGCCCACAGAACGCCATCCGCTCCTGGAGCCACTTTCGCGGCCTCTTCGCACAAACGATCATAGGGATCGCGGCCGTCGTCAACTCCAGCACCGAACTGGTCGCGGAACCATCGCAGCGACAGGCCCGCCGCCTGGGTTACTCCCATCACATGCCAGCGGCCTGGCACCGCATGACAGAAGGTGTGTACGCGACCAGCCGGGTCGAGGGCCGGACGATCGGTCGCCGCAAAAACAACGCCGGAAGTTCCGATCGTCGCGCTCACCGCGCCGGGCCGCACTATCCCCATGCCGACCGCGCCCGCGGCTTGATCGCCTCCTCCCGCTACCACCGGCGTGCCCATCTTTAGTCCGGTAGCCGCCGCGCCTTCCGCGGAAACCTGGCCGGTGATTTCGGGGGACTCGAAGACGGACGGCAGCCATCGCTCGTCAATCTCGCCTGCCGCCATCATCTCATCGGACCATCGGCGGCCGATCACATTGAACAGCAGCATCCCGGAGGCGTCGGCTACATCAGTTGCGCGGTCGCCAGTCAGCCGCAGGCGCACGTAATCCTTCGGCAGCATCACGCTCTTCACCCGAGCCCATAGTTCAGGCTCGTGCTGCCGGACCCACATCAGCTTCGGCAATGTGAAGCCGGTCAACGCGGGATTGCAAGTCAACTCGATCAACCGCTCGGCGCCTATGCTTTCGGTGAGAGCTATGCACTGCTGGCCGGTTCGTTGATCGCACCAGATGATCGAGGGACGCAGCACTTCGTCGCGGTCGTCGAGCAGCACTGCGCCGTGCATTTGTCCGGAGAAGCCGACACCTCCGATCTCGTCCGGACTCAACCTGGTTCTGAGCAGCACGCCTCTGACGGCCTCCCCGCAGGCGCGCCACCAATCGCGAGGGTCTTGCTCGGCCCACCCAATTTCGGGCGAGGCGAATGGCTTGTGCTCGGCTGTTGCCGAACCGACAACGCGTCCGCGATCGTCGATAACAATTGCGCGCGTACCGCCCGTACCTACGTCGATGCCAATCATCTTCATCCAGGGTCTCCTGAATCTCAGGTTGTTTTTCTGGAAGCACCTGCCAGGACTGTTTCGCTCGGATACGACGCGGACGAAAGTGTCACAGTGGCAGGTGGAAGTTTCCCGTGATCCATCGCCGCGGCAATGAGCTCCAGCGCAGGCGCGCCGCTCGATGGAATAATTATGGTAGCTGCGAGCTTGCCTTCGTTCACCATTTTCTGTCCGAAGTCGGGGAGGCCGTCGCATCCGGTCAGCCTGATGCCGGCGAGATCCGGACGGTTGAGATATGCACCTACTGTTTCAAGCGCCTTTTGCGCTCCGGTTGCCATCAAGTCGTTCTGGCAACCGATGAGGTCAAGCTGAGACTTGCCTGACATGACCATCCGCAGCCAGCCGCTGACCATGCGCTCAGCATCGGTTGGAATCCAATTCCCATCGATTACGTCGGGGGTTTCAATATTCGAGCCCGCGATTGCCTCGCGCATGCCTTCCAGCCGCATACGCGCCGGGGAGGATTGGGCGTTACCTTGCACGTAAAGCATTCGCCCGCCTCTAGGCAACAGGGCGCGAAACTGCCGCCCTTGAATCCTTCCGATCTCAACCTGGTCCGGAGTTACCGTACTGATTGGAATCTCAGGAAACTCCCTGCGCAGATCGCTCAAGCAGTCCATTTGGCGATGCAGGCAAATCCATCCAAGTCCCGCACGAACCGCGTCATGGGACACGCGGTTCAGCCCGTTGTCCCGAGCCGGCATTACGACTATCGCGCAAGTGCGCGCAGCCGCTTTGCCATGGATGCAGTCATAGATCTGCTTGACCTGAGTGGTCGTCTGACCATTGGCAAAATAGGTCTCCAACTCCAGTCCGGCTCGCTCTGCCGTTGCTCTGGCGTCCTTCTCAATAAGCTGCTGGTGTTCGTTCGCCGTATCCAGCAGGCACAAGGCTACTGTCCTTCTCATTGTCGCACCTCAACTTTTCCGCGGAGGGTCATACCCATTCCCCTCGGGTTACATCAACTGAGCGCTGCCGTGGCGCCGAGTCTGCACCCTCCGTGTCCGACGCTTAGAATCCGGGGGCCCGCAGACAGCCGGTATGCTCGGTCAGTTTCAGAGTCAAACCGGATCCATGCTCGCTCTAGAGTCGCTGTTCTTTGCTTAGCAATGATAGTCGAAAAGAGGCGGTTCCGTTACCTCAATTGAGCGGAATGTGGGGAATACCTCCATTCCGTCGTCCGGAACAGGCGTAGCAGGTCAGAACATGCGAAATGCGAATCTCGCAATTCGCATTTCGAAATTCTCTCCTAACTCCTCGACTGGAGCGACCGGCAGATCGCAACACCTCCGATCATTCCGATCACGGCACCTGTGCCTGCCCCGATCGCCAGATAGCTGATCAGAGCTGGGCCGGCAGCGGTGATCAGTCCCAAAACCCACGCAATGAAAGTCCCAAACACCAATCCCACCAGACCGAAGCCGACGATCGATCCCACGGAGATAGGCTTGATTGGCGCGTCGATCTCCACCGGCTCAAGCTTCGGCGAGAGGGACTGAACTATGACCAGGGCAACCAGGTACACAGAACCGGCTATTATGAAATTGATGGTGTAGTCGCCGGGAGTCTTTTGAAGAATCACGCCGGTGATGACTTGCAACATAACACCGCCAATGGCTCCTGACATGCCCCCGATGCCGACGACCGAACCTACTGCGCGCCGCGGAAAGGTATCCGACACGGTGCTGAACACGTTGGCCGACCAACCCTGGTGAGCGGCAGCAGC
>DASYSA010000381.1:0-8602 GCA_036003885.1 Blastocatellia bacterium | reverse complement strand
AGTTCACCGTGCCGAAGAATAGCACTGGGAGGAGCATGCCAAACGCACCGAGGAGGCTACGGTCCAACACTTCAATGTGGCTCGGCGGCACGCCTCTTCATCTCCTCGAGGGACACGTCCTCTTTGCGTGTTGCTATGTACCAGATGTGCCCGTAGGGGTCCGTCACTCCGCCGGAACGGTCGCCGTAGAATTGATCCTTAACCGGCAGTAATTCTTTCGCGCCGGCTCCGATTGCCTGACTGAAGACCGCGTCGACGTCTTCGACATATAAATAGATATGCACGGGTGTGCCGCCGCGGGATAGAGGGCCGAGCCATTCCGGGTACTCCGGGCTCTCGTCGGTAATCATGAATGGCGAATCGCCGATCTTGATCTCTCCGTGCCTCACCTTGCCCTCGGCATCCGTGATGCGCTCCAACTCGGTTGCTCCAAATGCCTTCTTATAAAACTCCATAGCGCTGGCCGCGTCTTTGATGATCAGATACGGCGTCGCTGTATGGTAGCCTTCGGGGATCGGTTTCACTTTAACAGTCATAGAATCCTTCTCTCCTTTGTCTTCATGCTTCCATTCCTGTAAACAACTTGTGTTCTTGCCCGCGCCGATTTGCTGGAGCGGCGCCCTCCCTTCAAGCTATGTCGTTGGGGATCAGGCGGTGCAATCTATTTCTTCAGACCTCTATTTGGCTTAGCAGTTCCGCGCACGATATAGCCCACTCCCAACCACGTCCATGATCTTCAAGACTCCACCACGCTGACAACACGGCTTGAGCCAACGCCCACGAGCGCAGTCGTTCCCTGTCAAACCCAAGTTCCTCCGCCAACTGGTAGACCCGCCGCGCCAGAATGCGACCGGGTTGCGATTCAAGTGCTAACTGCGGCGCAATGTTGCGCAGCAGAGCGCCTACTTCATAGGCCGGCTCCCCAACTACGCCTTTCGGATCAATCGCAAGCCAGGGTTGCCGTTCAGCCGACAGAATATTGCCGTGATGGAGGTCGCCATGCAAAAGCACCGACGCCCCCATCGAACTGATAAGCTCGGCAAATCTGCTCTCCGCTTCTTCGACCAGACGGTGCGGTAAAGGGCCGGTAGTGCCGTCAAAGCGCTGCCGCAGCTTCCCCAGGCCGGATGCCCAGTCAGCGACTGAAGGAAACAAGTGCCCCTCCGGTGCGGGCCTCCAAAGCTGACACATAAGCCGCGCAGCAATAGAGGTCGCTTTTGCATCGTCGTTAAGGTCCGAGAGCGGCGTCCCCGGCTTCAGGCGCTCCAAAAGCAGCGAACCCTGGTCAGAATCAGCATCCAGTAGCCGGACGATCCCCTGGCCATCGAACACGCGAAGCGCCGCGATCTCCGTTTCGAGCTCACGATTCGAAAACCCCACCTTCAAGACCGCGGGTGTGCCATCCGAGCGAACCGCAGGTGCAACATAGTTGTATGACAGGTGTCCGAACGGGGGATGCACCTTTAGAGACCAACGCCGTTCCACGTCCGAGATAATGCCCGGCAAACCGCGCAGCCATTCGGCGCCGATGCTGCCGTGCATCTCGATAGTCGTACGGGTGAACTGCTCAAGAGTCTCATCCATTCCATTTTCCGATAGTCGATTCGGGCGCGTTTGCACCGGTCGCTCACGATTGCGGAAAAAGGGCAATTGCCCGCTTCTGCATCTCCTCTGCGGACAGGTCCTCCTTGTGTGTAGAGATGGCCCAAATGTGTCCGAAAGGATCGATAAGTCTGCCGGAGCGATCGCCATAGAATTGATCCTTCACCGGAATTGGCATCGTCGCGCCGGCGCCGATTGCCGTCTCGGCAACCGCATCGACGTCCTCTACGTAGAGAGAGATTACCACTGCTGAGCCGCCGATCGACTGGGGGCTAAGGTTGCCCCATTCCGGCGACTCTTCGGCGAGTTCGATCATCGAATCGCCGATCTTGAGGGCGGCGTTTACGATCTTGCCACTCGGAACAGTGAAGCGTGCCAGCTCAATGCCGCCGAATGCCTGCTTGTAGAACTCGATGGCGTTCGCTGCCCCTCTAACGATCAATCGGGGCGTTATCGCGTGGAAGCCTTCTGGAATTGGGTTCACTTTGCCTGTCATCGTCGCGCTCCTCCGTGGGAATTCTGTGTTCTTGCTTGCTACGCCGGATTCGGGCCCGGGCCTGGCCGACGTTGGCTGCATCATCTTGGCAGAAGCAGACAGATCCGTATTGTAAAAAATTTACCTCAATCCTTGAGGGGAACATGATTGATATGCTGGCCCCGGAGCATGAACCAGGCAGTCGGGTTGAGGCCCGAGAACGCCCTGAAGTCTCGAATGAAATGAGCTGATCGAAATAACCGCAGGACGAAGCGATGTCGGCCCACTCGATCTGACGGGCACTGAGCTCTCCGTTCTGCAACGACTTCAGCACTTGCTGAAACCGCCGGACTCGACAAAACAGCTTTGGCGTCAGCCCAACTTCCTCGCTAAATAGCTGAATGAATCGTCGCGGGCTGAGGCCGATTTGTTCTGTTAGATCCGAGATCGTTCGGTGCTGCGGTGCGCTTCGGATCTCCTTAAGCGCAAATGAGACCGCCGGATGCGGCACGAGCGGCCTCGTCGCTCGTGCCAACAGGTGTTCTTCGAGAATAACGAACCTCGCTTGTGGGGTTTTGGCTTCGAGCAACTGATCGCGCAGTTGGCCGGCCGTAGTTCCCCACAATGCGTCCAATGGCACCTGCACATCGTGTAACTCACTGGCGGGCATTCCGAAAAACGGAAATCCGCCGCCCGCTTTGAAATGAATACCCATCACGGACGCCTGGTTGGCCGTGTCAATTACAATGAACTCCGATTGCGCTCCGGAAAGCAAACAGCCGCGAAACGTCTCAGACCTGTCGTGATCCCGGCGGTCGTAGATCCGAAACCTGTCTTCTCGAAGATTGATGACCACCCCCATCGAGCCATCCGGAAGCTTGCGCTCTTTTCTGTGAGTTGGAGGGAATCCTTCGTAGAGCCAGAACGTCTCCACGAGATCGGAGAGCGGAGGAGCGGGCTTGTAGGTGTGATAGGCCATTGAAATTAGGAAATCAGAACGGCACCCCAGGCGTCAACAGTAACCTGTAGCGGCGGGTCTCCGTGCCCGCCGCTGAGTCAAAACTCTCCACTACCGCTTCATCAGGGCTTCATAGCGACTTTGAATCTCTTCGTCGGACAAATCCTCCTTGACCGTACCGATGTACCAGACGTGGCCGAAGGGATCGGCCAGTTGACCCGAGCGCTCGCCGTAGAACTGATCGCTCACAGGTTTAAGCTGTTTCGCACCTGCAGCTACTGCCCGGCTGAACACGGTGTCCACGTCCTCGACCAGGATATGGAGGCCAACCGTGGAGCCGCCGCGCGATTGGGGCCCGAGAACGTCTATTTCCGGATACTCGTCGGAAATCATGATCCGCGCTTTCCCGATTTCGATCTCAGCGTGGCCTATTTTTCCGTCGGGTTCAGCCATGCGCATCTTTTCGGTCGCTCCGAATACCTGTTTGTAGAATTCTATTGCGGCGCCGGCGTTCTTGATCGCCAGGTACGGCGTCACGCTTTGGCGGTCTTCCGGAATGGGCTTCACTTTACTGCTCATACATATTCTCCTTTGCCTCTTGGTCTGGGCGGGTCACCCCGCGTGATCAATACTCTTCTACGTTCCTCGAGATGCTCATGGACGCCTGTTGTTTAGGAAGGCAGGGGCTTCAGCACATCCTACACCGGTGTGTCCCTTATATGTGTGGCGATGTACCAGACGTTGTCGAACGGATCCGTCACTCCTGCGACGCGGTCCCCATAGGGTTGGTCGGCCGGCGGCATTTGTGAGGCGGCGCCCGCTTCGACTGCGCGTTGGTACAGGCTATCTACGTCGTCCACGTACAGGAAGAAAGTTGTCGGCATCGGCTGCGCCTCGCCGTGCGCCTCGCCCATTTCGATCACCGAATCCCCGATCCCGATCGAAGCGTGGTGTATGACGCCGTCCGGCGACTGATGTCGGAATTTCTCTTCTGCACCAAAGGCCCTCTGGAGGAAATCGATCATCTGGGGCGCCCCGCGAGGATGCAGATAAGGAGTAACGCTACGAAGCCCCTCGGGCATGTGTCCTGTGGCCTTGTGAGTAGCGATATACCAGAGGTTTCCGGCTTGGTCCTTCACGCTCGCTTCGCGGTCCCCATAGTCCTGATCCACCGGCGCGCGTATTTCGGCGGCGCCAGCTTCCAACGCGCTCTTGTAGACGGCGTCGGCGTCCTTCACATAAAGGTGAATCGCCGCAGGCATCGACGGCCGGCTCAACACTTCGCCTCCTCCGATCATGACCATCGAGTCGCCGATCTTGACCTCGGCATGGATTCCTCCTGCCGAGCCCGTTCCGCGATAAAGTTCCTGGGCGCCGAATGCCTGCTTCATGAAATCGATCAGTGCGGCCGCATCCTGGACGATAAGATAGGGAGTGATGGTGTGAAAACCCTCCCGAATCGCTTTGACTGCCGTCGTTGTCATAGAAGTCCTCCCTTCGAGATCAGCCTTAAGGCGCGCTTTGAAGTCCGCGCGCGGAAGATGTCGCAACTCGGCCGCAATGCGAAGCGGCGCGGCGACGCGCGCGTTCACACGTGGAAGCGGTGCATCGGGATTGGCGAGCATTGCCTCCACCGCCTGATCGAGTTGTTCTATCAAACTTCCCTTAGCCATTCGTATCACCTACCCGCGCGCGCAGATTTTGCAGACCGCGGAACTGAAGCTGCTTAACGGCGCCTTCAGTGCGCCCGAGTTCCGTCGCAATCTCGCGGATACTCTTCTCCTCGGCGAAGCGCATCTCGATGACGCGGCGCTGATCCGCCGGAAGCTCGTCAACAAGACGAAAGAGCTGCGCGCGCTGTTCAATCTCCTCGAGACCGTCTTCCGTCGGGATATCGAGGATGGGTGGAATCTCTGCTTCTTTAGCGGCGTGCTTTGCACGATCGATTATCGCATTCCGGGCAATCCTGAAGAGCCACGCCGCGAAAGGCGCTCCTCGCCATTCGAATCGAGCAAGATTTGCGAATGCCTGGTGGAATACGTCGGCGGTGAGGTCCTCTGCCGCGGTGCGGTCACCCACCCGCCGTGCGATGAATGCAAAGACACGCTCGAAGTTCTGCTCGTAGATCTCGGCGAACCGGCCAGGATCCTTCTGGGCCGCCTCGATGAGAAGCCGCTCCGCCGTGTCTATTCCTGGCCCAGTCAACTAAGTTTCTCCTGCATCCATCCCTCTGCATGTATAAACTGCGGGGACACGGAAAGGTTACGGTCCGAGCAGGATCTAGGAACTAGGATTTAGGATCTAGGATTTAGCACTTGTCGGTCCTTGCTGGAGATCCATCCTGGATCGTCACATCGCTTCCGCAAGCGATGAAATCCGAGGTCCGATGTCGCATTCTTAACAATTCTTTTGGATGCGACACGCCTATACTAGCAGGATCCAGGGATTTTGGATTAACGGACGTTGAGATTTTGCGATCTGCTTGGAGTCGGACTCTACTATCCGCAATCCAAACCCAAAATCTAAAATCCAAGATCGCTAGATCCTAGATCCTAGATCCTGAATCCTATATCCTAAATCCATGAAAAACCCGATCTCAGTCAGCATCGGCCTCCGAGTGAAGACAGGCAAAGCCATCGCAGTTTTGCTTCGTGGACCCGCAAAATCTCCCGCAGTTCTGAAGCGAGGGGAGTTGATGCTCGCGGATTCGAACGAACCGGACACGTGGCAACCATATCACGTAGTAATGGACCTGCCCTGGGACGAGGCCGAAGAAGCGGTGCAGGAGACGGCGCGCATAATCCGGATAACGGCTTCGAAGGCGATCTCCGAGTGGGCACGCGACGCACGGACAGCGGGCTTTACGTTATCCGGCGTGGGTCTCGTAGCCGGCAGCCTTCAAGACCCCTCAAAGATAGGCAGCCCGCACATTCGCGCGCACGCCGCTGAGGGAAGGTTGTATCGTGAAGCGCTCGAGACGGGCGCCGACAAGCTGAAGCTCTTTCGGCGTTGCTTCGCTGAAGACGATTTGTACGAAACGGCGGCAGCGGAACTGGGCTTCTCTGTGGCAACGCTGAAGGAACGAGTCTCCGAGTTTGGGGCCGCGGTGGGCCGACCGTGGCGCACCGATGAGAAGGCGGCTACAACTGCTGCGTGGGCCGTCCTCGCAAGGAAGAGATGAGTGCTGAGTGCTGAGTCCTGAGTCCTGAGTACTCAGCACTCAGGACTCAGCACTCAAGACTCAGCACTCAGCACTCAGGACTCAGCACTCAGGACTCAGAACTCAGTACTCAGCTCTCAGCACTCGGTACTCAGCACTGCCTTGCTTGACGCTCAACTCGCGTGGTTGCTACCTTGTCTCATTCCGTTGCACCTCGGATCGGCCACTGTGCTCTGTTGCTCATCGATCCGGAGCCAAGCCGCGCAAATCGGCAACACGGAAAAAGGAGAGCTACCATGAAATGGTCCAACCTGTTCATTCCAACCCTGCGCGAAGACCCCGCTGACGCCGAGGTTGCCAGCCACCGCCTGCTGGTTCGCGCGGGTTACATCAGGCAGCTCACCGCCGGCGTCTATTCGCTATTGCCGCTCGCTCAGCGCGTGCGCCTCAAGGTGATCAACATCATTCGGGAAGAGATGAATCGGGCCGGCGGGCAGGAATTCTTGCTCCCCGCGATTCATCCCGCGGAGGTCTGGAAAGAATCTGGTCGGTGGGAAGTCATGGGCGACAACATGTTCCGACTCCGCGACCGCAAGGGCGCCGACATGGCCCTCGGCATGACTCATGAAGAGGTCTTTACTTCGATCGCGCGCAATACTCTCAAATCCTATCGACAGCTTCCACAAGTCTGGTATCAGATCCAGACTAAATTCCGCGACGAAGCCCGGCCTAAGTCCGGTCTGCTCCGAGTTCGAGAATTCACCATGAAGGACGCATATTCCTTCGACGTCGACCGTGCGGGACTCGATAAAGCATTTCAGGACCAGTACGACGCCTATTGTCGAATCTACACTCGCTGCGGTCTGAAATACACCGCGGTCGAGGCGAGCTCGGGAGCGATGGGCGGTAGCCAATCGACGGAGTTCATGGTCCGCACCAACGCCGGCGAAGACAACATCGCGGTGTGTGAAAAGTGCGGTTACGCGGCCAACGTCGAGAAGGCCACCTCACGACTCCCTGCGGCTCACGATGGCGAGGGACCAGTTCGCCCTGAAGAGTTTCCAACCCCAGGCGTTCGCACGATCGAGGACCTCACCACTTTTCCGGGAGGCGCAGCCGCGGATCGGCAGATAAAGACCCTGGTCTTCGTGCTCGACGGGCGGGTGGCTCTGGTGCTGATGCGCGGCGACCACGACCTGAACGAGACCAAGCTCATAGATGCGACAGGTGCGATCAACGTGAGACCGGCAACGCCGGAAGAGATCCGTACTGCGCTTGGAGCTTCCGCCGGATCGCTCGGCGCGGTGGGCGTGACGCCGGCGAGCCATCCCAACGTGAGTCAGTTGCTTGCCGACGAATCGCTGCGCGACCGCCGCGACATGACGACTGGCGCCAATAAGGACGAACATCACCTCCGCGGGGTGTCGATCGAACGGGATATCAAGGTCGACAAGTGGGCGAGCCTAAGGACCGTCAAAGCCGGAGAGGGTTGCCCCAACTGCGACGGCACGCTCGATGTTTTCAAAGCGGTCGAGATCGGCCACATATTCAAGCTCGGCACAAAGTATTCCGACAGTATGGGAGCGAGAGTGTTGCTTGCCGATGGAAGTGAGGTTCCGATTGTGATGGGCAGCTACGGCATTGGGGTCGAACGCTTGGTTGCTGCCGCTGTCGAGGCAGGCAACGACGATGCGGGGATCATCTGGCCTACTTCGATTGCTCCGTTCCACGCGGTGATTACTCCGGTCAACATCAAGGACCAGGAGTTACTAGCGACAGCCGAGCGTATCTACGCGGAGCTTGAAGCTGCCGGGATCGAGGCTCTGCTGGACGATCGAGACGAGCGCGCCGGCGTCAAGTTCAACGATGCTGATTTGATCGGTGTGCCTTATCGGATAACCGTGGGCAAGAAGGTCAAAGAGGGAAAAGTTGAATTGATGACGCGGTCGGCGCGCCAGTCGGAGGACGTCGCCGTCGACGCGATCGTTACTACTCTTCGAACAAGGCTCAATGGTGAAGGAACAGCCTGAATCCAAGCCGAGGCGTGGGTGTGCAACGCCAACGGGCTTGCGCAACGTGCAACCCCAAAGGGGTTGCGCATCGAAGCCCAGGGTTGCTGTACTCAGCTACCCTGGGAAAACCGCAACAAGTGGCCCAACCCCAACGGGGTTGTGGCCAAAGCTCCCGGATTGCAGCCAGCATCGGCGCGAGACGGTTTCGCGGAAATGCGATCTTTGGTGAGTTCGTCGCATCACACCTATCACGGTGCCGCAACCCCGTTGGGGTTGCGAGGATCAACGCCGCCGTTCTCCCCAAGGTAGCTGAGTACAACAGTCTTGAGCTCTCGGCCGCAAAGCCCGTTTGGTTTTGAGAGTTCAACCCCCTGCGTGTTCGTCAGGCAAGAGTG
>DASYSA010000380.1:0-14852 GCA_036003885.1 Blastocatellia bacterium | reverse complement strand
GGTTTCCTTGCTTGGAAGCCCAAGACACTCGAAACATCTTCGGATTTCCGTGAGAGGAAACCGTTGAAACGGTTGGGGTCTCCTTGGCCGCGCAACACCCCACTGAAGTGAAGTGTTAATCAGACCCAGGAGGATATTTTCGCTCCGAGTACAGTTTTCACTAACACCTCAACTGCAGCGTTTGGTGCTTCGAATTTGCTAGGACATCATTGCTTCGTTATCATAACCATTCTCTCTCATCACATTCTTAGCGAGGCGAACGATGGAACATGCGAAAGGATTTTTGAAGCTGGTCAATGATGCCAAGAGCCACATACGGGAAACAACACCCGAACTGGTGCGCGCCCGACAACAGGCAGGCGAGACTATCATCTTCGTCGACGTCCGCGAAGACAACGAGTGGCAAAAGGGCCATGCCGCCGGAGCGATCCACCTGGGCAAGGGCATAATCGAGCGCGACGTCGAGAAAGCCATTCCAGACCACGACGCCGAGATCATCCTGTATTGCGGCGGCGGCTTTCGTTCCGCTCTTGTTGCGGAGGCGCTTCAAAAGATGGGCTACAAAAATCCAGTCTCGATGGACGGCGGGTGGAAGCGCTGGTGCGAGCTGCACTACCCGACGGAGGTGGACTGACGAGTGATCCGGCGGCTGATCGGCTGGTCGTTCGTAAGAGCTGAATAAGACGGCGAGATCAATGCGATGCCGAAGCGGCGGTACATTTCAGAAGATGAGCTGGATTATGAAAGCCACATCGACGTTGAATGCCCTCTTTGCGGCGCCATCTTGAGCATTCGCGCAGGCAAGGGTCGCAGATCCCACCGAACCCGCTGCCCGGTCTGTAAGGAAGATGTGACCATCTCGCTCGAGAAGACCGAGTTGAAAGTCATTCGTACGAGTGAAGCGAACGAACCGTGAGGCCACACAGAATTTCGAATTGCGAATTTCGAAATTGAAGTTTTGCAAATTCGAAATTCGAAATTCGAAATTCGCAATTCACTGCTGCCGAGTATAATGATCTCTTTGGATTTTTAGGGAAGGGTGGTTTCTTCCACAGCCGATGAGTCAATCAGACCGAACCGGGACCGAAGCGGTAGCTGAAGAGCGGCCTCATGTAATTCTCTCGCGTCGAAGGCGCTGGGTTGTCACGGCAGGCATCCTGCTCGGAATGTTTCTCGCCGCGCTCGAAGCCACGGTAGTCGGGACCGCGATGCCTACGATCATCGGAGAGCTCCGCGGGCTCGATCGCTATAGCTGGGTCTTCTCGGCTTTTCTTCTCGCCTCGACGGTCACCGTGCCGGTGTGGGGACGGTTGTCGGACCTCTACGGAAGGCGGCCTCTCTACCTGATCGGCGTGGCGCTGTTCCTGGCAGGCTCCGCGCTTTCGGGCGCCTCGCAATCGATCACTCAACTCATTATTTTTCGCGCGGTGCAGGGGTTGGGTGCAGGGGCGCTGATTCCACTCAGCCTGACAATCAACGGCGACATCTTCACGATGTCCGAACGCGCCCGCATTCAGGGTCTGTTCAGCGGAGTGTGGGGTCTGGCGTCGATTTTGGGTCCGCTCGCAGGTGGCATCATCACCGACCAGTTCTCGTGGCGCTGGGTCTTCTACATTAACATTCCGTTTGGCCTGGCGGCGGCCATAGTCGTCGGCATTGCGCTGAAGGAACCAAAGCGCGAAGGGCATCCGGTCATCGACTTTGCGGGAGCGCTATGGATGACAATTTCCGTGTCTCTCCTGCTTGTGGCGCTGGTGGAAGCGGGCACTTCGCCAGGCTGGACGAGTCCCGTTCTGTTCCTTCCCGCAGCAGGCGCGGTTGTCTTTGGGGCTCTGTTCATTCGTGCGGAGCGCCGAGCGAAAGAGCCGATCGTGCCGCTCTCGATCTTTCGCAATCGGATGGTGAGCGCGAGTTCGGCCACCTCGTTCCTTGTCGGGGCGGCTATGTTCGGAGCGATCACCTTCATACCTCTCTTCGTTCAGGGAACGCTGGGAGGAACAGCCAGTCAAGCCGGTTCGGTGCTCACTCCACTCTTGCTCGGGTGGGTGTCGCTCGCAATTGTGGGCGGGCGATTGATGCTCAAGGTTGGTTATCGCCCGACGGTAATCGCCGGCCTGACTGTCCTGGCGCTTGGGTTCGCTATCCTGTCACAGTTCGGCGGGGGGACGCCGCGATGGTTATTGCTGGCCGACATGGCGTTGATCGGCTCCGGGATGGGACTCGTGGTTCTTGCGCTGCTGATCACGGTACAGAACTCAGTCGAGCGTGACCAGCTCGGCATAGCGACCTCGCTGAATCAATTCTCGCGTTCGATCGGGGGCGCCGTTGGTGTTGCGGTTATGGGAGCGGTGCTGAGCATCAGCCTCAACATGCACCTCGCGGACATCCAGAAGACAAGCGGCCTTCCGGCAGCCGAAGTCGCCGCGGTCGTGCACAACCCAAGCGCGTTGATCGACCCGGCGGCACGAGCGACTCTTCCGGCCGCACTCTTGCAATCAATGCAGAGCGCGATGAGCGGCGCCTTGCACAACGTGTTTCTGGTCGGAGTCGGATTAGCGGGCCTGGCACTGGTTTCCGGCTTCTGGCTACCTGCACGTCAGGTTGGAATTAAGACCGCCGCCGCTGAACATCCTCACGTGGCAAGTTCAGCGGGCGAGTGCGAGCAACTGTTGATGGCCGAGATGACGACTCTGGACGCTGAGCATGAACCCGTGGCGGTGGAGGGAGACTGAGTTGTCATTTGTCATTGGTCATTTGTCCACCGGACATCCAGACCGTAGCCAATGACCAGTGACAAATGACAAATGACTATTTAGCCAACTCGACTCCGACAGCATCGCCATCGAAGCGGGTCTGGCCAGGGAGCGCCTTGAAATAGACATACGCCTTGAGATTGATGGGCCCGCATCCGATGCTGCCCTTGAACTCAGGATCCTGACTGTAAACCTGAAGCGTAGTTACATCACGTACCGTAAAACGCAGCAGCTTATCTCGAGCCCTGAAAACCAAAGTCATTCCATCCCCACATTCAATGGCAGCGAGCACGCCGCCCAGGATTTCTGCTCCTTCAATTCTGACGCTGGGCCTGGCGGTTGGACCCTCCGAGGCCGCAACTTCCTTCCCCGGCGATTCGCTCTTATTCTCCTCGCCACGCCGAATCAGCCGCGGAGCCTCAGCGGGTTCCACGGCAGCCGAAGACGTTTCTGAGCCGGTCGACGACTCAGCGAGAGGCCGATTGCGGGCGTCTATGAAACTGGCCATCGAGGCGGCAGCGGTCTTCACCGACGAGTCATCCTCGGAGGCAAGCAGCGGCTCGAGCGTCTTCTTCGCTGCAGCATAGTCCTGCATTCGCACCTGAATCTGCGCGAGCGAGAGCGCGAAGTGCTTGTTCTGCGGCTCAAGACGCAGCGCCTCTTTCAGCATTTGCGCGCCCTCCTCCAGATTTTCAGATGTCTCGAGCCGAACAAAGCCCAGTAGCTCGTACGAGTACGCGAAAGTGGGCATGAGCCTGATCGATGTCTTCAGTTCCTCGACTATCGTTTTGACCTGGTCGGGGCTCAGACTGGAGATAAGACCGATCGAGCTCTCCATTCCGTCGTGCCGGAGAGCATCCGCGTAGTGATAGTGCGCCAGGTGATTCTTAGACCCGTTTTGGATGGCCTTCTTGAAATACTCCTTCGCTTCAGCGTATCGCTTGCGTTCAATCGCAAGGAACCCGAGTCCCTCATAGGGTCGCGCGAGGGTCGAATCGAGATCGGCCGCCTTCTTGAAATAGGCTTCCGCCTCGTCAATACGTCGCGTGCGGAACAACAGGTTGCCAAGGTAGAACTGGACTTCGGCGTCGTCGAGCGGCCGCACGGTCATCTCCGTCTCAACCTGAGTGCTCGCGAGCGTGTAGATCGTACCGTTATACTTGTCGTTGCCCACGTAGCGGCGCAGCTCCTTCTCGATCGAGGCGAAGTCGGTCTTCAAGGCCTCGCGGAAAGCCTCGTCACAGCTAACACCCGACATAAGCAGGTCAACAAATTTTACGAGTTGCGGCTGGCGCACGCTCTTGTCCCCAAACATGAGATAGTGAGCAAGGGCCCACGACTGGGCGTAGAAGATGCCCTGCTTCTTCCCCTCGTTATACTCAGGGGACTTGTGATCCACGCTGAACAATCCCCCCAGCGGCATGAGTCTGTTTTCGCGAAGCAGAAAAACGTGACTCGATACCGGGATCCCCAGCGTCACCTCATTCTTCTTCACGTCGAAGGTGGAGTAGAGTTCCGCCATGCCCTCGCTCAACCACGCCGGCCACTCGCGGACCGAGAAACTCGTCAGCAGGTGAGTGTACTCGTGAAAGATCACGGCCATCGGGCGCAATTCATTGCCCGCGATGTTGAGCGCAATCACATTTTCATCTCTGCCCTGCTGAAAGTAGCCGGCAATGTTTTTGGGTTTGCCATTGTAGAGCGGCTTATACGGAGTGAACGCACCGTCGCTCTTGAAGACCATAACTGTGACCGGCACCGTGTCGGCAGCCTTAATGTTGAACAGCTGCGAGAAGATAAACCTGAACTGCTCGAGCTTCTGAGCCAGCTCTCGAGTGTCGTGTTCGTCCGCATTGCTGACGATGTTGAAGTTCCTGGTCGTGAGATTGATCCACTTGTCCTTAGCCCATGCGGGTTGAGCCAGAAGAGCAGACACGGCGACAGCGAGGAGGAATGGAGCGACAAGACGACGATGCTTCATGGTTACTCCAATCAACGATTTGAGGGTTCAGTGCCCAGCCTGAGAATTTCGAATTTCGAATTGCGGATTTCGAATTTTACAATTCGCAATTCGAAATTCGCAATTCGAAATTCTCACGGCAGATACGGTTGAGCGTCGGTGCTTTCGACAAACTTGCGCAAACCCGCTTCAACTGCGGGCCTCGAGAATAACTCGCAGAAGATTTCAATCTCATGGTTCAGTTCATCATAGGGAATCGGTTTGATAAAGCGTTTGGCTGAGGCGCCGGTTACGGAGTCGAACTTCCCGATTTGGGCTGCGGTCGAGCGAGCCAGCCGAAGCGCTTCGCCTTCACCCGCAAGCTGGCTGACGAGTCCAACGGCATGAGCCCGAGCCGCGTTGATACTGCGGCCGGTCAGCAATAAGTCGCGCACGACAGCATTTCCGAGATCCCGCTTTAGCCGGGGTATGCCGCCGAACCCGGGAATCAAACCAAGTCTCAATTCGGGAAAGCAGAATCGAGCCATCTTGTCGGCGACTATCAGGTCGCAAACCAGGGCAAGCTCGAAGCCACCCCCGAACACCACCCCATTCACGGCTGCAATTGTCGTGATGGGATGGGCGTCCAGCGTGTTGAGCACGCGATGAATGCGATCGAGAAAATCGCGGAGGCGGACGATACGTTCTTCGCCTTCGACTTCCTGAGAGCGGTAGTAGAGTTCGCGCAGGTCGGCCCCGGCGCTGAAGCCGCACTTGAGAGTGCTGTGGATTATCAGAGCGTGGGCTTGAGGGGTCAGGGATTCAAGAGCGTCGATGAACTGCTCCAGCTCCTCGAGAGTTGCGGATCCGATCTCGTTACAGGGCAGGCGATGCAGCGCCAGCTCAATGCAACCGCCGCTTAACTCCCAGGAGAGCGCGTTACCTTTAAAGTCTTGCATTGCCGGCCCCGGCTTTCACACCCTCTTTGCCTGGTACATGCGCTCGATCTGCTCTTTGTATTTCGCCGCAATCAGATCGCGCTTCAATTTACCGTTGGCGGTTAACAGCCCATTCTCGATGGTGAATGGCTGATTGTCGATATGAACCGCCCGGATGCACTTGTAGTGCGGCAACTGCGCGTTCACCGTTTCAAGCGCGGCTCCCACCTGATCGCTCCTGACCTCACCGGTGATGATCGCGGACAGATAACTTCGACCGTTGCCGAGGACTACGACATGCTGCGCGCCGGGCAGATTCCTGAGGACAAGCTCCTCTATCGGTTCGGGAGCGATGTTGTGACCCGAGCTGGGGATGATCAGATTCTTGAGCCTCCCAATGACGGACCAGTTGCCGGTGTCGTCGACCTCGCCCTGGTCACCGGTGTGAAACCACCCGTTGCTCCGTACTTTCGCCGTCTCCTCGGGGCGATTCCAGTAACCCGGAAAGATGTTAGGCCCGCGAACCAGGATCTCGTCGCCTTCTCCCAGCTTCATCTCAATCCCGTTGATTGCCGGACCCACTCGCCCGGGTGTTACCTGATGCGGGTGGTCCATTGTACATATCGCAGTGGTCTCGGTGAGGCCGTAAACCTGAAGCACAGGGAGACCGATCATCCTGAAGAAGAGCTGCGTCTCTTTTGCAAGCGGGGCTGAGCCGCAAATCAGCGCTTTCAAATCGGTGCCCAGCTTCTTCTTGATCACTGGAAATACAATCGTGTTGGCCAGCCCCATCCACAAAGTGTCCAGTCCGCGCGCCTCACCGGCCTCGGTGCGAAACCAGGCAGCTTTGCCCTTCTGATATATCGAAAGCCCGAAGCCCCCCTTCTTCTTCAACTGGTCTTCGATACCCGCTCGAACTCGCTCCAGCAAAGCGGGAACGTTGAGGAAATAGTTGGGGCCAGCAAGGCGCATCTCATCCACGAGTTTGTTCAGATCGGTCGACAGCGCAAGCACGCTGTTGCGCGTCAAACATGTCAGCAGGACAATCCACGATCCGGCAAAACAGAAAGGCAGATAGTGAAAGACCTGGTCGGGCACGTCGCGCGGCCCCATCAACAGATCGAGCCGGGAGTTTGTGCACCCGAGCATATGGTTGAGATTTCCAACGTTGAGGACGACCCCTTTGGGTTCGCCCGAGGTTCCCGATGTATAGATGATTGTGACCGGGTCATCGTCCGAGAGAGCGATGGGAGTCTCTTCGATGCTTTTCGTGTCGGCGCCTGAGTCGAATATCTCTTCGAACAGATGAATGCGCGGTGCTTCCGGCCAGTGCTCGGCTACAGCGTCCGCCAGTTGGTGATCTCCGCAACATATTCGAGAAGGCCCGCAGTCCTTCATCATGCCCACAAGTTCCAGGGGTGCTTGCCTGGGATAGAGCGGAACCACCAGTATGCCTTCGGCCATCATCGCCAGGTCCAGCGCCGCCCAGCGAATGCCGTTGTGAGCCAGCAGGGCGCAGCGGTCACCTTTCTTCACCCCAGCATTTCTCAGGAAGGCGCGCGCAGACTTCACGAGGTCCAAAAACTCGCCGCAAGTTGCGCCTTGTAGCTGTCCGGCCCGCACCTCCTGGAGGACCGGCCTCTCGGGCGTCTTTCCCAGGCGCTGCAGTATGTTCTGGACAAAGTTCATTCGACTAGTCGGAATGCGCTTGAATTCTTTCAGTTGAACCGGCCTTTGTGCTGATTGCAATACACACGCTCATACTCAAGATTGTCCGCGGCGGGGCACACCGTGCTCGATCTTGAAGCTGACTCTGTGAGGTCAGCGTCCAGCATGGTTAACTAGCCATAGGTCTCGACCAGTCTGTTCAGGTTGGCGCTCAGCGGAGGCAGATAATCCTCCCACGAGAGCACGCCTTTGCGGATCGGAAATTCCGGATACCGCTTCTGAACGTGTTCCTCGAAGTAGACTCCCATCCGCGCCATCGCTTTCAGGTTCTTCGCCACAGTCTGGCCGATGCCTACCCGTATCGACTCGCTCTCCTTCTGAAGCCGGTCCATCACCACCAGCAACTTCTCTTCGAGATCAGGATCATCGACGTTCAACAGCAGCTCTTCGTGTCCGCGTTCGTGCATCAGGTTGCGGATTCGCTCATCCATCGTGACTCCGGCCGATGCCACCAGAGCGGGCATCGCGGTTACGATGCCGTGATAACGTGACGAGACCATCAGATGACAGGAGCGCAGGATGCTTACGAGCTTGTACATATCGTAATCGCAGGACGAGAAGATCGGCACTCCGCCAAGCTGCTCTGACATCCGGTTACAGGCTCTGGTGTCCAGGGCTTCCATCGCAACAAGAATGACGAAGACGCCGCGCTCTCTGCGAAACCTGTCGACCGCGTTCGACATCGCTCTCAGGTAACCGTCATAGGCTGTGACCACACTGGGCTTCGAGTTGTGAAAGTAGACCGAGCGATAGTGGCTCTCCTTGTAAGCTCCGGTCAGCGTCCTTGCCGCCGCTTTTGCAACAGACGCTTTGACCGGCCACCAGAACGGGTTTATCGGACAGACGACCAGCACCGGGGCGCTTCCGTCCCAGCCAGCTTCTCGCAGGACTTTCGCTCCGTATTCATCAGGATGAGCCTCGAACGTCCAGGCGGTGTCGGTCCCGAGTTCAGTCGAGACGCCCAGCTTGCCGAGCACGGCTTGAGATTCTTCATTGCGAGTGATGACCAGCGAATCGGCGCAGTAGCGTTTGCACATCTTGGCAATCAGAGGGTCCATGTAGCCGGCTTCAGCGCCATAGCCGACGCTCAGCTTGTTCTGCGATGAGGCAATGGCGAGCGAGCCGATCATCATGGTAGTCAGGGCGTTTGCGAACTTGCTCTTGAACATCGAGCCCTCGCAGGCCACAACGCCGTCGTACTTGCGCACCTCTCGATAGAGGAAAGGAGGAAAGATATCCGGCAGCCTGACCTGGTTGACCTTGTCGAAGTAACCTCGGGTCATGTCGAAGTTCTGGCTCATCACGCTGAGTTGGACCTTGTCGTCTCCAAGGATGTGACGCACCTGACGCAGCATCTCTTCAACCCGCACGTCGGACCCCGTGTTGCGAGTGCCGTTGTAGCCGGCGAACAGCAGCTTGAGCTTTTCACCCGGCTCCCAGCGTTTACCGGCACCCATCATCCAGCCGAGCCGCGTCACCTCGACCAGGCCGCTTACCCAGGCCTCGAGAGCCAGATCCATGCTCATCTGACTGCCTCCTCCACCGCGCTGGGCCATTCGAGATAGTCGTACTCGAAGCGTCGCGCCTTGCTGAACTTCAGCAGCGGGTAGCTATATCGCGAGAACGGCGCCGGGCGGTTGCCCGTCTCGCCGACGACCCGCGAGTTGTCAAAAACCGTGTTCCACACAAGGTATGGGATGAAGACCTTGAGCAGGGATGCTCCGTAACCAATCGAAGTCCCGCGCCGGTTCGCCAGGAAGTTCACCACGCCGGTGAAAGGACGTTCAAGGCCGGGCATGAAGATCGGCCCGCCCCTTTTTTGCACCGCGGCGAGAGCATCGGTCAACTCGCGAAAAGTCTGCGATCCGGCGCCGGAGGACAGATGATAGACGTCGTAATCGGGGTCCGGTTTTTGATGCAGCGTGACGATTGACTCGGCAACAAAATTGACCGGAACGATGTCGATGCGGTCGTTGGGACGGAACGGTAGAACCGGCAGGCCCGCCAGAAAGACGAACGAACGCACCATATCGAACTGCGTAGTCTCTGCATAACGGCTGTCACCCAGAATGATGCTCGGCCGGAAGACTACGTGGGAGACATCGGGCAACAGCTCGCTCACCATGTGCTCGCAGAACTTCTTCGTCCGAGCATACGGGTCGTAATCGGAGCGATTCCAATCTATCGCGTCGTCTTCGAGGACCACTTCGTTGGTGCGATGGCCGGCTACGGCTACCGTGCTCACGTGACTGAACCGGCGCAGTCCGTGATGGTCGCGAGCGGCGGAAGCGAACTTGATCACTTCGAGGGTGCCGCGCAAATTTGTATTCAAGCAACTCTTTTCCGACTTGCGATTGAGCGAGGCGGCGCAGTGAATCATCGAATCCGTGGAATGGACCAGCCTGTCGTAATCGTCGGGGGAAAGTCCGAAGCGCGACTCGGTCAGGTCGCCGCGAAATATGTTGATGCGCGATTTGAGAAGTCCATAGAAGCGAGCAAAGTCCATATGAAGCTGCATCGCCCGCCACAATCGGATTTCGGCATCGTGATGATCTTTGGCTCTAACCAGCAGGTTGAGTGAGTCCGCGTGACCCTGCAGCAACTCCGAGGCAACATGCGCGCCCAGGTAGCCGGTGGACCCGGTTATGAAGATGGCCATCCGCTTTAATTCCTCTCGTCGGCGAGGCCGGTTACGTTTCCAATCGTAGCGAAGTTGCTGGCCGGCGCGGGCATCTGAAAGGCGCGCCGCGGACGGGTCTCGAGAGGCCGGCCCTCGATTAGAGGATAAGACCACTTCCGCAGGGCAGGGATATGAATATTGATCCAGTACTCCCACCAGTCAATCATGCTGGCGTCGTAGGCAAAGGCGTCCTTCTCTTCGGGCGGAAGAGCTTCGCTCAGCAGGCCGACGTTTTCGGCTTCGAACACCTGTTCGTTGTCGAGAATGAATGGCTCGTAGAGTTCGATCAGTTTCTCGACTCGGTCCAGTCCGCGTTCCCACTGCGCCAGAGGTGGACGCCTCAATGGCAGGGGGGAGCTGATCCTCTGAATGGCTTGAACCACTGCCCTCTGTCCCGGCGCCGACAGTCTAAGGTAGCGCCCCTTCGACACAGTGATCGAGTCGAATCTCAACCGCAGCCGGGGCTCAAGTGTGTCTTGCGCTCGATAGTGCTTGCGATGAGCAAGACCCGTCAGCTCTACCGAGCGTCGCATATCGCAGGGGTTACTGGCTGAGGTCGCAAGCTGATAAACGCGATTGTGCAGCCGGTCGATGATGGCGGCTGCGATCAACGTCATCCCGCGGCAAACCAGATCGACGGGAATCAGATCGAGACACTTGCGCTCGTTTGAAGGAAGCTGCCGGAAGTAGGTGCCGAGCAGGTACGAGATCGGCGCCGAGGTGTTGACGCCCTCATTCCAGCCCTGAAATGGATCATGTGTCGAGGTCTCAACAATCGAGGGTCGCACGATCGCAATCGGGAGGTCGGCTCCCAGTTTCGCGATCAGCGACTCGGCGAGGCTCTTGGTGAAGGTGTAGGTGTTGGGCCACCCCAACTCCTTGGCGCGCCGCAGTCCTGCCTCGGCTAACCGGGCGCGCACCCACCTGCTCCGCGCCTTGCGAACTTGCGATTCGAGCGTGGTCCCGCTCACATTCTTCTCATCCGACTTGGCGACAATCTGACTGGTGAGCTTAGCCGTAACCTCTTCGTTCTCCGCTTGCGTCTCGAGTCTTCTGATCACGGAGTGAAGAGCGTCGCGTTCGGCTTCGGCATCAAACCCCGGGACCCCGGCCGGCGTGTAGTTTACTTTCAGATCCTCGGCAATCCGGCCATCCCTCGACCCCACCACGTAGCAAGTTGAGAGGTGCAACAGTCCGGCATGGTCGCACTTTCGAATGAAGTCGAGCAGCTGAAGAGTAGCGTCGACGTTGGTGGAGACCGCTGCCCGCAGGTCAGGATTGAAATCGGTGAGGCCAGAGCTGTTCACCACCAGGTCCAGGTCGCCGGCCAGACGAGTCAAAGTGTCAGCCTCGAACCCAAGCCCGGGCCTGGTGACATCCCCCTCAACAACCTCAATTCGATCGCCGAGGAACTTCGGAAGATCGTCGCCGTAGCGTTCGTGAAAGGCCTCAAAGACCGGCGACTCTTCGACAATCCTCTCAAAGCGTCGCTGCGCTGTCGTCGAACGCGCGCGCCGTATCAGTAGATAAATCTTTCCGATCTCAGGCACATCATTCAGAATCTTGCTCAGCCAGACCTTTCCGATGAAGCCGGTGACTCCTATAAGAAGGATGTGCTTGCCTGCCAGAGACTGGCGAACTGAGAGCCGCTCGATTCGCTTCAATTCATCGAAGATTACCAGCGGACGGGTCATCGACGGAAAGGAGCGCTTGGTCGAGACGACGGCTCCATTGAGCTGATCGGGATTGGATTCGAAGCCGAGGTCTCTGACGAGCTTGTCCGGAGTGACCTGGCCGTCAACCCGGCTGTCGAGCAATCGCGCCAGGCCGCCCCTCGGTCGAATGACCGGATCCAGTAGGCGCCCTGTGGCAAGGCCGTCACGAAACTCGAGGCGGTTTGCTACGAGTCGGGAAACTCCCAGGAACTCAGCCAACGGGCGCATGACGTGATCGAGTCCCTGACTGACCAGCACTACCTCGTGCTCGGAAGCAATCAACTCCACCAGCTTATCAACGCTTTTTTGATTCAGTTTGGGTTTAAGAATGTAATGGAAGTATTCCTCTCCGAGCAGATCGAGCCGATCCTGGCTCACTCCGCGCAGCAGCGTGTGGAGCACTCGGGTGGCAAGACCGCGGTTGGTTGCGTACAGAAGAGGTCTGAACAATGCTGACAGCGCTAATGCGCCGCGCCGGGCCCACCGTTCAGTGAAGGTTTGGCCGTTCCAGGTAAAGAAACCGACCGGGCGCACCGCCCCCAGGTTCAAGAGCGTACCCTCCACCCGCCAGTAGGCAACGGGGGAAGCGACGCGACTTGAGGCATGTCGCCCGTCTTTGTGAATAGTTGGAGGCAACGTCTACTTCTTCGCTACAGCCAAAAGGTTTGAAATCCGCACTTGCAATCAAGCATGAAACATGAAATGAGCGCCGTAGTCAAATGGGACCGCCTCGAAAAATGCCTGTCTGGGACCTTCAGGACAGGCTGGGATCCTGCAATCCGATAGATTGAGTTGAGTCCTTGTGAAGTCGGTGCGAGACCGGGAATGACTCTTTTTCAGGGATAGAGCTCCGTTGATGGACTTATTAGCCTGCTCCAGAGGGTCTTCGGCAGTCTGCCTGACGGACGTTTGGAGGCTGTCCGCCTATTCGATCCTGACCTGCGCGGGAATTCCAGACACAGCTTTCGGCCTTCCCACTATACCTCCGGATCCAATACCGTCGCCTTCGCGCCGCGCTTGTCCGCACCCCGGATCACTCTGGTCTCGTCGACGAAAAAGGACCGGATTCCGGTGAATCCGTACTTCTCAGGCACCGCAGTCGCTTCGAAGCCGTGGGAAGTCACCTTCACTTCGAAACGATATCGGGCCAGCTTGCCTGCGGACGGATCGTTCATCATTCCTTTTGAGATCAGTTCGTCCAGCGTCGCGTACTCGCCGGCGGGGGCCGTAGCCTGATAGCCGGCCTCAGCCGTTACGATCGCTTGAAGCCTGCCTCTCGCAGCAATCTCATCGGCCGCCGTGATCATTGACATCTGCGCGGGACGCTTCTCATCAGACTCAGGCTTCGAACTGCTGCTTACATCGCACCCACACGCGAGTACTGCGAGCGCAACAGGGACGGCTGTTAGAATCAGTCGGTTCATTCTGCTTTCCTTTCGTGGTCGATCGGATAGCGAGGGCAGGGCATGGTACAAAGCGGCCTACATGGTATGCCGGAACCGCCTGAGCGACAACAGTAATAATCAGGGAGTATGTTACCGATTCGCGCATGTAAGGCAGGTCTTATCGCGCGGACTGGCCGAGCCGGGATCTGCGGGTTAAGCTACAATGGACTGTTCGATACCTGAGGTACGAAGGAGGTCCCATGAAGATAGTGGTCACCGGAGCTACCGGGCTGATAGGCCGCAGCCTCTGCCGATCGCTGACAAATGACGGACATACCGTAGTCGCGCTTTCCCGCAAACCTGAAGTCGCTCGGGGACTCGCAGCCGCGGCGGCTTACAAATGGGACCCGCTTGTCGGACCTCCTCCCTTGGAAGCCCTTCAGGATGCCCAGTCGGTGATTCACCTCGCGGGCGAGCCCATCGCCGCTCGACGCTGGACGAGGGAACAGAAACGACGCATCAGAGATTCGAGGGTGATCAGCACCCGTCATCTGGTCGAAGGCCTTCGCCAGGCCGTACCGAAACCGCTTAGTCTGATCAGCGGTTCGGCCATCGGATTCTACGGCGACCGAGGGGACGAAGCGGTCGACGAGTACTCGCCGGCAGGCAAGGGCTTTCTCACCGAGGTATGTTTGGAGTGGGAGACAGAGGCAGAGCGGGCAATCGGTCTGCCAATGAGAGTGGTTCGCATCCGAACCGGCGTCGTGCTCGGCACTGATGGAGGAGCGCTCAAAAAGATGCTGCCGGCTTTCAAGCTGGGAGTGGCCGGGCCGCTGGGTGCCGGCAGCCAGTGGTTTTCCTGGATTCACATAGCCGATATGGTAGGCATTCTCCGCCACGCTCTTTTTTCGCCTTCGCTTTCGGGTCCGATGAATGCGACTGCGCCTGAGCCGGTTACCAATGCCGAGTTCACGCGTGAGCTTGCGCGGGTATTACATCGGCCGGCCTTCCTGAGAGCGCCGGAGTTTGTCTTACGACTTGCAATGGGTGAGATGGCCGACATCCTCCTGGCAAGCCAGCGAGTGATTCCGAAGGTAGCGCAGCAGTCCGGGTACAAGTTTCAGTTTCAGACTCTGCGGGTCGCGCTTGAGGCTTTGCTTGGTGATAGAGAAGAGGTCGAGTCCGAGGAGAAAACACGAGCGGCCGGAGAGAAGTGAGAATGGAGAATGGAGAATGGAGAATTGAAAATGGAGAGATCATATCAAGTGTCTATTCTCAATTTTCCATTTTCAATTTTCAATTTTTTCCCCGGCGATTGTTTCTGCAGCCCTCAGGATTTTTTCCAGTTTGTCTTCGGTGATCCCTTCGCCCGAGACTATCTCGATAATCCTGAGCAGCATCTGGCGTGGGGTCATCTGCACATCCGGGCCAAAATCACCCGAGCGTTCTTTTCGTTGCTTCAGCATCTCTTCTTCCACTCAAAGCAGTAATGCTAAGCCTGCGATCGGCCTGATATGCGCGAATCCCTTCCGAGGCCGGTTCGTGGGTAGGCGCGTGCGCAAGGCTTATCTCCGTCGAACGACATTCGACCGAGCGGTGCGGGAGCCTTCGTCGTTACGTCTTCCGCGGTCGTTATTCAGAATACGCAAACGAGGATGGTGATGCAAGCAAGAAAGGTTTCGAGTTTCGAGTTTCGGGTTTCGCGAAACCCGAA
>DASYSA010000379.1:0-5493 GCA_036003885.1 Blastocatellia bacterium | reverse complement strand
CTTTGAACTTGACCAAAGCGGCGTTTGGCAATTATCACACCTGTCATAGCATACGCCGTATACGCTGGGCAGTTTGATGGATTGTATGAATATCCGTCATTCACCCTGTGAAGTAGCCGGCTGGCGCAGTTGCCTGACTGCCCGGAATCCGGTCCGACAGGGCGAAGTGCCGGTCCTGGCAACACGCACGTTAGCGGTTGTAATTGCTGGGCCGACGCCGTTTCGGATTGACCGCCGCAGCGCCGCCGGGCTGATGGGTTGTGATACTATCCGCCATTCAGCATATGAATCTGCAAACGATTGATCTGAACCTTCTGCTGGTCTTCGAGGCGTTGATGGACGAGCGTAACGTCACTCGCGCGGCCAAACGTGTAGGCTTGAGCCAACCGGCGCTGAGCAACGCCCTGGCACGATTGCGGCGAACCTTCGATGATCCGGTGCTCGTTCGCACGCCGGACGGGATGCTGCCGACGCCGCGCGCCCAGGCCTTGATCGTCCCGGTGCGCGCCGCCCTGGCCCAATTGCGCGGCGCGATGGAAGAGCGCCCGGCCTTTGATCCAGCCGCTTCCCAACGAATCTTTCATGTTTTGGCGAACGATTATGTGGAGTTACTGCTGTTGCCGTGGGTAAGCGCCGGGTTGCAGCAACAGGCGCCCGAGGTGACGCTGCACGTATATCGTCCGCGCAACTTGTTTCATCCGCCCACCGCAGTAGATCTGGCCGATTCGTTTGATCTGGCCCTTGGCTTCTTCCCCGATGTGTTGACGTTGGAGGGCGGGATTCGTTCGGCAGTGCTGTGGGAAGAGCACAATGTGTGCATCGCGTCCGCCAAACATCCCGAGATACACGACGAGATAAGTTTGCAACAATACGTGGCGGCGCAGCACGTTGCCGTATTCTACAAATCGCAGTCCGGGGGCTTGATTGACACGCTGCTTGAGCAGCAGGGATTGTCGCGGCGGGTGGCCTTGCTCGTACCGCATTTTGCCAGTGCGCCTTTCGTCGTCGCGGCTTCCGACTTGATTGCTACGGTGCCTGAGCGGTTGGCGCAACAGTTCGCTGAGCTTGATTTGCAGGTGCTGCCTGTGCCGCTTGAGGTTCCGCCATTCCGGTTGACAATGTTATGGCACGAACGTTTCGATCATGATGCGGCGCACTCGTGGATACGGGAGTTGTTGATTGCCACAGCTGCCCGACGCAGCGAGTCTTCGTTACGCCGAAAGCGGCGAACCTAAGCCCTTCGCGAACTCATTTTGAGATCCACACTGATTCCCCGTGCTGAGTCTTACCTATGTTCTCCACCAGATGAATAGTCGGTTCACTCCCATGAGCCGGCAGCGAAGAACATGAAGACTCATTTGGTCCCTCTGAACGTCAACCGGTCCAGTACTGACGCGCCACCTTGACGGAGTACGGCAAAGCCGTATACTTGAGGAGTGTTCAGCTTCATCGAAACGAAGCTTTTCACCCGGCTCGTTCAGGAGTATCTCACCGACGACGAGTACAGTGAGCTTCAGTGGTTTCTCGCCTCCGACCCGGCGAGCGGCCCGGTGATTCCAGGGACGGGCGGAGTGAGGAAGCTTCGATGGCGTGCTGCTAGTCGAGGTAAGCGTGGCGGATATCGAGTCATCTACTATTTAAAGCGGGCGGACGGCGTAATCTGAATGCTGACAATGTATCCAAAGAATGTCATCGAGAACATACCGGCGCATTTGCTTCGGCAGATTCGGGAGGAGATTGAGAATGCCTAAGGCAACACGAAACATCGGCCGCGAGATTCTGCAAGGCCTGCGAGAGATTAAGCGCGGCCAGCACGGACGCGTTGTGAATCTTCCCAGTGTCGCGAGCATTCGCGAAAAGACGGGGCTTTCGCAAGAGCGCTTCGCTACACTGCTCGGTGTATCGATTCGCACGCTTCAGGATTGGGAGCAAGGCCGCCGGGCGCCGTCGGGCGCGGCTCGCACACTATTGCTCATCGCCGAACGCAACCCGAAAGCGCTGCTTGATGTCGCGTGAGAATGGCCTTCGCACCTGTCAACTTTTTGGGCCGACAGATCTGATTCGCGAATAAGACCCCGAAGATTCCACCCAGAGAGATTGGATTGGCCGAGCAAAGACGGCGGGAGTACCTCAACAGGAGTAAGAATCAATGAGTGATCTTGAAAGATACGTCAGGAAACGTAAGCGCCTAGACCCCAAATTCGCTGAAGGCTTCGAGGTTGGCTACTCCAATTTCAAAGTCGGGGTCCTGCTCAGACGGGCACGCGAGAAGGCCGGGATGACTCAAGATGACCTCGCACGGAGATTGAAAACAAAGAGGGCGGCAATCTCGAGAATCGAGAATCACGCCGAGGACATTCGTTTGTCGACAATCCAAAAGTACGCCAAAGCTTTAGGCAAGAATTTAAGGATCGAGATCAGGGGTTGAACCTACGAAATCTTCGCACGGCGGCCTTCTCGATGCCGGGTGACTTCTCAAGACTTCCCATCATAGACGTCGAGCCCCTGGTGACCCGCGCGGGCGATCGCCGTGAAGTCGCGGCTCAGATCGAGCGCGCCTGCCGCGAATCAGGGTTCTTCTACATCATCGGGCACGGAGTGGATGAGAACCTTCACCTGCGCCTGGAGGATCTGAGCCGCAAGTTCTTTGCTCAGGATCTCGAGGCGAAGCTCGACATCCGGATGGAGAAGGGCGGCAGGGCCTGGAGGGGCTACTTTCCCGTTGCCGGCGAACTGACTTCCGGTAAGCCTGACCTTAAGGAAGGCCTCTATTTCGGTTCGGAGTTGACGGACGATCATCCGGAGGTGAGGTCAGGGACGCCGATGCACGGAGCCAATCTCTTCCCGGCGAACATCCCTCTGTTTCGAGAAACAGTTCTCGAGTACATTGCCGCGATGACCAGCCTTGGACACGCGATGATGGAAGGCCTCGCGCTTAGCCTCGGATTGAACGAGTCGTACTTTGACGAGCGGTATACAAACGACCCGCTGATTCTGTTTCGCATCTTCAACTACCCGCCGGAGCCCGCACGGATGACTGAAGACCAGAGTTGGGGAGTGGGCGAACACACCGACTACGGACTGCTCACGATTCTAAACCAGGACAGAACGGGCGGCCTGGAGGTGAAGTCGAAGTCGGGCTGGGTTGAAGCGAGTCCGATTCCGGGCTCCTTCGTCTGCAACATCGGCGATATGCTCGACCGGATGACCGGAGGTTTGTATCGTTCGACGCCTCACCGGGTCAAGAGACCACCGGAACACGACCGGCTTTCATTTCCATTTTTCTTCGACCCGAATTTCAACGCTGAGGTCAAGCCGATCAGAGTGAGCCTGGATGACGACATGAATGAGCGGTGGGATCGAGCAAGCGTTCACGACTTCAGCGGGACCTATGGCGATTACCTGCTGAGCAAAGTGTCCAGGGCTTCCCTCAACTCCGCCGCGAGGTGTTGTAGACTCGCCGGCCTGGGCACGAATCACACGAATTCCACGAATCTTACACAAATCATTCGTGAGATTCGTGGCTGGCCCTTTTATGGATGTTCGAGCCGAACCCTCCGTACGCCAAACGCGATCAAGCGTGCAGGTATGTTGCGAAGCCCCGGCACTCGCAGGATCATCCGCAGCGGAAGAGGGGGGTTGAAAGGCGTCCCCGATTCATGGGGACCGCAGTATGCGCTTCTGAATCAGAGTCTGAAATCCCTGGATGATACGTGTGATCAGCTCTCTTCTCCGCTGAACCTCTGCGAGATTATCTTCCTGAACGCGGCCGACCCGGAGGGGTTCGGTAAGGACATTCGCAGCTTCCACGGCATCACTGATCGCACAGTTAATGCCCACCCCACCCACAGGCAGCATCACATGCGCCGCATCACCAATAAGCAGAAGTCCGGGGCGGTGCCATTGAATCAAGCGACTCGCTTCAACTGCGAGCACATTGACCTGATGCCAGTCATTCAGGAGCTCGATGCGGTCAGCCAACCAGGGCACCGTAGAAGCGACCGATCGTTGCAGCGCACTCAAGCCTTTGCTCTTCAGCCTGTGGTAGGTGCCGCTTGGAGCGACGTACCCTATTTGCCACTCATTCATGCGACCCATCAAGACAACGAATTGTCCCCGCCCGATGTTGAGTGTCGCCTGGTCATCCTGGTCCTCCGGCTTGCGAGGCGGCCGGAACCAGAGCACTTCCATTGGGGCCGACTGACTGATCCTCCTTGTGGTATATTCAACATTGGTTCAACCAGCCGGGAAACTGCTCGACATGTTCTCCGTGATATACCCACAAGGGAATTGATATGAAATCAAGATTGACCTTAGCAGCCATCTTACTTCTAACCTCTGTTGCAAGCGCCCAGGTGAAGCCGCCTCGAGAGCAGGCGATTGATCGCTTTCTCCGCTACGCGAAGATAGACACCCAGTCGAAAGAAGACCAGACGACTGTCCCAAGCACCAGCAAACAGTTCGACCTCGCAAAACTGCTGGCAAAAGAATTGAAGGAGCTTGGCGCGCAAAATGTCCGTGTGAGCGAGTTCGCCATCGTCTACGCCACGATCCCCGGCAACCTGGCTGACAACTCAAGCGCGCCGGTCATAGGATTCATCGCTCATATGGACACATCTCCTGCCGTGTCCGGCCAGAATGTGAATCCAATCATTCATAAGAACTATCGGGGCGGAGATATCGTGCTGCCCGGAGATTCTTCGCAAGTTATCACCGTCGCAAAGAACCCCGACCTCAAAGAATTGATCGGGGACGACATCATAACGGCCGACGGCACGACTCTGCTTGGGTCGGACGATAAAGCCGGCTGCGCGGAGATAATGACGATGGTCGATCTGTTGATCCGGAATCCTCAAATCAAACACGGCACCATAGCCGTCGCCTTCACTCCTGATGAAGAGGTGGGAGGCGGGATCGATAAGTTCGACATTAAGGGATTCGGCGCTCAACTCGCTTACACCGTGGACGGCGAAGAATTGGGAGATATCAGCAACGAGACTTGGAGCGCGCGAACGGGCACGGTCATCTTCAAAGGCAAAAGCACCCACCCGGGCACGGCGAAGGGCGTGATGGTGAATGCGATGTACGCGCTTGCAGATTACCTGGCGCGCTTTCCTAAAGACATGCTTCCCGAAACTACTGAGGGACGTGTCGGCTTTGTGCATCCCTACACCGGAGTGGCCGACGTTGAACAGTCCACTCTAAAGATACTGCTCCGCGATTTTGATGTGAGCGGCCTGGATGCTAAGGAAGCGCTGCTCAGGAAGATGGCTGTGGAGACGGGCGCAAAGTATCCCGACGTCAAGATCTCCGTCGATGTGAAAGAAAATTACAAGAACATGAAAGAGGTCTTGAAGGATTATCCGCAGTTGACCGAACACGCCATGGAGGCGACGCGAAAGGCCGGGGTTACTCCGAAGCTAAAACCGATTCGGGGAGGTACCGATGGATCGAATCTGACGTTCAGAGGATTGCCCTGTCCGAACCTTTTCA
>DASYSA010000378.1:0-7312 GCA_036003885.1 Blastocatellia bacterium | reverse complement strand
CCAGTCACCAGTGCTACTCTGCCTGACAAGTCGAAAAGACCTTTCACGTCCGTCACTATGGTTCTCCTCCATCGTCATCTCTCATCCGTTGAATTCCTTCGGGTCGGTGGGGTTTCCAGCGTTCCCCGTCTTTTCGGCGAGCGAGCATCTTACACGAGCCAGACTGAGAGAGTCGACCTGACGGGCGCCTCGCCGGTAAGCGATCCGCGGCCTGGAAGCAATTGAGTTCATGACTACCGCCGCCTGCTTGCAAACCGGCGACGGAGCCTCTACGCTCTTCGTCGAGTAGATCGCCGCAATTGCTCCCACGTCACCTTCAGACGATCCGGCGAGGTCGCCATTGGAGGGCCTCCTTATGACTTTCATCGAAGAGACGGTTACCGCGTCCGATGGTTTGCGGCTCTACGTTCGCCGCCACGAAGTGGAACGCTCGCGCGGAGAAGTTGTCATCGCGCATGGGTTCGGCGAGCACAGCGGACGTTATGCCGCGCTCACCGATCATCTGATCCGTCACCGATACAGTGTGACGGCTTACGATCATCGAGGGCATGGACTGTCCGACGGTCTGCCCGGGCACGTCGACCGATTCGACGAATACGAAGACGACCTCGATCGCGTCCTCTTATCTGTTCGCAGTCGAGGGCAAACTCGTGATCTCTTCTTGCTGGGTCACAGTATGGGAGGGCTGATCGCGCTCAGGTATCTTGCGAAAGAGCGAAAGCCAATTGCGGCGGCCGTCGTGTCCGCGCCTCTCATTGAAGTAGCCGTTCGGGTTCCCGCTCACAAGATGATGATCGCGAGAGTAGGCGCCCGAGTTGCGCCGCGCTTGCGGCTGGGCAACGAGATAAACCCGGCAGTGTTAAGCCGCGACCCGGAGGTTGGCCTGGCGTACGCGGCAGACCCGCTGGTGAATCGAGTCGTGAGCCCGCGATGGTTTACTGAAGTCACACAGGCGATGGTGGAGATCAAGCAGTGGGCGCCTCGGATTACCGTGCCGCTTCTGGTGATGCACGGGACAGAGGACAAGCTCGCAAGGGTCGAGGCGACCAAGAAACTCTTCGAGCATCTCGGGTCGAAGGATAAGGAGTTGGGGATCTATCAGGGCTACTATCACGAATTATTCAATGAACCCGAGAAGCAGCAGATATTCGACCGCGTCTCGACTTGGCTGGATAAGCACGCCTCTTGAGAAATGCGAAATGCGAATTGCGAATTGCGAATTGCGCCCGCATTTCGAATTTCGAAATTCGCATTTCGCATTTCTCAAGAGGCGTGTATATTCACAACTTTGCGCAATTGACGGCTTTGCTAATAGAATTGTCGGGCCGAGTTTATTTCCGGGGGATTGAGGATGGCACAACAGGGGTTCACGCTCTGGTTCACGGGGCTTTCAGGCGCGGGCAAGACTACGCTCGCGCGAATCATTGAGACCAGGCTGAAGTCACGCGGGCACAAGGTCGAAGTGCTCGACGGGGACATCATTCGCACTAATCTGTCCAGGGGTCTAGGCTTTTCGAAGGAGGATCGGGACACTAACATCCGACGGATCGGGTTCGTATGCAATCTGCTCACGCGAAACGATGTGATAGCGATAGCCGCGGCTATCTCGCCTTATCGTGAAGTCCGAGACGAAGTGCGGAGTCAGATAGGTTCGTTCGTCGAGGTATTTGTAAATTGCCCGATCGAAGTCCTGGCGGAACGCGATGTTAAGGGGCTGTACAAGAAGGCTATGGCGGGAGAGATCAAGAACTTCACCGGAGTTGATGATCCTTATGAAGAACCGCTGACGGCGGAGGTGGTGGTGCGGACCGACCGCGAGACGCCGGAGCAGAGCGCCGCGCGCATACTCGCCAGGCTCGAGGAGATGCGGCTGATCGTAGCCGTTGAACCCGAGGGCTACAGTGAAGAAGACGAGGAGGAAGTAAGGCGAAGACTGGAAGCGCTAGGGTACGTGTGACAAATGACAAATGACAAATGACAAAGCTTCAAAGAAGCGCGCTGTGCTGATCGGACTTGATGGAACTCCATATACGCTCGCGCGGCGCTTCATCGAGGACGGCACAATGCCGCGACTGGCCGAGATCGCCAGCCGTGGATCGTTGCTCCAGATGGACACCTCAATTCCCGACATCTCCTCGGTAGCCTGGACGTCGTTCATGACCGGAGCGAATCCGGGCCGGCACGGAGTGTATGGCTTTCTCGACCTGCAACCCAATAGCTATAAGATCTATTTTCCCAACTCACGCCATATTAAGAGCGAGACTCTCTGGGACGTTGCCGGTCGGGCGGGCCTGCGGTCAGTGGTTATCAATGTGCCTTCGACTTATCCCGCGCAGGCATTGAACGGAATCCTCATCTCCGGCTTCGTCGCCGTCGACCTGAACAAAGCGACCTATCCGCCTGATCTTGTGCCCAGGCTGCAAGCGATGGACTACCGCATTGACGTCGACGCGCGAAAGGTCAGGCAGTCCCACGACGCGTTGATGGAGGATGTGCTCGAGACGCTCGAGCGCCGCGTCGCGGTTCTGCTCGACCTGTTCGACAACCAGCAGTGGGACCTGTTCATCGGCGTCATAACCGAGACCGACCGCTTACAACACTTCTTCATGGATTCGATTGAGGATGCGTCTCACAAATATCACTCAGCTTTTCGAGAGTTCTACATCAAGGTGGACAGTTTTCTGGGCCTGATAGCCGATCGGCTGCGCGACGAAACGCTGTTGATAATGAGCGACCACGGTTTCACGCCGATCAAACAGCAGGTCTATCTGAATCGCTGGCTGCTCGACCACGGTTACCTTAAGCTGAAAGAGAATGCGAGCTCGATCGAAGACATCGCCGAAGGCTCCCAGGCCTTCGCGCTCGATCCGGGCCGCATTTATCTCAACATGAAAGGGCGATATCCCAACGGCACGCTGGGGCAATCCGACTCAAGGCAGATCCTGGACGAGATCAAGCAGGGTCTGTCGGAGATCAGCGTTGACCGGGCTTCTATCGTGAAACGAATATACGAGCGGGATGAGCTGTTTGCCGGGCCGTGCATCGATCGGGCCCCCGATCTGTGCGTGCAGTCGGTCTATGGCTACGACCTGAAGGGCGCGGTAAACAAGCAACAGTTAATGGATCGCGAGGTCTTTACCGGCATGCACACGCAGGATGACTCGACGCTCTTCATCAGCGCTCCGGCGACCGATCTCAGGAAAGACAAACCTCACATAACCGATATAGCTCCAACATTGCTGGATTCGATTGGCCTCGCCGTGCCCGAGGGTATGGACGGCCGTTCTATGTACAAACGGGGTTGAGCCGCAAGCCGCGCGATTCTCAGAAGAGGAGCGGGAAATGCACAAAGCAGTCTGTGTCTTCGCTATCCTGGTTGCGAGCGCTGCAGCAACTCATGCTCAGAGCAGTCAGACCCCATGAAGACAGTAATCATCGGACTGGACGGAGCGACGTTCGACATCATCAGACCGCTTGCGCAAGCCGGCCGGTTGCCGGTCCTTTCGCGACTGATGCGCGAAGGTTCGAGTGCGCCGCTTCGATCCACCATTCTGCCTAACAGCTTTCCCGGATGGGCGAGTTGCACGACCGGCACAAGCGAAGGCATGCACGGGGTCTTCTCGCCTTTCATCAAGAATCCCTCCAGCTACAACGTCAGGGCAATGAGCGGCCGAGACATAATGACTCGGCCGGTGTGGGATCTGCTGGGCCGGCACGGAGGGCGCTCACTCGTCATCAACGTGCCGACTACTTATCCGCCCGAGCCGCTCGCCGGCGAAATGATAACCGGGATGCTCACTCCCGGCCTTGCATCGGACTTCACCTACCCGGGATCTCTCAAGCAGGAGGTCCTTGCCGCGTTGCCGGATTACATCATCGAACCCGGCCGCAGTCCGGACAAGCACGCGCGTGCCGAGGAGTTCCTGAGAGCAAGTGACATGCACGAGCGTGCAACGCGATTCTTGATGTCACGAGGAGAGTGGGATTTCCTGATGGTAGTCTTCTCGGTCCTGGATCGTGCCCAGCACGATTTCTGGGCGGATATGGATCCCAGGCACCCAAGGCACGATCCCGCAGCACCGCCTGAGTTCCGCGAGTTTATACACGAAGTCTACAAACGGCTGGACGCATCGGTCGGCAGGTTGATAGGGGATCTCCCCGGGGAGGCTAGAGTTTTCGTGGTCTCCGATCACGGTTTCTGCTCGGAGCTGTTCGAGGTTCGGGTGAACGAACTGCTGGCAGAGCGAGGACTGTTGGCATTCAAATCTCCCGGCTCCCGGCGGAGTCGGGCCACGTTCAAGACACTCAAACAGAAGATCGCCCGCCGGCTCGGAACGACGGACTCGAGCGGCAACGTCCTGGATCGAAAGGTTCAGTATGGAAGCGCCTTTCTCGATGAGATCGAATGGTCGCGCACTCGAGCATTCTTCGCACAAGACAAAGGGGTGTGGGTGAATCTTGACGGGCGCGAGAGCCATGGCATAGTTCGAGAAAGCGATTTCCAGGTTGTGGTCGACGAGGCTCGAAATGTGCTCCTGGAGCTTGTGTCGCCGGCGGATGGCTTGCCGGTCTTTGAACGAGTGATGAGTCGCGAAGAGGCGTTCAACGGCCGAGGGGCGGATCGCTTGCCTGACCTCGTGATGGTGCCGCGACGCGACGAGTATGTCTACAACGAACGCCCGAGCTACGGTGAAGTCATCGTTCCCGCGGACTCTACGACAGGCACTCACTCACGAGATGGCATATTCATCGCCTGGGGGAAGGGGATCGAGAGCGGTGCGAACTTCGAGCTGCAGCCGAACCTGCGCGATGTGGGTCCGGTTGCTCTTGCGTCGCTGGGTTGTCCCCTGACCACTGATATGGACGGCCGCTTGCTGGGAGAGATTTTCAGCGACCCAGTTGTGCGAACGGAACAAGGCAGCTCATACCGGACCGAAGCGAAGGACGCGGCATTCGCGGGGCCAGCGTACACCTCGGGCGAAGAGGCTGAGCTGCGGGAGCGCTTGCGGGCTCTTGGCTATATCGAGTGAGCGCTTAATGAAACCTAAGATTCTGGTCATCGGCCTCGATGCCGCTACGATGGACCTGGTTAAGCCCTGGGCCGATCTCGGATACCTGCCTGCTCTCGCACGCCTGATGCGCGAAGGCTCGCACTCCACTCTGCGCTCAACCCCCAACATGCATAGCGCGTCCTCGTGGACCTCGATTCTCACCGGATTGAACCCCGGCCGCCACGGTCTCTTCGTTTTCTCGGACCGCGACTTCGCAACCGGGCGACAGCTCTTCTTCAAGGGCGGAGATCGCACCGGCCAGTTGATCACTTCTCATCTCGCACGTCACGAGTTGACCTCGGGGCTGTTGAACGTGCCGATGACCTATCCCGCTCAGTGCAGCGCCGGCGGCTTCGCGATCAGCGGACTCGATGCTCCCGCCCTCAACGACAGCGCATTCTGTCCCAAGGAGCTTCGTGCCGAGTTGCTTGGCCGCTTTCCCGCCTACAACTTCACCCCGAACGGACTCGGGGATTTGATGAGCGCCGGCCGCGCGGATGAGGCTGCGGGCGCCTGGCTGAAATTGACCGAGACGCAGGTCGGGGCCGCCGAGTTCTTACTCGAGTCTCATCCGGTAGATTTCTTCATGACTGTTTTCACTGCAAGCGATTGGGCGGGCCATAATCTGTGGAGCCAATTTGAATCCAGTGATCGACATTCAAACGAGGCCTCCGGTAAATCCCTGCTTGCCATTTATCGCGCGCTCGACGAGGCGATCACCAGACTCCTGGTTCATACCGACGACCAAACTCAGGTCTACGTGATCTCGGATCATGGAATGGGACCGCACACCCAGGCATCGTACCATCTTGCCGCGTGGCTCGAAGACAACAGCTTCATGTCTCGCAAGGGCAGCGCGGAAAAGCGGGCATCAGTCATTGCCGGAGGCCGGCGCGCGGCCCGAAGCCTGTTGCCGCCGGCTTTGCGAGAGAAGATCAAAGCCGGCGTGGGCGCAGAGCGAATGCAGAGGCTTCAAGCCATTGAAAAAGACGGGTTCTATTCCTCGATCGATTGGAGCCGTACAGTCGCATATGCCGAGCCTGGGCGCCACGTGATAAACGTCAACCTCGAAGCGCGGAATGCAGCCGGCATCGTCCCTTTCAGCGATTACGATTCGGTCTGCGGGCGAATCTCGGAGGGCTTAAGCGCGTGGACCGATCCTCGCGGTGTGCCGGCAGTCGCGAGAGTCGTACGTCGAGATGAAGCATATGCGGGACCATTCACCGAGCGTGCGAGCGACCTGTACGTTCAGTGGAATCCAGAAGCCCGCTTTGGCGACCCGCCCGCTGAAGTCCAGGCTCGCGGCTTCTGGTGGAGCGGCGACCACCGACCGCAAGGGATTCTGATCTGCAAAGGTCCGTGCATACGAACTTCCGCTTCATTGAACGACCCCGTTGTCTATGATCTCGTTCCGACGCTGATGCATCTGGCCGGTCTTCCCGTGCCCGCCGATCTTGACGGCCGCGTAATTGAAGAGCTGTGCGAGGATGACTTTCGCGCGAGTCATCCTCTGCGTCGAGATTCCGCTGAAGGACCAGTCAAGACAGACGATGCCGGCTTGTCTGACTCGGAAGAGGAGATGGTCGAAGAGAAACTCCGAAGTCTCGGGTATCTGTGATCCGCAGATTGCGCAGATGACGCAGAAGCTACGGAAGAACAATCCGCAGATTACGCAGACGACGCAGAAACAACGGAAGAACACTCTATTGTTCGACGGTCCTTTTTTTCATCTGTGTCATCTGCGTAATCTGCGGATCGCGGCCCAATAAAGGTGAGCTTGATATCTCCAACAAGCAGTCGCACTCACATTACAAACATTGCCTTTATCGTCCTCGCCGTAGCCGTCCTCTTCTGGCGTGTTTTTCTGCTCGGCGAAACCCTGATAGATGTCGCCGCCCTGAACAACCAGCTTCCATGGGGCTATTCTGCCGAGCAATCCGACTATCAGTATAACCGCACCGATTTGACCGACACCTACATCACGCGCGACTACTTCGTTGTTCAGACTTATCGAGATCACGAAAAGCCGTTGTGGAACCCATACACGATGGCGGGCCATCCGATCTACGCTGACGGCGTTACGCGAACGATGTCACCGTTCCTGTTGTTCTATACCTTTCTCGACCTCCCTCTCGGGTACTCTGTTGCGCGAATAGCGGAGCTGATGCTTGCGGCAGTCTTCATGTATCTGTTTCTCGCCGGAATCGGCATAGGGGGACGAAGTTCGCTGCTGGGCTCCCTGGTGTTTGCCTTTTCCGCGC
>DASYSA010000377.1:0-15073 GCA_036003885.1 Blastocatellia bacterium | reverse complement strand
TGGTAACCAAGGGATACACGAATGTCGATGCGTTCTCATTAAAGATTCCGTTTCGGTCGCTCAACACCTTGGCCGGCAAGACTGAAGTACGCTACATCTCTCTCGACAGGCCGACTCACCTTAGCGGAGTCGGTCACCTTGAGCTGACAACGGGCGCAGATCAGGCGAGGTACTACGGTACTGCCGGAACGATAAACGGCTCCGGCATAGGCATAGCGGTGCTCGACTCGGGAATCTATGCTAATCACGCGTCACTCACTACCGCGCGGGTTATAGCAAACGTCGATTTCACCGGCGAGGGTCGGATCGATGATCCTTACGGCCACGGCACTCACGTGGCCTCTCTGGCGGCCAGTAACTCCGTTATCTCCAGCGGGGCGTACACGGGCATGGCTCCAGCGGCAAATCTGATCAACGTGAGAGTCCTCAACTCTCAAGGAGGGGGATCGAGTTCGGCGGTTATCGCGGGCATAGACTGGTGCATATCGAACAAGGCCTCATACAACATAAGAGTGATGAATATCAGCCTCGGAACCACTGCTGTTGATTCCTATTTTTACGATCCGATTTGCCAGGCGGTGAGGAGAGCTTTCAACGCGGGAATCGTCGTCTGCGTGGCTGCTGGGAATTTCGGCAAGGACGCGAATGGGGCCAAAGTATATGGAGGCATACACTCTCCCGGCATCGAGCCCTCCGCGATAACGGTTGGGGCCGCCAATACTTTCGGAACAAACCCCCGCTCCGACGACGGGATAACTTCCTACAGCTCGAGAGGCCCGACCCGAGGCTACTACACCGACGTCTCCGGCGTACGGCACTACGACAATATGATCAAGCCCGATCTGGTCGCTCCGGGAAACAAGCTAATTGCGGCGAAGTCCCCGAACAACCGGCTGGTGACGGATAATCCGACGCTAAATGTTTCCACAGGCACCACGGACCCGACGCGAGGTATGATGCGTCTGAGCGGAACGTCCATGTCGAGTCCGGTAGTCGCCGGAACAGTCGCACTCCTGCTTCAACGAAATCCGACCCTTACGCCAAATCTGGTGAAGGCGGCTCTGGAATACACCGCTAAACCGATTGCCGGTTATGACAACCTGGAACAGGGAGCGGGGCTCTTAAACGTCGAGGGAGCGGTTCGATTAGCCGGCTTGATTAAGCAGGACCTTGTGAATCCCACCCTCGGGACTTCCTTGCTTCTCTCTAATCCCACACAGTCAACCTCTATAGCCTCGGAAACCTTTGCGTGGGGTGGTGGCTTAGTCCAGCGCTGGAATGTCATTACAGGACAGAATCTGGTCACCCTGTTCCAGGGAATCTATCAGAGTGACGGAGTCCTGTTGTCGGATGGGGTGATGTGTATGGATGGCGTGCTATCGTCGGATGGGGTGTTGCTTTCGGATGGCGTATTGCTCTCCGACGGAGTGCTGCTATCCGACGGGACACTTCTGTCGAGTGGCACACTTTCTTTGAGCGGAGGGCTGTTGTCAGACGGCGTGCTGTTGGCAGACGGCGTGATGGCAATGGATGGCGTGATCCTCTCGGATAGCGTCTTGCAGGGAACTGCCGCTGCAGCGATCGCCATGTCCGTACCCGCAAATGGCGACCTGGGTAATGCGATGGCAGAGGTGCCGGACGACGTACCGCTCTGATGAACATCGCGGTCGCCCAGTAGGCTTCACCGTAAATCACAACGCTCAATATTGATTGAGGGAACAAGGAGCTTATGCTGCCTTGTGGCTCGAGGCGCGCCCGGAATGTGTTGTGTACCTGGATCTACAGTTTGGGATTGCTGCTCCTAACAGAGAGGCTCGGCTGGCTGGGAATTGCTAATCGGCAAGTCGTGCAAGGAGCGGAGACCAGGAAAGATGTCAACTAACTTCTCCGAAAAAATCTATCCGCAGTGATGCCGCTGACCGTAATAGTGGTAGTGGCAGGGACGGTGGCTGTGGTTGCAGCAGCGACTCGCCAGGCAGCGGTCGCCGAGCACGCCTGGTTGATGATGATCGTGCTGGCGTTGCTCCTGGCTCCGGTGAGTACCGTTCGCATTCCCGGCATCAAAGCGACAGTAACCCTTGGCGACATTGTGACGATGTCGTGTGTGGTGCTGTTCGGTCCCAGTGCGGGGGTCATCGCCGCTGTGGCGGACGGGGTGGTTACTTCTCTAACACTCACGAAGAGCCCGAAAAAGATCCTCTACAACGTTGCTACTTGCGCGATAGCGATGGCCGGCTCCAGTCTGATAACGAGAGCTTTGTTCGATCAGTTTGGGGCTCCAGGGGCGCAGCTATCTGTTCTACGCATGTCAGGCGCGGTGGGTCTCTTCAGCATCTGTTATTTCTTAATCTCAACTTCTTTAATCGCGGCTTACGTAGCCTTCTCGAGCGGCGAACCGCTGCTGAGACTCTGGCGAAAGAAGTTCCTGTGGACGATCATAAGTTATATCGGCAGCGGAGCGTGCGCCCTGGCGGTGTTCTCTCTCGTCGGCCGGCTGAGCTACCTGGTCTTTGTCGTGGTGATCGGAGCGATGTTTACAATGTTTCTATTTTATCGATCATTCTTTCGTAGGTTCCAAGAGGCCGCCTAGCTACCACCCCGGCAAGAGAGCCGGGATACAGTTTGTATGCCCCCCCGTCGTGGTCAGTTCCTTAGATCCTGACTCAGTCTGCGACTACGCAAACAAATTACTTGAAGGTGCGTGTAGTTGAAGGATAGCGGTTGGCCGCCGAATCAGGGAGGACCGGGCAGGACATGCCGGTTGAGATGGCAGCGGGATAGGCGGACATCGCAGGGTTTTCTCCACGGCCGCCCTTCTGCAGACGGGTTTAGAAGAAGATGACGAGCAACAACGCTACTGCCACGATGAACCAGGATCGGGCAATGAATGGTCGGGCCACTCAAGTGCGAGCTGAGGTCGAAAGGCTGCTTGCCTGCATAACAGAGGGAGCCGATCACTACAGGGTGCTGGACATAAGCCGTGATTCGACGATAGAGAGAGTGCGCCTGGCTTACTGCAAGGCCGTTGAGCAACTCCACCCGCTCAAGTGTCAGGACCTGGTCGAAGGGGACGGAGTGTTGCGCTGGAAACTCAGTGAGGTTTTTCTACGGGTAGTCGAGGCTTTCTCGGTTCTCTCGAGCCCAGGCAGAAAAGTTGAATATGACGGTCTGCTCAACCTGAGACCGATTAAGCCGCTGCCTATGCCACACCTCCCGGGATTTCGCAGCCGTGTGGACTCCTCGGCCTTCACCGACTCGAACCCAGGGGGCAACGATGGCTCGAAACGATTCGGGCTGGGAAGCGCATTTGGACGCACCGAGCTGGACGCGCCGAAGGTCGCGGACAGAAGAGGAGCTGCTCGGCTTGCGCTTCGCCTGCCGGTTCGTGTCAGCTCGGATACCAACGATTGGCAAGAAGTAACGGAGACGCTGGACGTCAGCCGTAGCGGCATCAAGATTCAGTTGAAGCATTACCCTGAACCCGGGACCGTATTCTTTCTCGAACTCCCCATGCCGCTGGCCCTGAGAAGTCATGGCTTTCATGAAGGACTATACGTAGTCAAAGCCGTAGTACGCCATGCGCAGCCAGCCGATGGCCGGTATATGGTCGGCGCGGAATTTCAGGACGACGCTTCGGCCCCAACTATCCCCCCGTCGCAAGAGGCCTTCGCTCCGAACTGGAATCGGGATTAGCTCGCCTGTCGGCCTGAAATCCTTTCCTTATTATTGACCGAGCCCGGTCGGAACCTGCGTGCGTAGCTCCAGACATAGTTCCGCAGCGAGTAGTAATAGGGGTTGAAACCTATCTCATCCATCTCTGCCAGCGCGCGCTTGATGTCCCAGTTGTCGTGGACTATCCGATAGATTGCGGTCATCTCACCCGTCCGATGGAGACCGTCTGTACAAAAGACAAAGAAAGGTCCCCTCGACATGTCGCTTACCAGTGACATGAACTCGCTCACCTGTTTGTCGTTCGGCGGCTCCCACACACTCAATGGCAGCCAGTAGTAAGTAAGGCCGGCCCGCTCGGCGGCAATCCGAATCTCGTCTGTACGATCGTAAGAAGACCGTAAATCGACAATACTCCGAACTCCAAGCTTAGTCAGCATCTCGACTCCGCCGTGAGCCGGCTCGGATCCCCGAGTGTAGTGTGAGTCGATTCTGCAGAACAGAGGCAGCGAAGTTCTGATCGCTGCGATTCCGTCATCCGGCAGTGGGGGCTGCCCCGGTGGAGTCGGCGTCGGCTGACCAGCACGTGATGAGAAGACAGCATTGCCAAGCAAGATGCCGGCAACAACGGTAGCGGCCAGGAAGCCGGCCACCAGGACTTTGTTTTTGTTCACTGATTCAGACGCATTCCTTCAAAATCTGGAGGTCCAACACGCTTCTTGATCTTACCAGTTGCCAAGTGTTAGGTGCCAGGCGTCAGGCAGGGCCAGGGAGTGTGGGAGTGTGGGGGTATGGGAGTATGGGAGTATGGGGCAATGGAATCCCACAGACTCCCACACCCCCAGACTCCCACACCCCCACACCCCCACACCCCCACACTCCCTGGCACCTGGCACCTGCGCGCAGAATGACCGAAATCAATCAGTCATTCTGACGTTGTTTGCACGATTGCTCGAGTTTTCTCGGGGCGTCTAAAACGCGATTATCACGCAAGCAAAGGTGTTAGCTACGGCGACGAGAGAGTGGAACGGAACTCGCGCCTGAAAGTTCGACTTGTGTTCGTTTTGCAGGCAAAAAAGACATACGTAGAGAACGACAATGAGCTACCGCGACACCGATAATGAGACGATTCGGGCAAAGGTGCTGTCCATCTTGATTACCGTGCTTGGCGTGTTGGCCTTCGGGGTTTCGTCGCTGTCGGTCGCTGCGCAGCCATTGGAAATTAACTGGGTGCTCCTCAGTCTGGTTACCATCCTGCTGGTGTCGCGCGTCGACATAGGTATTCCGAAGCGAGCAGGCATCATTACAACCTCCGAGACCTTTCTATTTATCTCAATACTCTTATACGGCACTTATCCGTCAGTAGTCCTGGCCGGAGTTGATGCCGCCATATGCAAGCTCCTGGACCGCGGAAAGAACAAACTGGTCTGGTTCAACGTCTGGGTAGTGAGCCTGGCGATCTTTATCTCCGGCAGCGTCGTTACACTTGTCTTCGGCGATGCGAAGTTCTCTTCGCGAGATCTGCCCACGCTCCTCCTGGAGGCGGCACTGTTGGCGCTGCTGTACTATCTCCTGAATGCAGGGATAGCCAGAGCCTGCAGGAGGTTCAAGTCCGAGGTCGTTGTGCTCGCCGCCGACTCGAGGGACTCGTTTCTATGGACCTCGCTTACTCACCTCGGGAGCGCGACCGCTGCATGTCTGATTGTAAGGCTCATCGATCTGATATCGTTCTACTCCTTCATCATTACCGTACCCATCCTGACGATCATCTATTTCACTTACAAGGTGTACGTAGACAAAGTTGAAGCCTCGAACCGCCATGCGGAGCAGATGGCCGACTTGCATCTGAAGACGATCGAGGCGCTGGCCATTGCCATCGACGCAAAAGATGAAGTCACTCACGATCATGTGCATCGTGTTCAGATTTACGCCACGGGTCTGGCAAAGCTGTTCGGGCTGACTGAAGGAGAGATAGAAGCGCTGAAAGCGGGAGCGCTCCTGCACGATATCGGCAAACTTGCCGTGCCTGACTACATTCTCAACAAGCCGGGGCCTCTTACCACGGCTGAGTTCGAGAGGATGAAGGTCCATACCGTTGTGGGTGCGGAGATCCTCGAACGGGTCGGCTTCCCTTATCCCGTGGTTCCAGTGGTGAGACATCACCACGAACGATGGGACGGGCGCGGATATCCCGACGGACTCAAGGGAGATCAAATCCCCATCACTGCGCGGATACTTACGGTCTCCGACAGCTTCGATGCGATGCAGGAAGATCGCCAGTACCGGAAGGCGATGACCAGGGAGGAGGCGATACAGGAAGTGAGAGCCGGCAGCGGAAAGGTCTTTGATCCGACTGTGGTCGGCGCGTTCCTCGATCATCTCGGCGAATTTGAAGCTCAGATACGCAGCCAGAGAGTCGAGGTACGAATGCTCCCATCGCGTGATGAGGAGGACGGCGAAGGCGGGGAAACCCCCGATACCGGGTCGAAAGTGTTCGAGCGTATACGTAGCGCGCACCGCGAAGTCATAACACTTTATGACATCGCCCAGACCATCGGAACCAGCCTCGATCTGAGAGATACGTTTGCGGTTTTCTCATCAAGATTGGAAGACATAGTCAACTATACGACCTGCGTGCTCTTTCTCCAGCGCTCCGATTCGACGGAGGTCGAGGCCGGGCATGCGAGCGGCCGAAACGCCGAACGATTCAAAGGACTGCGGATCGCATCCGGGGCCGGCATCACAGGCTGGGTTGTTGCCAATCGCCACCCGATGCACAACTGCGATCCGCGCCTCGATTTCGATGTTCTTGGAATCGAAATGGTTGAGGAGTATCGCAGCGCGTCGGTCGTGCCTTTGATAAAAGATGAAGAAGTGCTTGGAGCCCTGGCGCTCTACTCTGACTCGCTGAACTGCTACGATTCGGACCAACTAAGATTGCTGGAGGCGGTCGCGAAGCTCGCCTCCGACGCCATTGCCAACGCAGTTCACCACGAGATGACCGAGGTCAGCGCGCTTACCGATCTGCTGACAGGGCTTCCCAACGCGCGTGCGCTCAGATATCGATTCGAGGAGGAATGCGACAGAGCGATACGGCATAAGGATACCTTCGCTGTGGTCATGATGGATCTGGACGGATTCAAGTCCGTCAACGACCGCCTCGGCCACCAGGCCGGTGACGATCTGCTCAGACAAGGCGGCGAGTTGCTGACCCGGCTGATGCGATCCTCCGATTTTGTCAGCAGGTACGCAGGCGATGAGTTTGTGGCGATACTTCAAGTCCCTGCCGACGAGGCGCCCGAGTTAGTGAGCCGAATTCAGGTCGCACTGGACAAACACGAATACCGCTACAACGGCTCGATCATCTACGTGGGCATGAGCCTGGGGTCCGCGTCATTCGGAGTTGAGGGAGACTCCTTTGATGAACTGCTGCTGGCTGCCGACCGCGCGATGTACAGTAACAAGCTGAAGCGAAAATCTCTGCTCTCGGATTCCATCGATCCAAAGGCTTCAAGCCTGGATCAGTACAGACTGATGTAGCAGTGGACCGGCCATTTCCGCGCTGCCTTATTTCACCTTAACAATCGATATCGTTAGATCGTCCTCCGGTCCTCCGATGTCGGCGGAAAAGTCATTCACCGATGTTGTCACGGCCTGACAGATTTCGTGCGCGCGGAGATCGCCTGCCTGTCGAACAACTCGTTCCAGGCGCTCCAACCCGAAGGTCTCATCCCTGCTGTTTCGTGCCTCGGTCACGCCGTCTGTGTAGAGCGCAAGAATGTCGCCGGGAAGAAAGTCGACCACTGATTCTGAGTAACGAGAATCGGCGAAGACGCCCAACGGCAGACCACTCTGATCCAGGAGCTTCTTTGTTCCGTCGGCGCGCAACAACAGCGGAGGGTTGTGACCCGCGTTGATGTACAGCAAGCGTTTGTTCTCGGGATCGATCAAGCCGTAGAAGGTGGTGATGAACCGTTCTCCTTCCGTGGTCTCGTGAACCAGCCGGTTTACTCGAGCCATCACCACACGCATCGACAACTCGTTTATGATGGTTGCGAGAAGGTAAGCGCGAAAAGTTACCATGATCAGCGCGGCGGCCAGACCCTTACCCGACACATCGGCTACCAGGACGCCTAAACGATACGATAAAGAGTATATGAAATCGAAGTAATCGCCTCCAACCTCGCGAACCGGTATCGTGGTTCCGTATATGTCGAATCCCTCGATGAGCGGGAACGAGCGGGGCAGTTGACTCTCGACTACCTGCCGGGCAAGTTCCAGTTCGCTTTCTACCCTTTGCTGGAGCATTACGCGGCGATATAGCAGCGTATGGTCAATTGCAGAGGCTGCGAGCGAAGCAAACATCTTGAGCAATTCCAAGTGATGTTCCTCGTAACCGTTGACCCAATCGGCCTCGAGGTTGATCACCCCTATGACCTCGCCGTTTGCCCGAATAATGGGAGCCGCAATCTCCGATCGCGTCTCGGGCCGCGCCTTGAAGTACCGGGCATCTTGTTTCACGTCGTTTACAAGCTGCTCCCGTCCATTCTTCATTACCCAGCCTATGATTCCGTTGCCTGATGTCAGAACATCGCCCTCCAGCCCGTGCTCTGGAAAACCTCGAGCTTTCAGGTCGTGGATCGCGCCGGTCTTCGGGTCGACTACGCACACTACCGCCGCCGAGTAATCGATCAACTCCTTGAGCGAATCACAGATAGTATCGAGCACCTCATCCAGATCCAGGGAGTTGCTTACTTTGCGAACGGCTTCTATTAGTGTTTCTATTGTCTTTTCTTGTACGGCCATGCGGTCTCTAAGTCCAATATCGAGAATCAATATGCTAGTGGCTGGTACCTGCGATGGCAAGAAGGAATGCCTTGAACTTCATCGCTCCACGGGATGGAACGGTCGATCAAGGCTTATCGGCAACTGCCCGGATGTCTGAAGACGGCAGTTTCGCTAACCGTCGGAAAGCCGGAGAAAAGAATCCCTGGGATACTTTTTGGTTTGTTACCAGCCGGTAAAGGGTTATAATGACAATCGGATGAAGCGCTGAGTTCGCGGTGACCTTCAAAGGAGCATGAGAGGAAACCCGCCATCCGATCCCTACCAGCCGGGTCGCTCATCTCCGATAGAAGCCTCACAGGAGGAGGACGAAATGAGAATCAGAAGAGTAATGGTTTCCATAATCGCTCTGCTGGTTGCGGCAGCGTCGGCCTTTGCACAGGACAGAAAGGTGCTGACCCCCGACGATGAGAGTCAGTATGTGGTTTCGGCTAAGGCCGGGGGCGTTAACGTCGTAGAGGGCAATGCGTTCTTCAAGCGAGGAAAGAGTGATTGGGACGTGTTGATAGCAGGAGACGAGTTACGTCCTGGGGATTCCGTCAGGACCGAGGCCGATGGCCGGGTCGAGATACTGCTCAGCCCTGGCTCCTTCCTGCGGCTGGCAGAGAACAGCGAGTTCATCTTTTCGAGTACATCCATCTACAACCTCAAGCTGAAGATTGTAAGGGGTTCAGCCATCGTCGAAGCCGCAGCCGTGGATTCTTCCCTGGAAGTAACCGCGGGGCAGTCGCTGTTCCAGATATTGCAGAATGGCATCTATCGGTTCAGCGTCGACGCAGATGGCAGGGCTCAGGCCCTGGTGCGCAAGGGGAAAGTTCTATTTGCCAATGGTGTGGTGAAGGATGGCAAGAAGATCGTGATCGCGAGTGGAGCAACAGCGCAGATCAGTGAGTTCGACAAGAAAGCACAGGACAGTTTCGATATCTGGAGCAAGAGCCGCGCGGAGACACTGATCGCCGCGAATCGGAAGCTGTCTGACCGCGCGATGAAACGGAGCCTGTCCGCGCGAGTGGTTAGCAACCTTTGGCTTTACGATCCCTTCTTCGGGGGCTACACGTTCCTGCCGTACGGTTCGGGCTTCAATTCGCCTTATGGATTTGGCTATCGCAGGTCCAATCCCTACTGCGACTGGCGGAACGGCTATACCGGCAACTATGGGAATTCCGGAAACTATGGGAATGGAAGTCTCGGCGGCAACTCTGGGGGATCCAGCGGAGGAAGCACGTCGGGAGGATCGCGAGGTGGATCGGTTAGTGGCGGAGGCAGCGTGACGCCGAGTCATCCGACGCCGTCCGGCAACAGCGGAGCTGATAGGCCATCGCCGCCAAGCCGCTCGGGTTCGGAGACGGGGGGCGGGCGCGGACGTGTAAACTAGCTTCCCCCAGCGAATTCATGGACACCTTCGAGACGCCCTGGCGGGAAGAGCCAGGGCGTTTTACGTTTTACGTTTTGCGTTTTACGTTTAGCGTTTCGAGTCTCGGCGTGGCTAGTTTGCGTTTTTACAAAACGTAAAACGTAAAACGCGAAACGCGAAACGTTCTTTATGGCGTACATCGTTGACGGCAATAATGTGATGGGGCAGACGCCGGGCTGGCATCGCGACAAGCCTGACGCCCGGAGAAGATTCCTCGCGCGAGTGGCTGCCTTTAACCGGGTCAAGAAGACTCGCGTCACCGTGGTGTTCGACGGAGGTCCCGATCCAGCTTTTCCCGAGGGGTCGGCTTTTCTGGGTGTCAAAGTGCTGTATGCGGAGCGGGGTTCGGACGCGGATTCTCGAATCTGTCGACTGGTTGAAGCTTCCAAAGATCGGCGTGGACTGACGGTTGTTACTTCTGACAGGCAGCTCGGATTCCTCGTTCGTTCGAGCGGAGCGGCCGTCCTTCGCTCGGGCGAGTTCAGAAAACTGATGGCTGAAGTGGAATCGCGCTCTTCTTCTGTTGGGGACGGTGAGCGCACTGAGGTCGAAGATCTGAATGAGTGGTTCAGGTACTTCGGCGCCCTGCCTGATGACGATTGAAGGTTTGTCAGTGGACTATCCCGGGGAGGTGAGAGATGCCTAAGACTGAAGTGGCGGGTAAGCCGGTTGCATATCGCGATGTGAAAGTCGGCGAATTGCTTACGCTCCTGGCGCGCGACTGGCCGGAAAATGAGGCACTGATCTATCCCGACCGCGGGTTGCGCTACGATTTCGCCGAGCTGGAGTGGCTGACTCGCCAGATTGCAAAAGGGCTCCTCAGCCAGGGCGTCTCCCGCAATGACCGGGTGGCATTGTGGGCGCCGAACATTCCCGAATGGGTCGTGCTTCAGTTTGCTCTGGCCAAGATTGGGGCCGTGCTCGTGACGGTCAATACAAACTTGCGCGCCAGCGAGATCGAGTACCTCCTGAGGCAATCGGAGACCAGCACCCTCATAACCGTTCGCGGTTTCCGCGAGGTCGATTATGTCGAAACACTCTACGAGATCGTTCCCGAACTCCGAGGCAGCGAAGAAGGAGTGCTCCGGTCCGTAAAACTCCCCCACCTTCGCAATGTCATCTACATAGGCGACGAACACCCCGCCGGCATGATCAGATACGATTCGCTTCTGGCCCGGTCCGGACAGACCAGCGATGAGCAGTTGGATGCTCACGCGGAGATGCAGAGTCTGGACGATGTGATAAACATGCAGTACACCTCAGGGACCACCGGCTTTCCGAAGGGCGTGATGCTGACCCATCGGAACATCGTCAATAACGCTTACTGGCTTGGCGAAGGGATTGCGCTGACGCCGCGGGACAGAGTCTGTGTTCCCGTCCCGTTTTTCCACTGCTTCGGATGTGTGATTGGAGTTTTGGGCGCTTATACCCACGCAGCCGCGCTTGTTCCGCTCGAGTGGTTCGAGCCGCTTCGAGTCCTCCAGTACATAGAGGGGGAGCGATGCACGGCCGTCTACGGAGTGCCGACAATGTTCATCGCCGAACTGGAACAGTTGGACTTCCACTCGTTCAACCTGTCATCACTGAGGACGGGAATAATGGCCGGATCGTTATGCCCGGAGGCGCTCATGCGACGAGTGATGGAGCGGATGAATCTGACCCAACTCACCATAGCATACGGACTCACTGAAGCATCACCCGGCATAACCCTCACGCCTCGCGATGACTCGGTGGAGTTGCGCACGCAGACCGTGGGCAAAGTGCTTCCGGAGATGGAAGTGAAGGTAGTCGACCCGGCCACTGGCGACGAGTGCGCTGCCGGCCACCCGGGAGAGCTCTGCTGCCGGGGCTACAACGTGATGAAGGGTTACTACAGGGATCCGGGCGCTACGGCGGCAGCAATCGATGGCGATGGATGGCTGCACACAGGCGATCAGGCGGCTATGGATCAGGCCGGCTACGTGAGGATAACCGGGCGAATAAAGGAGCTGATAATTCGAGGTGGAGAGAACATCGCTCCGAAAGAGATCGAGGATCTCCTGCGCCAGTACGAAAAGATCGCCGACGTATACGTCTACGGCATACCGGACGAAAAATATGGCGAGGAGGTGGCTGCAGCCGTCAGGTTGAAACCGGGTGAGACGGCTACAGTCGAAGAGATTCGTCAGTTCTGCGATGGCCGAATTGCGAAGTTCAAGGTTCCGAGACAGTTTCGATTCGTCGAGTCATTTCCGATGACCGCCTCGGGCAAAGTTCAGAAGTTCAAACTACGCGAGATGCATCTGAGAATGATGAATCATGAATGACTGAATGATTAATCGAGGCGCGGCTCGTCTGTTTCTTCTCAGTGCTTAATCCGTTCCCAGTAGGACTGAAGCTCGAACCTTGGGCTGGTCTGTGAAGTATGGCAACCGGAACACAGTTCCTTCATGTTTGCGACACGGCCGTAGCCCTTCGAAGGCCTGGCCGCATGCGCTGCGCCCGGGCCGTGACACTGCTCGCACTGAACGTTGATCAGTTTCGGGATCTCACCCCGGCCAAGTGACCCTGCCTTCTGAAGGCCGCTGGCGTGACAGGCCAGGCAGCTTGCATCTGACTCAGTCTGCTTTAAAGCCAGGATGTCGCTTGCACGAGCGTGCCGGCTGTTGGCCCACTTGAAGTATTGTGCGGAATGGCACTGGGCGCATGCGGTCGAAGAAGCACTTACTCCGTTGCCCGTTCCACTGTGGGACGACCACTCGGCAAGTGCGGCCTGATTGTCCTTGAAGGCCTTCAGATTCGCGGCGGTTACATCGGCGGCGACCTTCATAGCGGCCTGGTCGTCGCCAACTCCGGCGTCCAGTGAGATAAATCGCTCCCTGGTAGAGAACTTTCCCTGGTCGTTGCGGTAGAACCGAATCTCTCCGAGGAACCTCGTCTCGAAAGGAGTGAATGCAACCAGCGTCTCGCCGAATCTCATTGGTGGGGTAAACATATCACCCGTTCCCGCGATGACAACGTCGACCGAGGGCACCTCGCGAGCAATGCGAATCACTTCGTCCACACGTCCGTATGCGAGCACGATGACAAGGTCCGCGCGACGCCTCGCTTCGGGTACGACGCGTTTGGCGGCCTCGACCGGGTCTGTGACTTTCGGGCCCGTCAGGGGCTGGTTGTTGAGTTCAGCGAGACCAACAAAGGCTACCCGAATGGGTTTCAGACGCGCGGCGCCTTTGGGAGCGACTGGAATCTCGCGCACCAGGAAAGGCTGGGGCGCGAGAGCCCTGGGAGAGTCAGCAATCGTGTTAGCGGACACGAGGCGCTTTATTATCGGCGGACCACCAGCGGCATTCCCGCCCTCAGTCTTCAAGAGCTTCGATAGGAACGCGAGGTCGTGAGAGGAGGCATTTACGACATCAACCGGATACTGGTCGTAGGCCTTCAAGATCAGGTCATTCTTGACGTTCAAGTCGGCGCGGATCTCGCCGTGCGTGGTCCGTTCGTCAGCGAGGAAGTACCCGGTTTCGACCAGCAGCGTCGGAATCCGCGGAAATCTCTGTTTGAATGCGTTGATATAGCTGACACGCCGTGCCAGCCCCCCGACACGGGGCGGCTTTCAGCCACAAGGCTCAAGGCTGCCGTGTATATCGCCCGTAAAGTGTAAGACAAACGCTGCACCGTCGTCGGTGCCGAATCGGGCATCAGTCGGAGTGTCCTGGCCCACGATCTCAAAACGGCTTCGGTCTTCCTGTTGAGATATGTTAGAGCTAATCCCCTGCGAGGGCAGGCACCAACCGGTTATACCCGCAACAAAAGAAACGAGGACGAGCTTGATTCTTCTGAGTCGCTTCGGACTTTGCATTGCCTTCAACTCTAATTGAGGCGCCATGGTTGCGCAAGGTTGCGAAGACAATCGGGTGCGCGTCACGTTTTCGCGCGGTGATTCCGAGAAACCTTCATACCCACCTCGTGAGAGGTGGGTATGCGCGAAAATCTGACGCGCACCCAAGACAATCCGCGAATGACGGGAATCTGCGTTATTAGGGAGAACCTTAATCCGTGTTCACCCCAGATCGAGATAAGAGCGAGTAACGCAACGACGGGTTGGTGATTTGCGAGTGTTGTCGAGAGACTCGCGGACGAACGGAACTCTAATTATTTATTGACTTCCAGCGGTGCCTATCCTACACTTTTTTCAACTGCCCCTGCGGTAGTCCATATCAGTAACCTCCTCGAGAATTCTTTCGAGCCATCCGGGAGCGTTGTGCCCGCAAGACCAGTTGTGCCCACAAGATCAAGAGCAGCATTGAAATGGGCTTGCACTCGCGTGTTGCTTCCTGTCGCACTCGGGCTGGCTGGATTCGCCATCAACTGTATCCCGATCGAGATATTCCCCGGCGTTCACCTCGTGTTCGGAGGAGCGCTGGCTATTCTTGCCGCGATCAAGTTCGGACCGGTAGCCGGAGGTATCACAGGACTGACGGCGGGCTTGCGCACATGGTCGCTGTGGAACCAGCCCTTTCCCCTCAGTGCAATTCTGTACGGGCTGGAAGGTGTGTGGGTCGGCTTGTACCAGAAGAGAGGAGGCAAGCGCGGGCCGCTCTCGGCAGTCTTGACTTACTGGGTGCTGCTGGGCTGCTGGTTGAATCTGGCAGGGCAGATCTTTTTGTTACACGTCCCATTTCGACTGGCTTTGATCATGCAGGGCCGTTCCATCATAAACGGCGTGCTTGTGGGGATCCTGGTTGAGTCGATCATACTGATCTCCGAAGTTGTACGCGGGCGCTCTCGTCCTCGGTCCGAACCTCTCAGACTCGGCCTCCACTCGTTGATAGCGCTGGCGCTTCTGACGGCCATAGTGTTGCCGATGCTGTACACCTCGACGCGCAACGTTAAAGAAATGCGCGAAAGGATGGTGAATGACCTGGCCACGTCCCGGTCGAGAGATGTTCAGGCGATTCGGGACGAGGTGCAATCAATCTTGCAGAATTACAGAAGAGGCGTTGCCACTGCAGCGGCTCTGTGTACGTCTCTCGATCATAGCGCCCGGAGTCAAGAGGAGCTTTCGCGGCTGCTCGCAAGCGTGAGGCAGTTATATCCGGAGTTCGCCGGCCTTTATGTTGGCGACGAGGCGGGCAGAACCATCGCCTTTGATCCACTCAACAA
>DASYSA010000376.1:0-9609 GCA_036003885.1 Blastocatellia bacterium | reverse complement strand
ACGTAGCTCAGATGAGGTCGCGCGCTCCGCGGATACGGAATGTAGATCTGGCCGCGACCTGCGCTGGCCAGGTCCTGGTTTTTGATATGTTCCACCACTCCGATCACCACCCCCCAGCGTGGCACGAACTCCCAATCGTTGAATTGCTCAAACTGGATCCTTTTGCCGACGGCGCTCCCATCGGGCCACGCGCGCCTTGCCAGCAGCTCGTCGACTATTACCACATTTCTGCCTTCGGCTCTGTCCTGTCTGTCGAACTGCCGGCCATCAATCAAACGGGCTCCTACAGCCTGGAGATAGCCCGGAGTCACCGCACGGTGATCGGCAAGGAGACCGTTCTTTGCGTCTTCATTGATTCCCTCCGGAGAGTAGGGAGAGTACCAGTTCGGGTAATCGTCGAGAGGCAGGTGAGAGATTGCCCCGATCGACTCAACGCCTGGCAGGGTCGACAACTTTTCTTCACATAGAGAAATAAAGTTCACCCGCGCCTGATCTCCAGGGTAGGACCCAGGGGGGAGATTGATCTCGAAGGTAAGAACCTGGCTGGGATTGAAGCCAGGATTCACTTTCTCGAGTTGCAGGAGCGTGCGGATTGTGAGACCGGCGCCGACTATCAGCACGAATCCAAGGGCGACCTCAATTACGATCAAGAGGGAGCGCATCCGTTGTGTTCGAGGCGCAACGCCGGTCTGGCCGGCTCCCTTGAGCGCCTCAATCAGGCTCATTCTTCGGGTCTCCAGCACGGGCGCCAGACCGCAGAGGAGGCCAGAGGCTACCGAAACAGCCGTCACAAAAGCGAGCATTGCTGGACTCAGTTCAATCGATCCGAGCCCGGGGAGACTGTCGGGTCGCAGACTCAGCAGCAACCTGAGCGCCCACCATCCAATGCCGAGACCGAGAGCGCCGCCAACTCCGCCCAGCAGCAGGCTCTCACACAACAGCTGCCGAATCATCCGCCAGCGCGAGGCGCCGAGGGCTGCACGAAGTGCCATCTCTCTGCCACGGGCTGTCACGCGCATCAGCGAAAGATTCGCCACGTTCGCACAGGATATCAGCAACACGAGGCCGGCGCCGATCCACAATGCCAGCAATGCAGGACGAACGCCTCGAACAGCATCTCCGTGAAGCGGCACGACGTTGAGATCGAGGTCCTGGCGTCCGAACTCCCCAAATTCATCGCGGAGCTGCTGTGCGATCGCATGAGCTTCTTCTTGAGCCTGGGCGGTCGTGACTTCAGGTTTAAGGCGGCCCACAAGCCGGAGGTAGCCAAGATCAATGGGGCCGTCATAGATGTCATAGGCGAACGGGGTCCATGCCTGGATGTCAACCGGAACGTCTGCATCCTGAGAGAAGAGCAAACGAAAGTCGGGTGGCATCACCCCGACCACTGTGCGGTTGTCTCCTTCCAGTCGTACTGCCCGACCAAGTATCTCGGGATCTCCGCCATAACGCCGAGCCCAAAGACCGTAACTCAAAATGATAGCGGTTCCGCCGGCGTGTGCTTCGTCTTCCGGAAGAAAAGAGCGTCCCAGGAGTGGGCGCGCGCCCAGCAGCGAGAATGTGTTGGCGGTGACATTGCCAACCTTGAGCTGCTCAGGTTCTCCTTCACCGGTTAGCGTTCCATTGCCAACCCAAATGCCCGCCAGCTCGTTAAACAGCCGGCTGCGATTTCGAATCTCCCGCAGTTCTACTCCAGAGGCCGGAGCCCTGTCAGCGCCGGAAGTGCGAAGATTCGTCCATATGACCATCAACTCCTGGGGACGTTCGTAGGGGAGCTGCCGCAACAGTACGGCGTGGACCACCGAAAAAATCGCAGTGTTGGCGCCAATGCCGAGTGCGAGCGTTATCACCGCAATGGCGGTGAACCCGGGGTGCTTCCGCAGTATCCGCACGCCGTAGCGCAGGTCCTGCCATAGCGTATCGAGCACCGCTCCGCCCCGAATCTCACGGGCCATCTCCGTTAAGTAGGTTCGGTTGCCGAACCGTCGCCTGGCATCTTTGCTCGCCTCCTCTTGCGTCATGCCGGCGGCGATATTCTCACGCGTCCGCATCTCCAGGTGGAAGCGAAACTCCCTTTCAATTCGGCGCTCGATTCTGCTCCTGAAAAAGAGGCCGTAAAGACTCCACAGGACAGTTCTCAGCCACGACATTGGTGCGCCCTCCAAATCAGGCGGTCTGCATCACCTTACCAATCGCCTCGGCGAGGCGGTCCCAGTTCGATGATTCAGCTTCCAGTTGCTTACGTCCCATTCTGGTGAGCTTGTAGTGCCTGGCCTTCCGGTTGTTTTCGGAAAGGCCCTCTTCGGAAGTGATCCAGGCGCGGCGCTCCATGCGGTAGAGGGCCGGATAGAGAGACCCCTCTTCCACCTGCAGCGCATCATCAGAAGTCTGTTGAATCCACCTGGCCACCGCGTAACCGTGCATAGGCCCTCGACTGAGCGCTTTCAGTACCAGCATATCGAGAGTGCCTTGCAGCAGATCAACTTTGTCCATCTTCGAAGAGGCTCCCTAGAAGTTCTAGGGGAAGATAAGCGAACGATACTTAGAATGTCAAGGGGAGATAGCAGGTGAGGTGCGCGTCACGATTTTGCGCACTCACAGCCTGCCGTGGAATTCCCGGGGGAGTCACAGAGGGCCGAGTTGCCGCGGGGTCAGGCACTCGATTCCTCGATTCTGCTTTTCTTGAAGGGTCAGGCACTCGATTCCTCGATTCCAAGCGACGGATGACATCAAAATCGTGGAATCGAGTGCCTGACCCCGTCACCCCGTCTCTGGCTTCTCGCGCAAAATAGTGACGCGCACCCTAGCAGGTGGGTGCGCGTGAGGATTTGCGGCAGAAGGATAAGCAGAGTCAGGCGTCAAATCGGGAGCAGACGCTCGCGAAAGCGCGTTTCACCGCGGAGACGCAAATAAAACAAAAGAGGGCGCAGAGACCTGATTCCAACTCTGCGCCCAATTTGCAATCTTTGACGGCGTGAAGCAGGCTGCCTCCCATTCGCTCTTGGCTTCCTGATTCGGAGCTCACATTTTGTAGTGAACGGGCTCGACCTCCTTCATCTGAGCCAGGAATCGCCAGGGCCCCTTATCTTTGTAGATCCAGACGTCCATCTTCTCGGAATCAACATCTGGTATGAAGACAAAGAAACCTGGGTCGTTCACCTTTTCGACGAGCGTCCCCTTTATTCCTCGAAGCTTGTAGGGGTCCTTTCTGGCTCGGAAGGTATCCTTTTGCCCGTTTGAGTATTTCTCGGTCCATATATCCCCGGTTCGCTTCCACACGCGCATACCGGCACCAGGACCACTGAAATAGAACTCGAAACCTGTCGGCTGGTCAGAACCGCCCCGAGCTTGTGCCGAGATCAAGCAAAGTAAGATGCTGACCATCGAGGCTGCGATCAGAAGCTTTGATTGTTTTTGTAGTCGTGTGGTTATTCTTGCTGGGTTGATTAGTTCTTGTTTCATTGAGATTCTCTTTGACTGAGGTTTGCACCTTTCACGGTAGAGTAGTCCAGGATAATCATATTCAGTGATTATCCTGGACCTCGTTCATTAGCCGAGAACTATCGCGGGGCTGAATTGATCAAACATCTCACAAGATAAGTTAGGTCGCTCGCCTCAACGATGAGCAACGATGGATACTGTCTGATGCTCCGACGCGCTTGTGGCCAACAACCGCTTTGCCCGAATAAGCTCCTCAGCGTGGGGTCTTCTAAGCGCAAGGCCGGTGTTGTCTCCCGCCCTCCATATCGTCGAAAGAAAATACTGATCCCCATACCGGTTAAAGACGACCGATGACTTATCCGGTTTAGTATTGGTCCGAGCGGAAAGAGTCATAAAGGTCTGAACCGCATTGCTGTCTACGCTTTGAATCGATAGAACGCCTTGAGTCACGTACCTGACGGTGTATTCGCCAGCTGGGAATGTCTTCTCCCGCACCGAGAACTCGAACGGGATGTTCACCTTCAGATGAATGTCGGATTGCGCATGGACGGACGTGGCCGTCAGCATGACGAACAGACTCAAGGTCGCCAAAATCATAAGAGCTTGCCGTTTCATAACACCTCCTTTTGGTGTCCTTAAGGTCCCGGGTGTAGCTGACCGGCCTACTGGTGGAACTCGGTGGAATCGATCTCGTGACCAACTGCTTCACCACCATCTCCCAATACAGCGGATTGATCCGCTCTACTTAATAAGGCGTGAACTGGGTCGAAAACCTTGAACGACGGCGATTCTTGTCCCCACACGGAAGAGAAAATCGTGCCAAGTGATATAATTCGAGAAGTTTCTGTCCAGGGGTCTCCGCTTTGGAGTGAGGTTATGACGATACCCTCAACACAGGGAGTAACCGAAATGCTGGTGGCCTGGAGCAACGGCGACAAGTCGGCTCTGGAAAGATTGATCCCTCTGGTCCACGATGAACTGCATCGTCTGGCCCATCGATACATGAATCGCGAGCGGCCCGGTCATATGCTGCAAACCTCGGCACTGGTCAATGAGGCGTACTTACGACTGGTTGACGCAAGCCATGTGCGATGGCAGAACCGGGCGCACTTTTTTGCCGTATCAGCGCAGTTGATGAGGCGCATCCTTGTGGATTTCGCCCGCTCTCGCAACTACCTGAAGCGTGGCGGCGACCCGGTGCAGGTTTCGCTGGATGAAGCTTTAGCGATCTCGCCCGAGCAAAACCCGGACTTAGTGGCGCTTGATGAGGCGCTAAACGCTCTGGCGGCGATTGATGAACGCAAGAGCCGGGTGGTCGAGTTGCGCTTTTTTGGCGGCCTGAACATAGAGGAGACTGCTGAAGTTCTTAACGTCTCGATTGACACGGTGATGCGGGACTGGCGCCTCGCAAAGGTATGGCTGCTCAGAGAATTGAATAAATAGTTTCGGTTTTCAGTTCGTTGAAGAAGAAGGCCGACGGGAGCGCAAAACTGAAAACTCAGCTGAGAACTGAAAACTGAGAACTAAAAACGGTTTTATGAAGCCTGAACGCTGGAAACGGATTGAAAGCCTCTACCACGCGGCGCTTGAGCGAGAGCCTGCGGAGCGCGCGGCCTTTCTTCGCGAGGCATGCGCTGATGAAGACGCGCTGCGGTGTGAAATCGAATCCCTGCTCGGTTATGAGCAGGAAGCCGGGCAGTTCATTGAAGTGCCCGCGCTCGAAGTCGAGGCTAAGAGGATGGCGGAAGGTCAGGTTGAGTCTATGCTGGGTCGCCAGTTCGGTTCATACAGGATTCTGTCGCAACTCGGCGCAGGCGGAATGGGAGAAGTCTATCTGGCCGAGGACATCAGGCTGGACCGCAAAGTTGCTATCAAGTTCATCCAGGCAAGATCAACCGCCGATGAGCAAGCTCAGAAGCGATTAATCAGAGAAGCACAGGCGGCAGCCAGACTGGAACACTCAAACATCTGCGCGATCTACGAAGTCGGCGAGCAAGACGACGTCAATTTCATTGTAATGCAATACGTCGAGGGCGAAACCCTGGCGAGCAGAATCCAAAGAAAGCCTCTCCAGCTCGGCGAAACTCTCGATCTTGCCATTAAAATCGCAGACGCCCTCTCGGCGGCACACTCACACGGCATCATTCATCGCGACATCAAACCCCAGAACATTATCGTCGGCTCGGAGGGGCAACTAAAGGTGTTGGATTTCGGGCTTGCAAAAGCAATTAAGCAAGGCCAGTTGGTTGATGGCGAAGGAGAGACTGAAAGCGTTTTGAGCACGCCGGGCGCGATTATGGGGACACCTGCTTATATGTCGCCTGAACAAGCTCGGGGCGAGACTCTGGATGCCCGCAGTGACATATTCAGTTTCGGATCGGTGTTGTACGAGATGGTTAGCGGACGTCATCCGTTCGCCGAGCCAAGCCCGGCCGCAACCCTCTCGGCGATCTTGACCACGGAGCCAGCGCCGCTTGCGCGATATGCTTCCGACGTGCCTGATGAGCTGCAGCGAATAGTCCGCAAAGCGCTGAGCAAGAGTAAGGAGGCCCGCTATCAGGGAGTCAAGGACCTGCTGATTGATCTCCGGGAGCTTAAACAAGACCTGGAGCTTCGATCGAAGCTCGAACGTTCAATCGGGCAGGAGGGTCGCGATCGAGCGACTGCAACCGAACGAGCTGAGAGTGGCGGGCCGGCAGAAGCGCAGACCGGGCCGTTGTACACGGTTCGCACTGATGAAGTACTCACAGCGCGCACAACCTCCAGCACCAGGATTGTGATCGACGAACTCAAGCGCCACAAGCTTGGGGTTTCGCTCACGGTCGTGGCGTTGATTATCGGCGGTGTCGCCGCTTACTTTTATTTCAACCGCCAGCCCGTCCTGACCGAAAAGGACACGATCCTGCTCGCGGATTTCGTCAACACGACGGGTGAGCCGGTCTTTGACGGCGGGACGCTCAAGCAGGGTCTCGCGGTGCAACTCCAACAGTCGCCGTTTCTGAGCCTCTTTCCCGACGAGCGGGTGCGGCAGGCGCTACGGCTGATGAGCAGGTCGCCCGATGAACGAGTGACCCGAGAGGTTGGGCGGGAGATCGCGCTGCGGCAGGGGCTCAAAGCGGTGATTACGGGGAGGATTGCGAAATTCGACCGCAACTATTCACTCACGCTCGAAGCGATCAATAGTCAGACGGGCGAAACGATTGCGCTGACGCAGGTCGAAACCGAAGGGAAAGATCAGGTGCTGAAGGCGCTCTCGCAGGCGGCGACCCAGTTGCGCGAGAAGCTGGGCGAGTCGCTCAGCTCGATCCAGCGGTTCGATAGGCCGCTGGAGCAGGCCACGACTTCAAAGCTGGAAGCATTCCAGGCATACGCTTTAGGCAATGGGCTAGCAGCTAGCGCTAGGTTTATGGAAAGCATTCCGGTTCTTGAGCGTGCGGTAGAAATCGATCCCGACTTCGCCACTGCTTATAGCATGCTGTCTGTCATGCACAACGTCACCGGCCGGCCAAGACGGGCCGCTGAGTATGCGGAGAAGGCGTATGCGCTCAGGGATCGGGTGAGCGAATACGAGAAGCTCCGCATAACTTCTCGCTATCACGGCTTTGTAAACGGGGACGAGACCAAGCGGATCGAAGTGTTGATCCTGCAGAAGCGGATGTACCCGCGCGACTGGACGGGGCCCAACGACCTTGCCGGCGTTTACAATCGGATCGGGAAATTCGACCAGGCTATCGCGGAAGCCCGCGAGTCTATCGGCCTCAACCCCAATTTTACCCCCGCGCACCGGCTCTTGGGATGGGCGCTCCTCCGCCTCAATCGCTTCACGGAAGCCAGAGATGCTCTCACGCAAGCCCTTCAGCAGAAACTCGATACGACAACCTTTCACTACCTCCTGTACGAGATTGCCTTTATCAACAATGACACGGCGGGAATGCAGCAGCAGCTTGATTGGGCCAGCGGGAAGCCGGATGAGTACGTGGCGTTCGACTGGCAAACCGGCGCGGCGGCCTTCGCGGGGCAGTGGCGGCGGGCACAGGCCTTTTCGCGCCGAGCCATTGACGCCGCCTCGCGAGGAGACGCGAAAGAAGTGGTCGCGCGGTATGAGGCGGAACAAGCGTTACGCGACGCCGTCTTCCGTCAATTCGCCCCAGCCAAAGCAGCAGCCGCGCAATCGCTCAAGCTCGAACGTAATCAGGTGACGCTCACACGCGCCGCGCTCGCGCTTGCGTTGTGTGACGAGTCGTCGCAGACAAAGCAGCTCGTGGACGAACTCGCCACGCGGTATCCCAAAGACACGCTCGCGGGCGGCCTCTGGCTGCCCGTGATCCGCGCCGTTCTGGAACTGCAACGCGGGAATGCGGCACAGGCGATTGAATTGCTGGAAGCGGCGAGACGCTACGAACCCGCCGCCGAGTTCTGGCCGCAGTATGTGCGCGGTCAGGCTTACCTGAAACTCAACAAGGGCGCGGAAGCGGCGGCAGAGTTTCAGAGGATTCTCGACCATCGCGGAGAAGCTCCGCTGTCCGCTTTGTATCCACTCGCGCATCTTGGAGTGGCGCGCGCGGCCGCGCTCACAGGCGATGTTGCGAAGAGCCGGACCGAGTATGATGAGTTCCTGACATTGTGGGGAAGCGCCGACCTCGACTCTTCTATTCTGATCGAGGCCAAGAAAGAGTACGAGAAGGTGAAATAGTGTTGGTGATGGAACGCGGTAACTCGACCGAGCTTTCTCCCTCAACAAGCAGACCTATCTCCACGCGACCAGGAAAGTGATCGGCAGGACAAAAGTCTCAATCCCCTGCGGCGCTACTCGTAATAGACTGTAGGGACCTGCCGCGGCCCCTACAGTCTCGAGCGGCTGTCCTACAGCTTGCTGAGGTACGCCAGCAACCCTGCCCGCTCGTCCTTCGTCACGAACCCGCGATCGACCACCAGGCCGTCCGACGAAAGGAATGGTGGCAACCTGGGCGGCGGATTCAGTCGTGCCGCGCCCTTGAAGAGCGCATCGTAGTGGTCGAGCACGTCCACGAGCGTCGCCGCCGAGTTGTTGTGGAAATAGGGAGCGGTGTTGCTGATTCCGCGCAGCTGCGGGATGTCCATCACGCCGAGGTCCGCGATTTGCCCCGTCAGGAGCAACCGCCCCGGGTCCGAGGTCGTGAAGGTTTGGAAAGTACCATTGGCGAGTGTGATGCGGTACGTGCGGGCGTTGCGCGCGAGTCGCTGCGGACACGGCAAAAAGCCGTCGGTGTCTGGGCGCGGACAGGCGGTCGCAATGGGGTGATAGCGGCCCCCGAGCGGGCGCACGATCGCCGTCTCGGGTGTAGATCCGCTCGGATGTAACGTGCCGCCATGGCATGTCGCGCAGGCGCGGTTGAACACTTCCTTGCCCTGTTGCTCGAGCTCGTTCAGCTCGGGGTCGGGGTCGGGGAATGGCGTCGAGCCCGAGAGGATCGCTTTGGCGAGCTTCTTGACACCTCGCGAAGAAAACAGAGTCTGCTCGAAAGCAGCGATGTCATCAAGCATTTCCGCTCGCGGTTCCTCAGCCAACTGCGCGTGCCCGAAGAGCGCACCGCGGGCCTGTTCCTGAAGCGTGCCGAAGCGCGCATCGATCTGGTATCCGCCCTGCCGGTTCGGGCCGTTGGGGTCCTGGCCCATGATGGGCGAGCGCGGGGCACCAGGTGGCCAGGTCGGCGCGGTGCCATCCGGGCCGGTGATTGCCACGTTGAGCACGGGTGGAACCGCGCGCCAGAGATCGACCGAGGTTTCGTCCGAGGGCTGACCGGTTGCTGGATCGATTAGTTTGAGGTTCAGGGGCAAGGGCATCGTCACGCGACTGAGGCCGTTCTCCACGAGGTTCGAGAAGTCACTCGCGTTGTCCCCGTTCACACGGAAGTCGTCGGCGTCGACTGGCCGGAACAGCGGATCGTCGGCGTTCTTTCCGTTCGCCCGTTTCTCCTGCAGCGCATCGAACCGGGCCCGTGCAGCGGCGGGAGAAAGCTGGAAGTTTTCCGATGGCATGTGACAGTCGGCGCAGGCCCGTCCATTCCCACCGAGCTTTTTGCGAGGTGGGTTATTGAAAGCTGCACGGCCTCGCGCCACCGCATCTTGTTCTGACTCTTGCCCGAAGCCCGGGCGCGGAGCCATGATGGCAATCGCGCCGAAGAGGAT
>DASYSA010000375.1:0-15308 GCA_036003885.1 Blastocatellia bacterium | reverse complement strand
TCTCTCAACTAAAAACTGAAAACTAAAAACTGAAAACTGTCCCTTCCCTCAACTAAAAACTGAAAACTGAAAACCAAAACCTTCCTTTAAATTGACAAAGACATACTCATATTTTATGCTGTCAATGTCGTAGATTTCGGAGAGATTGGAAGGCTGGGAATCAGGATTTTGAGATTTGGAGGGAGGGGGCTAAGCCGAATTTGGCGCTCAAGTTCAGAGACTACTACGAGGTCCTGGGGGTCAAGCGTGATGCCACGCAGGACCAGATCAGGCAGGCCTTTCGCAAGCTTGCCCGCAAGCTACATCCGGACGTCAATCCGGGAGACAAGGCCTCTGAGGATAAGTTCAAAGAGATCAACGAGGCTAACGAAGTCCTCTCCGACCCTGAGAAGCGCAAGCGCTACGATCAGCTCGGCGCGAATTGGAAAGACGGCGCAGAGTTCACTCCGCCTCCGGGATGGGGCGGGAGCGGCGGCAATGTTGACTTCAGTTCGGTCTTCAGTGGCGGCGGCTTCAGCGACTTCTTCGAGACGCTCTTCGGAGGCGCGCGAGGGTCCGAGCGCACCTCGCAGTCTCGTGGACGCAGCTCGAGAGTGCGCTCCGGCAGGGGGCAGGACGCCGAGGCCCAGATGGCAATTACGCTTGAAGAGGCTCACGCCGGCGGCCGACACCGGATGTCGATTCAGGGTGTGAGAGTGTGCCCGACCTGCAATGGAACGGGGATCTCCAACGGCGGCGGCTGTCCAATGTGCAGGGGCTCTGGCCAGGTGTTGAGTCCTCGCAACCTCGACGTGAATATTCCTCCCGGCGCGCGCGAGGGGGCCGTGATAAAAGTGGCTCGCCAGGGACAGCCCGGGCAAGGTGGGGCAGAACCCGGAGATCTCTACATAAGGTTGCAGATCAAGCCTCACCCCATCTTTTCGATCACGGGCGATGATGATACTTCGGTCGACGCCCCGATCGCGCCGTGGGAAGCCGTTCTGGGAGCCAGGATAGAAGTTCCGACGCTTGACGGCAAGGCCGAGATGAAAATACCTGCCGGCTCCCAGAGCGGGCAGCGCCTCAGGCTGAGAGGTCAGGGCCTCAACAAGCGGGGAGGCGGACGCGGAGACCAGTATGTGAGATTGAAAATAGTTGTCCCCGGCCATCCGACAGAAAACGAGAAGAAGCTTTTTAAGGAGATGGCAGATGCAACCCACTTCAACCCGCGAGCAGGTTGGGAGAAGTGAAGAGGAATTTCGAATTTCGAATTTCGAATTGCGAATTGCGAATTTCGAATTTCGAATTTCGAATTTGCGGACCACGGATTCCAAGTTGGATGAACAATTGAGATTTGAAAATTCGCAATTCGAAATTCGCAATTCGAAATTCGCAATTCCTCTAGGGAGGTATAGAACCAGATGGACATGAATCGATTGACCGAAAAGGCCCAGGAGGCAGTGCGCGATGCTCAGACTCTCGCTACCAGGCACAGCAATCAACAGATCGATGTTGAACACCTGATGCTCGCCCTGCTGGAACAGGAGGGTGGCCTCGTGCCTTCGGTGCTTACTCGAGCAGGCGTCAATGTAGAGCCTCTCGCCCTAGCCGTAGAAGCCGAGATCAAGAAGATCCCCAAGGTAACCGGACCGTCAGGTTCAGTAGACCAGGTCTACATCACCGGCCGGTTGAATAAGCTCTTCGTCGCCGCCGAAGACGAGGCCAAGAATCTCACCGACCTCTACCTGAGCGTCGAGCATCTGCTCCTCGCAATCATTAACGAGGGAGGAGCAGCCTCGCGCGCGTTGAAGGCCGCGGGCGCCGATCGAGATCGAGTGATGAAAACGCTGGTCCAGGTTCGCGGATATCAGCGCGTCACTTCCCAAAACCCGGAAGCCACCTACGAAGCCCTCGATCGATACGGACGCGACCTGACCAAGATGGCCAAACAGGACAAGCTCGACCCGGTCATCGGACGCGACGATGAGATACGACGGACCATTCAAGTGCTGTCGCGACGAACCAAGAACAACCCCGTGCTCATCGGCGAGCCAGGCGTCGGAAAGACCGCAATCGTCGAAGGCCTCGCCCAGCGCATCATGCGAGGGGACGTACCTGAAGGCCTCAAGAACAAGCGAATCGTCGCCCTTGATATGGGCGCGCTCGTCGCGGGTGCCAAGTACCGCGGCGAGTTCGAAGAACGGCTCAAAGCCGTCCTCAAAGAGATTCAAGGAGCGGAAGGCGAGATCATCCTCTTCATCGACGAGATGCACACCATAGTCGGCGCGGGCGCAGCCGAAGGCGCAATGGACGCCTCGAACCTGCTTAAGCCCATGCTTGCCAGGGGCGAGCTGCATTGCATAGGCGCCACCACCCTCGTCGAGTATCGCAAGCGCGTCGAGAAAGATCCGGCCCTGGAACGGCGCTTCCAACCGGTGCTGATCGATCAGCCTACCGTTGAAGACACGATATCGATTCTCCGCGGCCTCAAGGAACGCTATGAAGTGCATCATGGAGTCCGTATCAAGGACTCGGCTCTGGTTTCGGCGGCGCTCCTGTCGCAGCGTTACATCTCTGACCGCTTCCTGCCCGACAAGGCTATAGATCTGGTCGATGAGGCGGCGGCCAAGTTGCGGACCGAGATCGACTCGATGCCGGCCGAGCTCGATGAGATACTGAGGCGCGTAATGCAGCTCGAGATCGAACGCGAGGCGCTGAAGAAGGAGACCGATGCCTCCTCCAAGGACCGCCTCGCGCGGCTGGAGAAGGAGCTTGCCAATCTCAAGGCGAACGCCGATCAGCTCAAGGCACAGTGGCAAACAGAGAAAGAGGCCGTGCAGAAAATCCGTGAGATTCGCGAACAGGTCGAGCAGACCAAAGTCGCGATCGACCAGGCGGAGCGCGAGTATGATCTCAATCGGGCGGCCGAGCTTCGCTACGGCAAACTCACACAACTCGAAAAACAACTGCGCGAGTATGAAACCGCGCTGGATCAGCAGCACTCGCACGCGCGCCTTCTCAAGGAAGAGGTCGATGAAGAGGATATCGCGGAGGTGGTGAACCGCTGGACCAATATCCCGGTCTCAAAGCTTCTCGAGGGTGAGCTGCAAAAGCTGCTCGCACTCGAAGAACATCTGCACAAGCGCGTCGTCGGACAGGAGGAAGCGGTGAACGCGGTCGCTGACGCAGTCCTACGCGCACGCTCGGGGCTGAAGGATCCAAACCGCCCCATCGGTTCTTTCATCTTCCTCGGCCCGACCGGCGTCGGCAAGACGGAGCTTGCGCGGGCCCTCGCTCAGTTTCTGTTCGACGACGAACACGCGATGATTCGAATCGACATGTCCGAGTATCAGGAGAAGCACACGGTTGCGCGTCTGATCGGAGCGCCCCCCGGGTACGTGGGCTACGAGGAGGGCGGGCAACTCTCCGAGGCCGTGCGAAGACGGCCGTACTCGGTAGTGCTGTTTGATGAGATTGAGAAGGCCCACCACGACGTCTTCAACGTTCTGCTCCAGATACTGGACGACGGCCGGCTCACCGATGGCCAGGGCCGTGTCGTGAACTTCAAGAACACGATCATCATCATGACCTCGAACATCGGCAGCCATATGATCCTCGAATATCAAGGCGAGGCGCGAGGCAAGCAGTATGAGAGTATGAAGGAGGGTGTGCTCGAAGCTTTGCGGCGGCACTTCAGGCCGGAATTTCTGAACCGCGTCGATGAGATCATCGTGTTCCACTCGCTGAGTGAAGAGGACCTCAAGAAGATAGTCGAGATTCAGCTTGAACGGCTGCGAGCGAGACTGGCCGAGCGGCGGATCACGCTCGAGTTGACCGAGGAGGCCAAGGGGCACCTGGCGCATGCGGGCTATGACCCGGTCTACGGTGCTCGTCCGTTGAAGCGGGCGATCCAGCGAGAGATCGAGACGCCCCTGGCGCGATTGATTCTGAAGGGTGACGTCACAGACGTTTCACTCATCAAGGCGGTGCTGGGACCAAGCGGCGAAATCGAGTTTACAACCAGGCCGCTGGCCGCCGAGGCGGAAGCCTCGGCATGAGAGTTAAAGACGGGCGGCCCGATGTTGCTGACGCCTTTTTGAATATTCCATGGTGTTTGCTATCATGGAGCCACCTGTGTTTGACCAGTCACTGTGGTTTTGACAATTAAATAGGCGGAGGTCCAACTTGCTATGGGGGACGTGTATCTGATGCGGAGAGCAAATGGCGACCTTTTCACCGGAGAGGTGCAGGGCAAGGTCCGAATACCTGTATGGTCGAGCAGAGACGCCGCGGATCGTTACAAAGCGCGCAACCCCGAACTCAGCGTCTTCCTGCCTGCGCGCCTGGACCGTTTGCTGATGAACAAGATAAAGGCCCTCAATAATGAAGGGCCTGTAGAGTTCTTCCTGCTCTCGGAGGAAGATCCGAATGCCAGCCTCTACGAGGGGAGGCCGATCATGCCGGAAGAAATCTTTCCAGAACAAGCAGTCACTTCAAGCGCTGCGCCCGCGCCGATCTGAAACGCCGTTGAAAAGCGGACCGCGGCAACTCGTCAATCGAACCTTCGGGACAAAGTTCGGGTACAAGGAGGGCGGGATGATCTCTTACGACGACATACGTCAGTTGCAGCAGTATCCAGCTGACCCGGATTCCATGATTCTCAGTCTGTACATCAACATCGACCAGTCCAATGCGGCTAATCTCAATCGGGGATTTGAGACCGTTGTAGAGAACGAATTCCGGCAGATGGGGGAGGGCCGGAAGTCCGACAACGGCAGCAAAGAGGGAGAAGACCAGAGATTTGAAACCGAATGTGAGCGAGTCCTTCAGTTTCTCAAGGGCTACACGCCCAAAGGACGGGGTCTGGTCATCTTCTCGGATTCCAGCCGAGACTTCTGGTGGCGGCGGGACCTGGGAGTCGAGGTCTCACCCGGAGTGCGCTGGACGCCGCGCCCGTGGGTGCGACCTCTGCTCGAAGTGCTCGAACGGAATGACCCGTTCGGCGTAGTGCTGATAGACAAGCAGCACGCCCGGATACTGACGGCCGACGCCTCCGGAATACAGCAGCAGGCCGAGATTCTGTCGGACGTGCCCCCAAAGCATGCGACCACGGGCAGCGATCACTTGTGGTCGCAAGGTCAGATGGACCGCGACCACACCAACCACATAAGGTCGCACGCAAAGAAGGTCGCGGACGAGCTTGCTGAGATCGTCGATCGGCTCAAGCTTACAAGGATCGTGATCGGCGGGCCGGTCGCGGCTACCTCTATATTTACTTCCGAGCTGCCGAAGCGACTTCAGCAGATCATTGTGGGAACGGTCTCTGCCCCTATCGACGCAAGCCATGAGCGGCTGCTGGGAGAAATTCGAGAGGTTCAAGAGAGAGCCGAACACGAGGACGAATACAAACTGGTCGAAGCAATGATCACCTCCGCAATGAAGGGGGACCGAGCGGTGCTTGGGATCTCCGACACGCTGGCGGCAATCGAGCAAGGGAGGGTCCACTGCATGGTGATCGCTCGCGACTACCGCGCTGTGGGTGAACAATGCGCGTCGTGCCGGATCCTGTTGGTGGACGGCGGCGATCAGTGTTCGTTCTGCGGCGGTAAACTTGAAGCGGCGCCTGACTTGATCAATCGCGCTTCGTACAAAGTGCTCGATCAAGCTGGAAAGGTGCAGATTGTTTCAGGACCTGCCGCCGAAAAGCTCTCTGGAAGCGGCATTGGAGCTGTGTTGAGGTTTTGAAATTGGTCCGTTGTCCGTGGTCCGTTGTCAGTTGCGCGTGGTTCCAGGTTGAACCGACAACTAATAACTGACCACTGGCAACTGACCACGGACAACGGACAACGGACAACGGACAAAGGACCAACATGCCATTGATACCGACGGTAGTTGAATCGACGAGCAGAGGCGAGCGTCATTACGACATCTACTCGCGCCTGCTCAGAGAACACATAATCTTTGTGGGAACCGACATCGACGAAGTGATCGCCAACATCGTCGTAGCCGAACTGCTCTACCTTGAATCGATCGATCCGGACCGCGAGATCTCGATGTACATCAACAGCCCCGGGGGATCGCTGACGGCAGGCCTGGCCATCTACGACACCATGCACTTCATCAAACCCGACATAGCGACTATTTGCATGGGACAGGCGGCGTCCATGGCGGCGATACTGTTGGCGGCCGGCACAAAAGGCAAACGCTACTCGCTTGCGAATTCGAGGATCCTGATTCACCAGCCGTCCGTTGAAGGCCTTGCCGGGCAGGCGACCGACGTTCGCATCGCCGCCGAGGAGATGCTGCGAATGCGCTCGCTCCTGTCTCAGATCCTCGCCGAGTGTACAAATCAGCCGTTCGAAAAGATCGATAGAGATGTCGAGCGCGACTTCATATTGAGTCCGATCCAGGCCGTCGAATACGGCCTCATTGATAGTGTATTGACCGTGCGGGATCTGGAGACCCTTACCAGGCCAACGGTCGGAGTAGGAAGCTAATGTCTAGACAGAAGAAGATGTTCATCGAGCGACTCGGCAACGAGGTGCGTTATCGCCGGCCAAGCGGCCCACTGTGGCAGCCCGCCGTCGACATCTACCGCTGCCCGGATGGTTGGAAGATCAAATTCGATCTCGCCGGAGTAAAGCCTGAAGACGTTCAGGTGATGGTAGTAGCCGATAACCTCATCGTGCGCGGAGTGAGGCGCGATACCGTAATAAGCGAGGGGTGGAGTTACCATCAGCTCGAAATAACCTACAGCCGCTTCGAACGAGTTCTGACGATCCCAGGCGATATCGAACACGCCAATATTCGAAGCGAGTGCCTGGACGGCTGGCTCATCCTGCACCTCGACTGCAAATGACGACGATGTGGCAGGTCTGGTTCCTGATTGGCTTATCCGAAGGATACGATAATGACACCGAACAGAACTTTGGAATTACCCATATTGCCATTGAGACACATTGTGGTCTTTCCGTCGGGCGTAACGCCCCTGACGGTGGGCCGTCCGATGTCGCTCGCCGCCGCCGAGGCTGCTCTTGCCACCGAAGAGAAATTGCTAGGCGCCATCGCCCAGCGCGGTGATGATGAAGCGGAACCCGGGCCGGCCAGCCTGTACCAGACCGGGACCCTCGTTGTCATAAACAGAATGATGCGCTCGCCCGGCGCCGACAACGTCCTGCACCTCATAGTTCAAGGGCAAGAACGGTTTCGCATCATTGAGTTCATTCAGGAGACTGGATACCTGAAGGCCCGAGTCGAGATTCTGGATGACCCGGCGCGCGAAGAGACGCCCGAGGTCGAAGCGCTTCGCCGCAACATCAACGCCCTGGTCCAAAAGGCCCTGACGCTGCTCCCGAACGTCCCTAACGAGATCAGGAATCTCATAGTGGCGGCCGACGACTCAGTGCGCCTCGCGTACTTCCTCGGCACGGTTCTCGATCTCGAGACCTCGCAGGAGCAGGCATTGCTGGAAGCTACGACCGAAGGCGAGTTGCTGCGATTGACGCACAGCTACCTCGCGCGCGAGGTCGAAGTGCTCGACATTCGCAACCAGATATCGAGCCAGGCTCAGGAGGAACTGGGCAAAGCGCAGCGGGATTACATACTGCGCGAGCAGATGAAGCAGATTCAAAAAGAACTGGGCGAAGTCGAACCAGAGCAAGCCGAAGCGGCCCTGCTGCGAGAGCGCGTGGCCAAAGCGGACCTCCCAGAGGAGGTCCGCGTTGAAGCGGAGCGCGAGCTGCGCCGTCTCGAACGATTGCCGTCGGCCGCGCCGGACTATCACGTCACTCGAACTTATCTTGAGTGGATCCTCGATCTGCCCTGGAACAAGCACACCGACGACGACCTTGACCTGAACCGCGCTCGTCAGGTCATGGATGAAGACCACTACGACCTGGATGATATCAAGGAGAGAATCCTGGAGCATCTGGCAGTGATTAAGCTCAATCCGAAAACCAAGTCTCCCATCCTCTGCTTCGTCGGCCCGCCGGGGGTAGGCAAGACCAGTCTTGGGCAGTCCGTCGCGCGATCCATGGGCCGCAAATTCGAGCGCATGTCGCTGGGCGGCGTTCGAGACGAAGCCGAGCTTCGAGGACATCGGCGGACCTACATCGGCGCCATGCCCGGCCGCATCATTCAGGCCCTGCGTCGCTCGGCAGTCAACAATCCTGTGATGATGCTGGATGAAGTCGACAAACTCGGGATGGACTTCAGAGGTGATCCGGCTTCGGCGCTTCTCGAGATACTCGACCCTGCCCAGAACTTCTCGTTCAGGGATCACTACATCGACCTGCCGTTCGATCTGTCGCGAGTCTTCTTCATCGCCACAGCAAATCAACTGGGTCCGATCCCTCCGGCGTTGAGAGATCGAATGGAAGTGATCAGGCTTGCCGGCTATAGCGAGGAGGAGAAGCTGCACATCGCCACCAGGTATCTGGTGCCGCGGCAGATACGAGAGGCCGGGCTGGGTGAAGAGCAGGTCCAAATAACCGACGAAGCGTTGCAGGCGATAATCGGCCGCTACACTCGCGAGGCTGGAGTGCGCCAACTCGAACGCAGCATAGGACGACTCGCCCGCAAGATTGCGCTGAAGGTGGCGAAAGGCGAGGGCGAGGTCTTCACCGTCATGCCCGAGCAGTTGGAGGACTATCTGGGCCACGAGACCTTCTTTCACGAGACGGCCCGTCAGAGCCTGCCGCCTGGCGTCGCGACCGGTCTCGCAGTGACCGAAATGGGGGGCGAGGTGCTGTTCATCGAGGCTACCCTGTTGCCTGGAACGAAGGGGCTGACACTCACGGGCCAGTTGGGTGAGGTGATGCAGGAATCGGCGAAGGCCGCGCACAGTTTTCTCTGGTCTCACTCGAGCGAACTCGGCTTTGACTGCAATGAAAAGTTCGACAGGAACGGTGTGCACGTCCACGTTCCGGCAGGAGCAACCCCAAAGGACGGGCCGTCGGCCGGTGTGGCTATTGTGTCGGCGCTTGCCTCGCTGTGTTCGGGACGGCCAGTGCGCAGCGACACTGCAATGACGGGAGAGATCACGCTGAGCGGACTGGTCTTTCCGGTGGGCGGAATAAAGGGCAAAGTACTGGCAGCCAGGCGCGCCGGCATGAAGCGAGTGGTGCTGCCCAAGCGCAATGAACCCGACTTGAAGGACGTTCCTGAAGAGGCGCTGCGCGACCTCGAGATTGTCTTTGTGGAGCGGGTCGATGAACTGCTGAGACAGACGCTCATGCCAACGGAGGATGTACCGCCGCCGAAACCGGCTCTGGAAGCCGGTACCGTGCCCGCCCGTCAAGAGGTGGGCTACGAGGGCGGAGAGGCGAGGGTGTGAAGACGTTTAGCGTTTAGCGTTTTACGTTTTACGTTCTGCCTTCAAGTCCGATGGTCTCTGGTGAGTGCCTCTGTGGAGTGTAAAAAAGGTTTCGCGTTTTAACGTTTTACGTTTGCGTTCTGCCCCAAGTCCGATGGTCTCTGTCGAGTGCCTCTGTGGAGTGTAAAAAATGTTTTGTGTTTTAACGTTTTGCGTTCTGCCTTCAAGTCCGATGGGTATCTGGCGAGTGCCTCTGTGGAGTGTAAAAAAGGTTTCGCGTTTTAACGTTTAACGTTTTACGTTTTGCCTTCAAGTGCGATGGTATCTGGCGAGTGCCTCTGTGGAGTGTAAAAAAACTTTCGCGTTTTAACGTTTTGCGTTCTGCCTTCAAGTCCGACGGTATCTGGCGAGATCCTCTGTGGAGCTCGATCCCCTGCTGCCGACAAAACGTAAAACGTAAAACGCAAAACGTAAAACGTTTCTTTATCCGAGTTCGACTATCTGTTGATAAGTTGGGATCACGACGTTCCAGCCGAACTGCTTCGCGATTGAGTCTCGAAGGCCGGCGGCTGATTCGGGTTCGCCGTGGACAATGAAGGTGGCACGAGGCGGCCGCTTGAAACCCTGCAGCCATCGCAATAACTCGCCCGAATCCGCATGCGCCGACAGACTGCCCATGCTCTCCACTCGAGCGTTGACCGGCACCATCTGGCCGTGGATCTTTATCTCCCGTTCGCCGTCCTGCATTCTTCTTCCTCTTGTTCCGACCGCCTGATACCCAACCAGTATCACGGCGCTGGCCGGGTCAGGAAGGTATTGCGCGAGGTGGTGTAGCACGCGGCCCCCGGTCGCCATACCGGACGCCGAGATGATTATTGCCGGGCCCGGCTGCTGGCCGAGCGCCTTCGAGCCGCCTCGCCCCTGCACTAAAGTGAAGTTGCGTGTGGCGAGTGGATTCCGCTTCAGCTTTACCAGGTCCTGCATGTCGAGGTCGTGATCCTCTCCATGCCTGGAGTAGAGCTTCGTCACTGAAACTCCCATCGGCGAATCAACGGCAACGGGAAGAACGGGGATTCGACCCTCATCCTCGAGTTCGCGAAGATAGTAGACAAGCAACTGGGTGCGCCCAACCGCGAACGCGGGAATAACCACCTTCCCCCCGCGCTCCGCGGTAGCGTTGATTATTTCCGCGAGACGATCTTTGGGGTCGGCCTGCTCGTGAAGGCGATTGCCATAGGTTGACTCGAGCAGCAGGTAGTCGGCCTCCTCCACCGGCGACGGATCATTCAGGATCGGCTCGTCGTAGCGTCCGATGTCGCCGGAAAACAAGACCCGAATCGGATCGTGATCCCGCTCAGTAATATCTGCCGCGACGAAGCTCGATCCGAGTATATGGCCCGCGGGAATGAAGCGAATCTTCAGGAACTTGCTCAGGCGCACCTCCTCGTTATAGGCGACCTTGTGTACCTGTTTGAGCGTCCTTCTGGCGTCTTCTTCAGTGTAGAGCGGAACGGCCGGTTTATGCTTGGAATAGCCTTTTCGGTTGGCATAATCGGCATCCTCTTCCTGAAGTCTGGCGGAATCGGGAAGAAGAAACTCCAGCAGGTCGGCGGTCGCGGAGGTTGCATAGATCGGTCCGGTGAACCCGTCCCGGACGAGTCGGGGCAGGTAGCCCGAGTGATCTATGTGGGCGTGCGTCAGGATCAGCCAGCCGATGGAGGCCGGGCTGAGGGGCAGCGGCTGCCAGTTGCGCCGGCGCAGTTCCTTCAGACCTTGAAAGAGCCCGCAGTCGATCATGGCGCGGCTGCCGCCGATTTCGAGAACGAACTTTGATCCGGTGACCGTGCCGGTGGCGCCGAGGAACTGAATATTAGCCATCGAAGCTCAAGCTATCAGACCGGCCTCGGCCGGGCAAGGGGGAGGCGTTTCGCGTTCCGCGTTTCGAGTTTCGCGTTCTGTTCACCTGGGGTTTTGTTCGTGGCGACGAGAAACGCGAAACGACAAGAGACAGTCCTTGACACTGGGGGGATTTACGGTATGCTTAACACTGTTAAGTAATCGAACGCCAAACGAGCAACGAGAAACGCGGAACGCGAAACGCGAAACGATCATGGGAACGAAACAGAGGCGGGAACGACAAAAGGAGTCACTCAGGCAGGAGATTCTGGATGCCGCGCGTGAGCTTTTTGTCAAAGACGGCTACGAAAACGTCTCGATGCGCCGCATAGCAGAAAAGATTGAGTATTCGCCAACTACCATCTACCTCCACTTCAAGGATAAGGCCGACCTGCTCTTTCACCTCTGCGAGGAGACTTTCGCCAAACTCGCCACTAATGCTGAAGAATTGTTGAAAGACCAGAGCGATCCGATTCAGACCGTGCGAATGATCGGACTAGCCTATGTCGACTTTGGTTTGAAGCACCCGAATCATTACAGGGTCACCTTCATCAACCGCCCCCTTGAGCACTTCGATCCCGCTCAGCACGAGAAGTCGATGGGCCGGCAAGCCTTCAACCTCGTAAAACGAAGCGTTGAGGAGTGCGTGAAGCAGAAAAAGTTTCGCGAAATCGACGTCGATGTGGCAAGCCAGGCACTGTGGGCGGCAGTTCACGGAATAACGTCGCTGCTGATTACTCACCCACATTACCCGTGGATTGATGCTGAACAGACCATAAACCTGCTCGTCGACTCGATGTGCGCCGGCCTCAAGGCCTGATTTTTTTTGGAACATCTATTAACGGTGTTAACGTACTGAGTGGTGTTAACTTGAAAGTGAGGAAGAGCGGATCCCGGTAGAAGGAGCGCCCCCGGCTTGGGAACTGGAGACTTGCAATTGATTACGAAAGGAGTCGAGCTATGAAGAAACATCTTAATGTTGCATTATTGATGGTTGCTATGATTTTGGGGTTGAGTGCCGTTTCGCCCGTCTTGAGTCAGGAGCAGTCCAGAGGGGTCACGATCGGACGGGATACCAAGGTCGGCGGAAAGGCCCTGGAGAAAGGGAACTACACACTCAAGTTTGTCGAGGGAAAAGAAGGCGAGCTCGTTTTCCTGCACGGAAAGCGCGAAGTCGTGAAAGCGTCATATGAGACTACAAAGTTGGCGACGCCGGCAACCGACAATTCAGTGGTCTACAGGCTTGCGGGTGATGGTTCGGTCACGATCAGCCGTATCGAGTTCAAAGGGATGGATACAGCCCTGGTGATCAAGTAGAGCGGATGTGATCCGGGATGCGTGATGCGCCAGGCTCACCGGTTGAGTTCGGAGTCGTCACCTCGAAACAGGGGCCGACCATTCTCAGCCGTGAAGTCAGGTGGCGGACCTTCCAGTGAACCATCCCAAAGGATAAGAGGGGTTGGAAGATGTGATTTATCTCGCGAGCACTGGAGGCTCAGAGCTTCAGTGCCAGGGGGATAAATCCCTCTTTCCAACCCCTATTCTCTTTCCGTTCCCGTTGCTCCGGATCAAACAGGCCGGGAAATGTCGAAAGGGGTGAGAGTCTACTCTTCAGGCAGAGATCCGCGTTCAACTTCGCACCTGTCATTCTTGACCGATACTTCTCGCGGTTTCGGGAAAAGGTGTTCCCAAAGCTGGGAAACTCACGGCCCGCTGAAGGACCGCTCTTGCGATTTCAGCCCCACTGCCAGCACTTTAGGAGATCCGAGCCGCGATGGCACGCAGTTTGACTGAAAGGGGAAGGATCTAGGATTTAGGATTTAGGATCTGGCTCTCTCAATGCTAGATCCTAAATCCTAGATCCTTCCCCCTGGATCGTGTACACTCTGAGCTTGCGCGAATTAGATGAAACGGCTCCCGCGAGGATGACGTACTACGGATTGGTCAACAAAACCCGGTATTGCTTTCAGGCAGAGTCCGCCAGCCGGACTGGGGTTTTGTAAATTGTTTCGAGAGGAAGATCATGAATTCAGTTCCACGAAGAGAATCCTGGTCGAGCTGTGTGTTGGCGGTGGCGTCGCTGGTAGTAATGCTGAGCGGGTCGCTGCCCCTGACGGCGTTTGCGCAGGAGGGAGTAGTTCCCCGCCAGCTGCAGATCGCCAAGGCGCAGGAAAAGTCCGCCCCGGTGCCGGCTGAGGTATCGAAGGATCCGCAGACGGACCCGAAGCCGCCGGCAAGCGCCTCGCAACAGGAGCCGAAGCCTCAGAACCTGATCACTCAACCGCTGGCACAATCACCAGAAGTGCCCAAGAAGCGAGTTGGCATTACCGAGGGACAAAAGGAAGATCTCACACTACAAAACGCGATTGCGCTGGCTCTCAAGAACAACCTCGATATCGAGATGGCCCGCCAGGATGTTTCAATGGCGCAGTACTCTCTTTTCGGAGCTCGAGGTCCGTACGACCCCCTTTTCGGCTCGGTAATGAACTACACGAGCCAGACGGTTCCGGTCACATCAGTGACTCAGCTCGGCGGCGGCAACCCATCACTCACGAGCCGCCAACTGGTTTACAACTTCTCACTTGACCACATGCTTGAGCACACCGGCACGAGGTGGGGCCTCGATTTCAACAATAGACGATCCTCATCAAACAGCTCCAATGACAGGTTAAGCCCCAGCTACAGCCCCTCGTTCTCGGTGAACGTCACCCAGCCGCTGATGCGCAACTTCAAGATCGATTCCTTTCGACAGAGTATCCAGTTGGCCAAACGCTCTTTGGACATCTCCGACAGCCAGTTCCGACAGATGGTTATCAACATCATCAGCCACGTCCAGCAGGCTTACTGGGACCTCGTCTTCACTATAAGGAATGAGCAGGTGGCGCGCGACTCGGTTGAGTTGACGCGCACGCAGCTTGGGAACAACCAGAAGATGGTCGAGGCGGGAACCCTCGCTCCGATTGAACTTCGCTCTACCGAAGCCGCGCTCGAATCGCGAAAGGGAGCCGTTATTCTCGCGCTACAGCAGATTACCACCGCCGAAAACGCACTGAAGGCGCTGATGATCAAGGATCCGAACGACAAGATATGGAACTCGGAGATCGTTCCACTCGATGCGCCCCAGATGGGACAGCCGACCCTGAGCCTGGAAGACCTCACTACGGTCGCCCTTAAGAACAGGCCGGAGCTGGACCAGTTGAGGTTTCAGGTGGAGCAGAATCACATAAACCAGAGTTTCTATAAGAACCAGCTCAAGCCCCAGATTGATCTGATAGGCTTCTTTACCACCAGCGGCACTGCAGGAAAGGCGAGTCAGGTAGTGGTTGATCCCACTTCGCCATTTCCTGCAAGCACGGTTCAGCAGAGATTCCAGGGCGGTTATTTCCAGGCCCTTCGCAACCTCGGTACTTTCGACTTTCCCACCTATCAGTTTGGTGTGTCGATCCAATTCCCCTGGCGCAATCGCACGGTTGAGGGTAATCTCGGCCGCTCGCTCGCTGAGAGCCGAAGGCTAGACGCTCGCCAACGACAGCTCGTACAGATAGTTCAGATCGATGTCAGAAACGCACTGCAGGCTGTCGAGGCTACACGACAAAGATACGAGGCTGCAAAGGCCGGCCGCATAGCCGCGGACGCTCAGCTGAGTGGTGAGCAGGAGAGGTTCCGAGCAGGATTGTCATCCAACTTCCTCGTCCTCCAACGACAGAACGATTTCGCTATCGCACAGGCAGACGAAGTTCGTGCACAGACCGACTTCAACAAGGCGCTGGCTGAGCTGCAAAGAGTTACCGGCATGACGCTGGTCAGCAACAACGTCGACGTAAAGCCGCCTGTCAACGACGTAAAATAATTGGTTTCGGGTCTCTGGTTTATGGTTTTGTGATTCTCGTTTCTTCTCTAAACCAGAGACCACAAACCCGAGACCATAAACAATAAAGGGTGGCCCCAATTTGGGCCACCCTTTATTGTTTTATTGCGATGCGCTTCTTGTGTGAGAGCGCGTGAAAGCAGATCTTTGAGCCGTCGATCTCCCCGGAGTTTACCCGGCGAAACCGGCGATCTGCTCGCGATCCTTCGAAGAGAGATCGATGAAATCTACACCGAAACCTACAGTGAACTC
>DASYSA010000374.1:0-12714 GCA_036003885.1 Blastocatellia bacterium | reverse complement strand
CCTGGAGGGATATCCTCACTGAGCGGAGGCCCGAAAAACCAGGAAAACATTTCAAATCGTAGAAACTCATTTCGGCCCGTTTCTTTCCCATTATCATATGGTTACAGAGTGCGGGAAAAAGTTTCCCCGGACACTACTGATTTTGGATTGCCAGACAGTTGGAGCTCGCACAGAAACTCCAAGATCACTTAGTAGTCAATCCAGAATCGGTCATAGGCCGGCAATCCAAATCTACAATCCAAAATCCACAATCATTTGATTCTATCCAGCCCATTCATGTAAGGCCGCAGTGGTTCGGGGATGATCACACTTCCATCCTCCTGCTGATAGTTTTCTAGCAACGCGATCCACGTCCTTCCTATCGCTAAACCCGAACCGTTCAGTGTATGAGCGAATTCCGGCTTCGCCTTCTGCTCGCGGCGGAACCGTATTTGGGCGCGCCTCGCCTGGAAGGACTCGCAGTTCGAGCACGACGAAATCTCGCGATACTTGTTCTGGCTGGGCAGCCACACTTCGATGTCGTAGGTCTTCGCCACCGCAAACCCCATGTCACCCGTCGACAACGCAACTGTGCGATAAGCCAGCCCCAGAGCTTCGAGCACGGCCTCTGCATCGCGCGTGAGTCTTTCCAACTCGTCGTAAGAGTCCTCGGGCCTGGTGATCCTGACCATCTCGACTTTGTCGAATTGATGCTGGCGAATCAGGCCTCGCGTGTCTTTGCCGTAACTCCCGGCCTCGGATCGGAAGCACGGCGTGTAAGCGGTCATCTTAATCGGCAACTGGCTGCCGTCGAGAATCTCATTCGAGTAGATGTTTGTCAGCGGCACCTCGGCGGTTGGGATCAGATAGAAGTTGCGTTCGTCGGTCAGCTTGAACAGATCGCCCTCGAACTTGGGCAGGTTGCCGGTGCCGAACAGGGTCTGCGAATTCACGATGAACGGCGGGAGCACCTCCTGATAGCCGTGACGCTTAGTCTGGAGATCGAGGCAGAAGTTAATCAGCGCCCGTTCGAGCAGCGCTCCGTTACCGATGAGGATCGAGAAACGCGCGCCTGCTATCTTTGCGGCGCGCTCGAGATCCAGAATGCCGAGGGCGGCGCCAAGGTCGACATGATCGCGTGGCTCGAAGGTGAATTTTGTCGGCTCGCCCCAGCGCTTCATCTCCTGATTGGCAGATTCGTCCGCTCCCACGGGTACGCTCTCGTGTGGAAGATTCGGAATTCCAACCATCAGTTCGTTCAGCTCGGTTTCGACTTCGACAAGCTCGGCTTCGGCTGCGGCGATCTGGCCGGCTAGTTCGCGAACCTGCTGCCGACGTGATTCAGCTTCTTCCCGACGGCCCGATTGCATGAGCTTACCAATCTCCTGGCTCTCGCTGTTGCGAGTGGCGTTGAGGTCGTCACGCTTTCGCACTAACTCGCGGCGCCGGGCGTCCAGACTGCTGAAACGGTCGAGTGTATCGAGCGGAAAGCCGCGCGTGCTGAGCTTGCTCCTGACTAAGTCGAGGTTGGCACGGACGAAGTTGATATCGAGCATCTCAGATAATCACCTTTGAGGCAGGTTAGAGTAAAGGGGAAAAGGGGAATTCGAAATGCGAAATGCGAAATTCGTCGAAATGGGGAAATTCGCATTTCGCATTTCGAATCTCCCTTTGCTAGAGTAAACCGACATGGACGACCCTACTGAGGAGCCGATGAATGAAGATCCCTTCGTGATTCGTGAACGCGAGTTCGACAGCGACTCTGGGAGAGCGCGCATTTCATACTTGGTCTGCGAACCCCTGGAGAGCGCGGGATTCCTTAACGCCTTCAGCACTCGCAGGGGCGGGGTGAGCCCACTCCCGGCCGACGCATTGAACCTCGCCCAATTCAAAGGCGACTCAAAAGAGAATGTTTTCGAGAATCGGCGTCGCTTCCTCAGGGCTATCGATGCCGAGCAAGCCACGGTAGTTACTGCAAACCAAACCCACTCGATCGACCGAATGGCAATCGCATCTCTGGACCACGCGCACGGGCCTCAACCCGTCTGCGATGCGATGACGACCCAGTTGAGAGGTCTCCTTCTTGCGATTCAGACCGCGGATTGTCTGCCTGTACTCATAGGCGATCCGGCGACGGGCGCGATGGCCGCGATCCATGCCGGCTGGCGCGGAACGGCGGGACGAATAACAGAGCGGACGGTTGCGGACCTCATGCAACAAGGCGTAAATCCGCGCAACGCTATAGCCGCGCTGGGGCCGGCCGCCTGCGCCGAGTGCTACGAAGTGGGTCAGGATGTGATCGAGCGGTACAAGAAAGAGTTCGGGTACTGGCGCAGCCTGTTTGCCGATTTGAAAGAGAACGGAAAGGCCCATCTGGATATTTTTGCGGCCAATATTCAACAGCTGATTTTCTGTGGCTTCACTGAAGAGCGGATATACGTCGCGGAGCACTGCACCATGCATGAAAACGATCTGTTCTTTTCTTATCGTCGCGAAGGGCGAGGCCAACCTTCGGTAGTGGGGAGGCTTCTTTCGGTGATCGGCCGTATATAGAGGTCAGAGATCAGAGGCCATAGCTCAGGGGAACACTCACTGAGCGGTCTCTGTAGAATATACACTTTTGGAGGTAGCTATGTCTCTAAACGGAAAACATGCACTGATCACTGGCGGTTCCCGCGGCATTGGCCGAGGAATCGCGCTCAAACTCGCGGAGAGCGGCGTCAAAGTAGCCGTCCACTATTACCAGAACGAGGCTGCCGCAAAAGACACACTCGCGGAAGTCCGCAAACGGGGATCCGATGGTGTCCTGGTGCAGGCTGATGTGACACGCCCAGTAGAGATCACCAGTATGTTCCGCAAGGTTAAGGGTGATTTTGGGACGATCGACATCTTCGTGAGTAATGCTCGCCCCGAGATACCGGCGTTTTTCCAAGGCCCGTTGGACATCACGCTGGAACAATGGGATGCAGCGTTTGATTCTCAGGCTAAGGCATTCCTCGTGGGCGTTCGGGAAGCGATCCCACTCCTGGCCGACGGCGGAAGAGTCTTCGCAATCACTTACGCCGAAGGGAGCCGCACCGGTGGGTTGCAACCGTGGGTCGGCATGGCTCGGCGAAGGCGGCTCTGGAGTCACTCGTTCGTTATTTCGCCGTAGCCCTTGCCAGGCGCCGCATCACGGTTAATGCGATCAGCCCCGGGTGGACCGAAGACAGTGTATTGAATACGCTGCCGACGGAGGCGCAAGATCTCATCAGGAATTGGCACTCTCGTGGTTGGACTCCAATGGGACGCCTCGGAACGCCGGAAGATGTCGGCAACGTCGTGACGCTCTTTTGTTCGGATAAAGCCAGCTGGATAACAGGGCAGGTAATCTACGCGGACGGCGGCGCGTCATTGATGAATCCAGAGGTGCCGACTGAAATACAGCTCGGATAGCCATTTCCGGTGCGGCCGAATCTGACCTCTGTTCACACCTTCTTTGTCGGAGCGAAATAACCTCGCCGGTGCCTGACTGTCAGCTCCTTGCGATTCTTGACCCGCAGCTGAATCGTGCGGAACGATCCGTCCTTCGCTTCGTTGCTCGTCTGATACGCGACGACATATTGTGAGCGCAGGTCTTCATCGATCTGGGTGAATGCTTTATCGAGATCCTCTTCATTGCGAGGGAAGAAGGCTCGGCCGCCGGTTTCGGCTGTCATTTTTTTCAAGGTTCCCTGATTTATCCCACCCCATCCCGGGTCACCGATCCCTATCGCGTACATGATGATCTCGTTGCGCCAGGTGCGCTCGATAGCTTCCTTCTCCTTTATCCGGCTACTGGTATCCTGGCCATCGGTGAGAAGGATGATAACGCGGCGGCCCGCCTCCCTCCTTAAGAGGTCCGACGAGACCGCATAGATGGAGTCGTAAATGGCGGTGGATCCGGATCGTGACCCGCCATTGATCGGAGGCGTTCCGCCGACCCCGCCGATCGAGGGCATCTGCGGAGGTACCTCGACTCCATCAAGAGCCCGGGTGAGCTTCTCGACATCCGAAGTGAGGTCCTGCACCAGCACCGACTCGCCTTCGAAAGTGACTACGGCGCCAATGTCCTTCTTTTGGCGAAGCACGCGGCGAAAGAATCGCTGCCCGGCAATCCTTTCAGATGGCAATGTGTACTTCTCACTTCCCGATATGTCGATCAGCATCGCTATGGTTATGGGAAGATCGGTCTGTCGCTCAAAGGAAAATACCTGCTGTGGCTTTGTGTCTTCGAGCAGTTCCAGGTCGTCTTTGGTGAGATCGGTGATATAGCGATTTGTCTTATCCGTAACGTTGAAGGGCACTGTTACCAGTTGCGCGCCGAGCTTGATCGGCTCGTCTTGCCCGGCATCCTCCTCGCCGGCCTTCTTATCCTTTTCGGTCTTTCCCTGCTGCCTGGGAGGCTGCTGCTGTTGAGATTGGCCGGCGCTCACGCCGTTAACGCCCGGGAGCGCAAGGCCGATACTCAGAATTGCTGCGAGAAAACTGGCTGATTTGAACTTCATTTCTTTACTTCTTCCGAGGGCGCGTAGTAGCCGCGCCGGTGAATAACGCGAATATCCTCGCGGCCGGCAAGACGCACCTCAATGCGACGGAAAGACCCGTCGCGGCTTGTGTTCGATGGCGAATACGCAATCAGATACTGGCTTCGCATCTCACTTTCAATCTGACGAAAGTCGTCGAGCAGGTCATCCGGCCCGTGAGGGAAGTAGGCTCGTCCGCCCGTCTCTTCGCTGAGACGCCTGAGAACGTCTTCGCGGATGCCTTCAAATCGGAACCGGTCCCCGATGCCGATCGAATAGATGACGACTCCGGCTCGCCACGCGCGGGCGATCGCATCCTCGATCTTGCGGGTGCTCGCGTTATCAACTCCGTCCGTCAGCAGTATGCAGGCTCGGCGCGTAATGGAGTCTTCGGACATAGCGCTTCTGCGCTCTTCGTGGCCAAGTACTTCATCGGCTGTGACGTAGACGGCGTCGTAGAGCGCCGTTGCCTGCCTTCGCGTCGAAGACACGCCGAAGCGCCGCGAGTACTGGATCTCGTCGAACGCGCGATTCAGCGTATCCAACCGAGAGGTGAGACCCTGCACCAATTCAACATCATCCTGAAAGGTGAGTATGGAGGCGAAGTCTTTGCCCGGACGGATGATTGACCGAAGGAAGGAGCCGGCGGCCATCTTCTCCTGCGGAAATGTGTACTCCTGGCTCCCGGAGAGATCCATCAGTATGGCGATATTGATAGGCAGTGTTGTTTCGCGCTTGAACGTGAACACCTGCTGGGGACGCCCGTCCTCGAGCACGGTCACATCCTCGCGCCGAACGTCGCTGATGATGTGGTTATTCCGATCTACCGCAGTGAAAAGCAGATCGACCAATTCCGTGCCGAGCCGGACGGTGTCATCGCTTGTGGGAATGTCGTCTTGCTGCCGGTTTGCATCGGATCTGGGCTTCTGCGGGCCGGGCGCCTCCGCGCGAGCGGGCGGCCTCGGTGCGGGCTTCGCCTTCTGCCAGGCGAGTACTGGTATAGCAAGAGCAAGAAACGATCCAACGGCCGCAACTATCTTCACGGAAGCGCGCACCCGCTTAGTCATTGACGTAACCCTTCTTGTAGTACAAATCCCCGTCCCTCCTGGTGAGCTTCACCTTGATCTCACGAGGCTTTGAGCTCTTCGCCTGATTGGTCGGCTCGTAGTAGATGACGTACTCCTGACGGAGATCCTGCTCGATGCGCGTGAAAGAGCGAAACAGCTCCAACTTTTGCGACGGCAGAAACACCTGGCCCCCGGTCTGTTCGCAAAGCACCCGCAGCTCCTTGTCGTCCGCGTTTTCTACGACTCCGGCGCTTATGCCGGAGAAGTTCTTGGTGCTGATACCAAAGACAGTCACATTGTTGCGTTGTGCAATCTGTATTGCGTCACGAAGAGAACGTTCGCTTGCAGTGTCCGCTCCATCGGAAATGATGACCATCACTCTCCGCGAATCCGAGGTCTTAACACTGGCCATCTTCTCTTCAATCACCCGATACACGCCGTCATAGAGTTTTGTATAGCCGTTGGCTTTGACCTTCCTGATTGCCCGGATGAGGGGTTCCTGCGCGTCGGTGAAGTCCTGGTGTAGCTCGACATCGGAGTCGAAGGTCGCAAACAGAACCTGATCTTTTTTGCGGAAGGTGGTGACGGTGGAGACGAAATCCTCCGCGGCGTCCTTCTCGAACGGCAACTTGAGTTTTACGCTGTTGCTCGTATCCATCAGCACCGCGATATTCAGCGGCAGCTTGCTCGGCGCGTCGAACTTTTCGATATTTTGGCGCTTGCCGTCCTCAAAGACTTCGAAATCCTCTTTGGTTAGGCCGCTCACGAATCCCTTTTTGTCCTTCACGGTTACAGGCAGATCGACCTTGAGGACAGAAAGCTGAGTCTTATCGTCTCCCTGGGGTTTTGTCTGCGATTGAGGTTTGGTCTGCTCAGGCTTGGTCGTGGGCTTCTGGGCTGACACCGTCACGCCAATCAACACAACTATAGATGCCAGTGAGAACACACGAGCGGATAATCGTTTCATCTCTTTCAACGAACCTCCGGCCACTGGGTCTGATGCACGGATCTTTGGCTCAGGATGCTTCAGCCACAGGGGAATTATAGAAGGCGTTTAGAAACAGTGTCCAGTCGATGGCCAACGGAGGTGCCGGACCAGGCGGAACGCGAGACCATGTATTCGGTGAGCTGGACACCCACAACGCTCCCGCGCTATAGGCGCAAGAGTCTTCTGTAACTCGGCAACGGGCGTCTTTGACCCAGGGCGAAACGTGCGGATAGTCTGCAGCAGGAGATCACGTTGAGAAGAGCGGTCACCAATCCTCTACGTGACCTCCGCCGCGTGCTGGTTTCGTTATTTCGACTCGACTAGGCGTCGTACATCGCCGCAATCAGGCAGCCGCGAGCGGTTGCGGTCAGCGGGTCAGCCGCCATTCGGATCTCGGATATCGCCAACGGGAAGCCGTCGCGTTCGAGCGTCTGACGGAACCTGTCGAGGAACCCCTTCGGCTTGGCGGTTCCACCGCTCAACACGATCGGTATCGGCTTATCGATCCGAGGCAAGTTCTTGGTCTCGGCCAGCGCGTTGCGCAGCCCCTCAACGAGCGACACGATCATATCGTCGTAATACACGTGCAGGGCGCTTTCGTACTTGTTCCTCGGCGCCCGTGACAGATCGAGGCTCTCTTCCTTGATAACTCGAATCCGTGTGGCAACTTCGCCGGTCACTGAGGCGACGCTGCGGTCTATGTAGTCGCCGGCTTTGGCGATGCTGAAGGTCATTACCGGCAGCGACATGAATCCGAGGCAGAGGTTCGCCATCCCGCCTCCGCAGCTTATGCCGATGCCGCTGAAGTTCTCGCGCTCGAGTTCGGCGAATACAACAGCCAGGCCCTCGTTTATCGCCCTCGCGTTGTATCCCATCGAGCACAGCAGATTCTTGAGCATCGCTTCGTGGTATACGAGGTCTGGCGCTACGAGATCACGAGGCGGGCCGGGGACGCTGAACCGCAGGCTCTCACCATTCTTTGTCTTGCGCACCAGCAATTGAATGATCGCGTGCATCACCGGAAGCGAATACTCTTCGTTTGGATTGAGCGTTCCATTCAGCATGGGCCGGCGAACCTCGGTATTGAAGACATTCGCGAATCGTTCCGCTTCGTTACCGAAGACCTGGAGGGCCGAGCCTCCATTCATCTGATAGGTCACCTTGTTCTGCTTGAGAATACTCTCGGTGAACTTTGAAAACGGAACAGTGATAAAGGCGTTTAGTTCGGCAGTCGCTTTGATGCGTTCGGCGCCCCCGCTGGCCAATACCAATCGGCTGGTGCCGACGTCCAATCCCAAGGCCGTGTTGTCCGTAACGGTTTCAGTGTTGTTGCTGTCCTTGTCCTTCATGTCCATGTTACCTCCAGAAATGATCTCGATCGTGTCCAGCTTGAGGGGCCCGGGGTTCAGGGTTGCGACAACCTTCCGGGTCGCCCTGAGTCTGACCGCCATCCCCGCCGGTATACGCTTTGGGGGGCCGCCGTCAGGGGGTGAGGGCAAGTAACCGCTTCGTTTCGGGCTGAGGGCCAGCCGTCCAAGCCCGGTTATCTTTATCGTGTTATCACTGCCGAGCTCGCGCTTGAATATCTCCAGGGCCGCGTTGACCCCCCGTGCCGCCTCGCGGCGCGTCACTCCGGCGCGTCTCGCCACCTGGTTTATCAATTCCCTCTTGTTCATACTGCTCAGTTGTGATCCGTGATTCGTGATCCGTGATCAATGATTCGTGATCCGTGGTTCTGTCTTCCGGTTTAGAGCATCTCAAGATTACCTATTGTCAGCATCGAGCATCACGCATCACTTGTCACGCATCACGCATCATTTGTCACGCTTCACTCGTCACTTGTCACTTTCGAATATGCGCGCTGAAAGGCGGGCCACAGCAAGTTGCGCTCTTCCTCTTCGCTGACACCCGCTCTCTTTGCTGCCTCGCTGAGCATCTGATCCGATCGCTCCAGCCCCGGCCATCGTTTACCTCCGGCAGCCCGAATGTACTGCTGGTCGTAACGGAATCCGAACCGCGAGACTGCCACCAGTTCGGCCTGGTACTTGTCGGTTAGCCCCAGAGCTTCAAAGGGGAATCCAGCCACCCAATCCGTGTGGTACCCCATCAACTTGTTCGAAGGATTGACCGAAACGAGGCCGTGGGTCACACAGTTCGCATCCTCGATCCCATACTTCGAGCGCAAGACGACAGTCAATGATCGCGCAGCATAGATCTGAGCCTCGTTTATCCCGTCCGCTCCTCGACCTGATCCCGACTTGCCCTCGAAGCATATCCCGAGGAAGCTCGAGCTTAAATTCACGTAGAAGCTGCGTCCGTCGCCCCAGACTGAATTCCCCGCGTGATTGGAGCCATATTCATCCCGAACGATCCGATAAGTCCGTCCGAACCTGTCTATTACGTAGTTGTAGAGCTCGTGCGCACGCGCGTATTCGAGGAGCGCTCTCGAGTGGTTCTTGAGTGACGAGTTGTATCGGTCATCAAAAGGCAGCAGATCTCCCTCCGACAGGTGATATACAATTCCCACAGGCTTGTCCGCGAGTTCAAAGGTGTCGGAGCCCCGACTGAAATCGTCGAGACTAAAGCGATAGAAGTGACGTTCCGCACCGGTAGTCTCGAACTCGGTCAACACTCGCGCTCCGTTACTGTAAAACTCATACCCCTCGCCAGACTCCGCAAGCCAGACCCGGTCCAGACCCAAACCCGCTTCCGACCCTATGCTGGCCACCACCGCAGCCCCGGGAGAGGCGGTGACCGGTTGGACTTCATCATCGGCGCTCCGGGCCTGGGACGACATCGCCAGCTTGTTCGTCAGCTTAGAACCTACGTAGACCATGCCCGCTCCAAACGTGACTACACCAGCCACACCCGCCGCCCACAGTAGAAAGCGAAGTCGATAGAGCACAGAGGTCGCGCGGAAGGTCCAGGGTGCTCGCTCAGTCGGAGGCAGCACCTTTGATACCTCCACAATCAACATTGCCCGTTCGCGCAGCGAACCTGCGACAGGAAGCTTGCCCACGAAGCCGGTCGACGGAATCCTCTTGAGTGCCGAATTCAGGAACTTCAACCGCAGCACCGGAGACTTGATATGCCTCGAGTATTGGTCGACAAGCTTTGCGTATTTGAGATCCTGCGTCTTGAATTCCATCATACCCAAAGGCGCTTACAAGTCCGTTTTCCTGGGGCCCTCGAGCTTTCGTACAAACTCCTTCGGCCGTCAGTCTCGCTACGTCTTCTCGAAATCGCACACAATCAACTCCAGGTTTATTCCGGCAGCGCGGGCGCGCTGGCGCGCCTGTGGCACATACTTCCCGGCCTCTTCGGCGCTTGGGAATCGGCCTACGCGGACCCTGAACCATTTTCCCCGCCGAGGTATGTCTATTGACATAATGTAGGCCGGCACTCCCGCGCGTACCAACTTGTCAGAGAATTCCTTAGCCTGACCTTCTTTGGGAAACGATGCCGCTTGAAGCGAGTACCTGGCCTGAGCGGCATCGACGTTACCGGGAGCCGAGACTTCAGGAGGCTGAGTCTCCGTCCTGACGACTGCCGGCGCGGCTTCGGGCGGCTTGACCACCGGCGGCGCTGTCTCAGGCGGCTTCACGGCGGGGTCTTGAGACTGGGTCGCGACCGAAGCCGCCGGCGCCTCCGTCTCTTTCCTGATCGGATTGGAAGCCTGAGGCGCTTGAGGCTTAGCCGACGTGATCCACTTCTGGAATCCCAGAAAGTAACCAGCCGTCGCAAGCAGGGCAAGCAGCAGCAAAATTACGAGAGGCCATCGCATCCGGGACTTAGAGTTTGAATCCGGGCCAGGGATGAGAACGGGGTACTCGTGAGCCGACTGCCCCCACCCGTCCAGCGGAGCGTTGTGAGGTTGCGCGGATGAAGGGACCTCGATTGGCGCCGTATTGCGCCTTATCCCGGTAGCTGCAGCCAGATCGGAAAGACTCGTGTCGGCGCTCAAGGGCCCGGATCTGCGGGCACCGACAGACTGAGCCAACTCAGATAGCGCGTCGCTCTCACTCTTTGATCCAGGTCGCCGCGCGACTGGATTCTGGCTAGGTTCAGATTCTATTGCTTGCCCGCCCGGTGTCTGGGCCAGGTTGAGAGTTCGCATGCTGCCACCCTGGGGTGGACTGGATTGCGCTTCTCCAGGTAGCCGCTGCATCGGCGTACGCGGGCCGGAAGTTTCTCCATGATGCGGCTCCTTAGAAGGGAGGATCGCAGCGCGAGCTTCGGGCTGACCGCCTCTTTCGACTTCCTGTACGGGCAACCGCTTCGCCCTGACCGCTGGGTCCTGATCTGGCTGTGGCATCTCCCCGAACAAGCCCCCAAAGCCACGTTCAGGGGTTTCAAACAGCACAGCAGCTGGTTCGACCGGGATTCCGGCAGGCGTAGCTCCGTCCAGTCCAACATCGAAAAGAACGTCGGCGCCGTCGGAAGGCAGTGGGTCCGCATCCACCGGTCTACCGCGCTCATTTTCTGGAGCATCCATGCGCAGTACGCCCGAACTGCCCGGCGCGATAGGCTGAAGCATGGACTGGCACTGTGGACATAGGCGCGTAGGCTGTCCGTCGGCGTTAGGCGCCACAGGTCGCTTACATAACGGGCATTGAGGATTCGAGATGTTTGCTTGCATTGGGAATCTTCCGCCGGCTTCCCTTTAAAGCCATGACCGAGGGCCTGTATAAAACACGGCCACTTTTAGACAGTTAATAAGCCCGATCTTCAGGCGCATTCAGGGTCTTCAAGTGGGGGCAAGTTTCAGCAGGGGCAAGTTTCAGTGAGGTCAAAACTTAAGCTAGCCTCTTATAACACGGGGCTGTAGCTATTACAAGAGAATCTTTCAAAATGACCGAATGCGAAATGCGTTTTCGCGTTCCGCGTTCACCGTTCCGCGTTGTTCGTTTCTCATTACATGTTTGGGTTCTGAACACCAAGAACTGCAAACGCGGAACGCAAAACGCGGGACGCTCCTCAGCTGCGAGCGAACTCTCTCGGTTTCAAAGTGCTGATGTAACTCTCGATCTCTTCGCGGTCTTCGTCGTCAAGACTAAGGAACTCTACCCCAAGGCCCTGGCCTTGACCCTTACGCGTATAACACACCCGTGACACAGCAATGACCCGATGTTTGTTGGGCAACTCAAACCGCACAACCATCCGAGTGCCGGCTCGAATCGGCTCTTCCGTAGCTATGAAGAGTCCGCCTGTGCTGATGTTGGCCATGTTCTTCCTGACGCGGCTCGGTCCACTACTACTGTTTGTCAATTCGTACTCTACCTGCGCTGAAATAGGGGCACGCTCGAATCGCCGTCGCTCCAACTGGGCAGAACTCTTCATCTTGCTCCTTCACCGACTGCGCCATACAGAGGGCAAGTCGCGCACTCCGTCTCTGAGTATTTGCCCGTGGGGGTCTGGCCTCAGGTGATTCATCAACCTGTACCCAGTCGGGCGGACCGTTGGCTTAAACCATACACAATCAAGAGCGATCTTGACAAGGCGAAAGGAAAAAAGAATGGGAGAGCGGGAGAGTGGGAGAATGGGGGAGTGGGGGAGTGGGAGAGTGGGAGAGTGGGAGAGCGGAGCATGGGTGAGTGGGAGAGGGGGGGAACAGGACCTTGGCTGTTTGGGATTGCGGGCCCCAGTTTGTTGATTTCCGATCCTGAGGATAGCTCGAAGGTCGGAACTTGAAAATTTAAAATTGAAAATCGAAACTCGTTTCTCCCACTCCTTACTCTGACTCCCCCACTCCCCCACTCCCCCACTCCCCCACTCCCCCGCTCCCCCGCCTGCCGGAGCGTCTCTAGGGAAATGCCATGGATTGGATAGCGCTCCACAGAGAGAGTTTCAAGGTCGAGTATTTCATCATTCTCTATTCCGCTGCCATCAACTCGATCTATTTCGTTCTGATGGTGCTTGGTTACTTTGTGGTTCGGGGCACGCAGCGATTGAGCGCATCGGAAGTGGAAACACTTTCCCGGTCGCCGCTGCTTCCGTCCGTATCCATCCTCGCGCCCGCGTACAATGAATCCGCGAGCTTACGAGACAGCGTGCGAGCTATGCTGGGGCTGAACTATCCGAACCATGAAGTGATCGTCATCAACGACGGCTCGCAAGACGACACGCTCAAGATCCT
>DASYSA010000373.1:0-4498 GCA_036003885.1 Blastocatellia bacterium | reverse complement strand
GTTTCCCAGAATGAGCGAGTCATAATCGCGTTCAGCAAACGGCGAGATGCAGCAGGGCAGGACGTTGCCATTCGCCGTTATATACATCAAAGTCCATGGCCGCCGACACAGACTCCAGGGCTGGCCTTCATCGCGGGGCATCAAACTCTGTTCGGGGGCGGCGGCGCCTGACGCATTGAAGGCGATGCCGAGTTCGTCTGCAAGGTCCTGAGCTTCGGCGATCGCGCGCAGCTCTTCCTGTTCCACCGATCCAAACAGTGCCTGGTCGGACCGTGCCAATCCATCGCCGTGCTGCTCGTCTTCAAAGAAGACCAGCCGCTGAAGGTATACTTCTCCAACTCCAATGTGGTGGGCGAGCCGCACAAAGGCCGAAAGCTGATCGAGGGTCTCTTTCATACCCACCAGCCACAACGAGAGCTTCGGATGCGCGACTCCAACCTCGTTCTTCAGAGCGACGAACTCGCGCACGTTCTTCACGATCGAGTCGAATCGCGGGAGCCCTCTCACCCGGGCAAAGGTCTGGGCGTCGGCCGCGTCCAGCGACACGCGAAACTCGTCGAGACGGGCGTCGATCAGTTGCCGCTGGATGTGCCCGTAGACCATCGTAGCGTTCGAGTTGAACAGCACATAGACGCCGCGGTCTTTGAGATAACGAATCATCTGCGGCAGTTCTTTGTTGATGAGCGGCTCGCCTATGCCGTGAAGGACCGCCTGCTTCAGGTTTGGAACCTGATCCACAATCATCTTCATCTGTTCAAAGCTGAGATCCGCGGGCCGCTCGACCGAGGCGAAGGTGCGAGGGCAATGCCGGCAGAGGAGATTGCAGCGATTGGTTGTTTCCAGGTAGAGACAGACCGGCGGTTCGGAAACGATGGGCCCGAGTAGTTTCACTTGTTTGAAGTAAGGCTCGTGTCTATTGGCGGATGCAACCATAGCGCAAGAGTCTATCTTGCGCGGCCCAACAGGGGCAAGAGAATGGCATTGAGAGAGGGAGAGTAGGGAGGAGTTTCTCATTAACACCCCACTGAAGTGGGGTGTTAATGAGAGCGCTTATCGCGAGTTCACAACCTGTGAGGCGACACCCCCGATGTTTACGAGCCGATGGTTCGAATACCCGATGTCTACAGCATCGTAAATCTCGCCAATCAGGCTGGGACCATATCGCGACAGAAAATAGAAGACGTTCAACTCGCGCTCCTGGAGATTCTTGTCCGGCAGGAGCGTGGTGAATGCGCGTTCCACCTGGCGGAAGGTTGTCTCTTCGCGGTGAGCGCTGGCGTGAACGAAGCGTGTGCGAAGGTGGTCGACCTGATAGAGCACCTTCTCGCGGGCGCGCTTGACCGAGTCCACAAGCGTTCCGTCATTGCGGCATGCCTTTTCAAGCTTGTCGAGCTGATCGTTGAATACACGCTCCGTCTCTTCGAACACCTGCGTCGTCGCGCGGTCCAGACTCTCCTCGACTACCTTTGTGATGGCCGGATGAAGCCCCTCGAAAAAGTCTCGAAGCTCGAGGCCGTACTTCTTCATTGTCTTGGCGTGACGGCCTTCGATTAACGTGAGGCTCGCACGGGGCAGCACGCAGGGATCCGGCCGCCCGAGTGTTTCATAGACCGCGCGAAGCTGCGCAAAGTATGCGATCTCCGCCGGGCCTCCGATGTACGCCGCCGTAGGCAGCAGAAAGTCCTGGACTACCGGTCTGAGCGTTACGTTGGGACTGAAGCAGTTCGGGCAGCGCTCCGCCAATTCAACCAGCTCCTCCTTAGTGAACGTTCGGTGCGATCCCTTCACGTGAAAGCGACCATCTCGCAGAGTCATCGCAAGTCGCCGGCCTTCATCCATGATGAACAATGGAACCATGTCTCCGGAGACGTGGATCTGCGCATGATAGCCGGCCCGTTCGAGCTGGCCGCTTCGCTCGACCAATGCCTGCGCGATCTCGCTCGAGTGTTCGATCGCCTGCGAGTAGAGCGGCGCTGCCACCTTCTTCAATTCATCGTCGAGCGGATCCAGCAGCACCACGCCATAGTCTCGGAACAGTCTGGCCATCAATCGCGAGAAGGCTTCAGCAAATCCGACTCCGGACGCATAGCTCTCGCGGAGATCGCGTTCGAGATCCGGCATGAATTCCGATCGCGGCAGCGCGGCTATCAATTCGTCTATCTTCGAGCCGATACCCTCGCAGACTTGAATTCGACCCACCGGCGCCTCCTCGGGAAGGTCGGACGCTTCGTAACTGATGTCTCTGAGATGCCCCTCGGTGTCCACGACGCGACAGTGATTGACCTCCAGGTAGTCGTGGTCCTCGCTCGCGACCCAGAACACGGGGACCGCTTCGATGCCCTGTTCGCGCAGGCAGGCGGCAAGTTTGATGACCGTCAGAGCCTTGTGAATCGTGTACAGGGGTCCGGTGAACAGCCCGGCTTGCTGTCCGGTAACAATGGCAACCGATCCGGGCCTGCGCAGCATGTCGATATGTTTGAACGTGAGATCCGGAGACCCGGCGCTGCGATTGATTCGCTCCAACGCGTCAGGAACATGCTTGCGGTCAAACTCCCGAGCACCGACCTGGCGGGCGTGCTCGGCCAACGGCGAGACTGTTCTGCCACAGTTGATGTAAAAACCCGCGACCTTGTCATAGTCGTAGAGGAAGTCGTTGAACAAGCGTGTAATGCGCGGGATATCGGTGAACCGCAAAGCGCCGGCGAGATTGCCGGCGGCTGCTTCGAGGTCGTTACAGTCTGCTTCATTCATCAGGGTCCTTATTTCAAGCGGCCTGGCGATTCCAAATCAACAACGCTGCGCGATTCCGACTATTCGACGGACGGGAAGAGACGGCTGTCACGCATGACGGCTCTTATCTTTTCCTTTTCCGCTGCGCTAACAGGCAGGAGCGGTCCGCGCGGCGCGCCGCCCGCGAACCCTGCGATCTCCATCGCCGCCTTCAATCCCGCAACACCCAGCCCGGCCGATACGAGATGCGATAGAGGCGCCAGCCGATTCTGAAGCTCACGCGCCTTCGCGTGATCATCGGACCTGGCAGCGACATAGACTTCGACGCAGGCATCCGGCGCTGTGCAGGCTACGGCCAGGATCGCGCCCGCGGCGCCCATCGCCACCGCGGGGTAGAATATGCCGCCGTTTCCACACATCACCGAAAAGTCTGTGGGAGTTCGCCGAATCGTGTCGGATATAGCGGTCATGTTGCCTGAGCTGTCTTTCATACCGACGATGTTTGGATGAGAGGCGAGCGTGGCTATGGTAGCCGGCTCGATCACGACTCCGGTGTTTTGCGGCACATTGTAGATCAGGACGGGAATGGGTGAGGCATCTGCGACTTCGGTGAAGTGGCGGAGCAGCGCTTCCTGAGTCATCGCGGCTTTATAGTAGTAAGGAGTAATGACCAGCGCCGCATCTGCGCCGAGGTCCGCCGCACGGCGAGCCGCTTCGATGGCAGCCGGCGCGGCAAACTCGTTGACTCCCACGACGATCGGCCGGAGGGGAGCGGCCGCACTCTTGATGGTTTTGACTACCCGCAGGCGCTCCTCTTGCGTCAGGTGCACTGCCTCGCCGTTTGATCCGAGCGCAACGTAACCGACCAGTCCCGCATCGTTGTACCGCCATACGTTTCGTTCGAGCCCTTTAACATCCAGATTGCCCGCGCTATCAAACGGAGTAGGTATAGGAGGGACTATTCCATTGAGATCAAGGTTGTGCATAGGCATTCGTGACAAATCTCTACGTAAGCCTGGTGCAGCCAGTTTCAACCAACCGCCGAGCAAATTGCGATTATAAGTGCCAGTTACTCGCCTGCGCAACGGAAGGAGATCCTAAATCCTTCCCTTTGTGGATTGCTGCAGGTAACTGTAGACTTGAACGTCGCACTCAAAAACATATGAATGTGTCTAGACTCTCATTTGCGACTCTTGCGCTTGCCCTGTCCCTGTTTGTTGCCCACCTGGGCTCGACTGCTGCCTTCAGCTGGCAGGAGAAGCCGAAGGACGAAAAGCCACAGGCAATGGGAGGCGTGTCAACCGGGGCGGCGAAGATCTACACTTCGCGTCGCACAATGGGAATAACGGATCCCAGCGCTCCAGTGGTGTTTGAGGACGTAACCAGCCAGACTGCCCTCGCCGCTTTCAAACATCGCGCCGGCAATCCGACCAAAGAGTACATTATTGAGGCTACCGGGGGCGGGGCCGCCATATTTGATTACGATGGCGACGGCCGGCCCGACATCTACCTGCTCAACGGCTCAACGTTCGCCGCAATGCGCGGAAAGGAGAGATCTCCGCGTGCCGCTCTCTATAAAAACCTGGGCAACTGGCAGTTCGAAGATGTGACCAGCCGAGCCGGAGTGGCGAACGAACGCTGGGGCTGCGGCGTTGCGGTTGGCGATTATGACAACGACGGCCGGCCCGATCTCTTCGTCGGCAACTTTGGAGTGTCGCGGCTCTACCACAACAATGGCAATGGCACCTTCACCGACGTTGCCGAGAAA
>DASYSA010000372.1:0-8635 GCA_036003885.1 Blastocatellia bacterium | reverse complement strand
ACTGTTTCATTAGCCGATGTACCGTCTGTCTTGAGACCGAAGCACCCAACGGTGCTGGTGTACACAACTCGCTCGACCTTTGCCTCGAACGCCGCGCGCAGGAAATTGCTGGTACCTTCGACGTTGCTCCTATACATACTGGCTGGATCCTGGCACCAGAGGCGGTAATCAGCGGCGCAATGATAGGCATGGAGGCAACCGTCAAGCGCCTTCCGAAGCGACTCAAGGTCAGAGAGATCGCCGACGGCCAACTCCACCGGTAATCGGCTCAGGTTGTCCAGTCGGCTCGTGGTGCGCACAAAACAACGGACCCGGGCTCCCCGTGCCAGCAAAGAGCGAACCAGGTGGGCGCCGACGAAACCTGTGCCTCCTGTTACAAGTACCTGCATTCTGGTTCAGCTAGAGCTTCATGACACCCACTAAGTCGCCAGATCGCGATTTGATTTCCGCGTGCCGGCGACCAGGCCGCTGTAGCTCATCCCATTAGATTCCACATAGCCATTCTGAGCATATCGCGAGGGCTCTTTCTGAGTTCAAACATGGCAGAGGCTTCAAAACCACTATGCATCAGGCAGTTTTGGCACAGGCTATCGCGGCGGGATTCCCAATAGGTCCAGTCGACGCCGTTCCAAAACTCGTCCCAGGTATCGAACCACTGTTTGCCGATCAGGTAGCAAGGACCCTTCCATCCGCTTGGCGTGTAGGTCACGGTGCTCCAGGGCGAGCAGTCGTACTCGCGCATCCCTGCCGTGAATTCAAGATACATCGGGGTGGACATCAATCGATATCTCTTCGAAAGATCGAGAACTCGCTTGAACTTATTATTGATCTCCTGCCGAGTGAGGAAAATGTCGTGCTCAACCGATTCATAGTGATAACCCGGAGCGATCATTAGACCATCCACACCCAGTTCAGAAACGAGTCTGCAGACTTCCTCGACCTCGTTCATGTCGGTTTCTTTGAACACAGTGGTGTTGGTGGTCACGTGATACCCCAGGCGTTTTGCCATCTTGATCATGTTGATGGCTGTATCGAAGACTCCTGCGCGATCGCAGACCAGGTCGTGTGTCTTCTGCATTCCATCCAGGTGCACATTGATGGTGAGCCTCTTGTGCGGAGCAACCTGACCGAACAGTTTTGTTTCAAGGAGCAACGCATTAGTACAAAGATAGACGTGCCGTTTGCGCTCTATAACGCCCTCTATCAGCTCTTTGAGCTCCGGGTATATTGTCGGCTCGCCCCCGCAAATTGAAACGATGGGAGCTCCGCAATCGTCGAGGGCTGATAAGCATTTTGCGAGTGGAACTCGATCTTCGAGCCTGCCTGTGTGACGCTCCAGCGCACAGCCAAGGCACGCGAGATTACACGTGTACAGGGGCTCCAGCATCAGCACCATTGGATAGCGCTTGTTGCCTTTGAGCGCGTTGCTTGCCTGGTGTCTGATTGCGTCGGTCGTAAGATGTAGTGGAAATCTCATGCTCTTCACCTAAGCGTCACTCGCACCCGGCGAACCTGCTCGGACCTAACTATCGCGAAGCAGGCGCTGACGATACATCGCCAGAGCCTGGAGTGGAAAATAGATTGCGTACAAGTGATATCGCAAGTAGAAGACTTTTGGAAAGCCGGTTCCGGTCCAGTACTGGTCCACCCATGAGCCATCCGGATTCTGCGAGTCCAGCAGGTACTGGATTCCTCGATGTACGCTGTCGCTGTTGTCCCCGGTCGCCATCAATCCCATTACCGCCCAGGCCGTTTGAGAAGGCGTGCTTGGGCCTCGCCCCTTGTAGTCACTATCTTCGTAGCTGCGAGGTAGCTCTCCCCATCCGCCATCTGCATTCTGGACTGACCGCAGCCAGCAAGCCGCGGCCTGGTATCGCGGCTCGGCCATATCCTCTCCGATGCACTCCAATCCGTGTAGTACTAACCACGTCCCATATATATAATTGCAACCCCATCGTCCAAACCAGGAACCATCCTGCTCTTGCTCCTTGAGCAGAAAAAAGATCGCCTTGCGTACTGCTGGATGGTCCGGCTTGAACCCCAGTCTGGAAAGAGCTTCCAGGCCTCTCCCGGTGATATCGGATGTGCTGGGGTCGATCATCGCATTGTGATCGGCAAATGGAATCTGAGTCAGGAATTGCTCATCGCAATCTTTGTCAAACGAAGCCCAGCCTCCGTCCCTGTTTTGCATCGAGAGCACCCATCTTAGCGCCCGTGCCATCGCTTCCTGTTTAAGCGTCTCGCCGTGTGCGGAAGAATTCATCACTTTGCTCAATGACGTAAGCACTTGAAAGGTATCGTCCACGTCTGGATAGAACTCATTCGCATATTCGAAATACCAGCCGCCCGGCTCACCCCTTGGATTCTTCACTTTCCAGTCGCCAACCTCTTTCACCTCGTGGGCAATGATCCAGTCGGCAGCCTGGACAGCTGCTGAATGATCGGCGGGCAAACCGGACTCCAGTAACGCATCAAGGGACAGAGCTGTATCCCAGACAGGTGAATAGCAGGGCGCGACGCACAAGCTCTCATCACCCTCACGTTCCAGCTTCTCGAGTTCATGAATCTGAAGGCTCGTCAGTGGATGGTCATTATCGTAACCGAGGCATCGCAGTGCGATTATGGAATTGATGATCGGCGGAAAGATCGCTCCGATGCCATTACTCTTCCTGAAATGGTCGACCATCCACGCCTCGCAAGCCTTCAGCGCTTTCGCTCGCGACGGCGACCATCTTCGAGATTCGAGCAGTTTCAACGTCGCGTCCGTGGTATTGAAGACGGTCTTCCAGAATCCGCTTGGAGATGGAGCCGCGGGAGCATCAATAAACAGCTCTGGTATTCTCGCGTGCTCAGGAACCGGACATTGAGGTTTGCTGGCCCATATTATCGCAAGCGGTACGACGATCCCACGGGTCCATGAAGACATCTCGTGAAGGTTAATCGGCGCCCATTTTGGCAAGAGGATAATCTCAGGAGGAACTGCTGGGCACCGATCCCAGGGGTATTGTCCGAAGATCGCCAGATAGATCCGCGTGAAGCTATTTGCAGCCTCCAGGCCTCCCAGATCGCAAACAAGATCCCTGGTTTTCCTCATGTGCGCCGCCTTAGGATCGTCTCCAAGGAGCTTGAGCACGAAGTAAGCCTTTGCCGATGGGCTGACTTCGGGCGGGCCGCCGGGATACGTGGCCCATCCTCCCTCCGACAACACTCTCTCTCGAATATAGTTGCCTGCCTTGCGCGCTCGATTGGTGTCGGACCGGCCGATGAAGTGCATAGTCATGATGTATTCTGACTCGAGAATCGTGTCGCCCTCGAGCTCGCCACACCAGTGACCATCAGCCGCTTGAATCTGCAACAAGTAATTTTGAGTAGCGGTGACCGCGCGTCCCAGCCTGACAGTAACGTCACTCTGAACTGATGCCCGGCCAGCTCCTCCCATATCCGATCTAGCAAATGCCATCCAAGATCTCCTCTTTAAGCACACGATTCGTCAGTTCACTGTGAACGACTGACAATGTCCAAAGCGGCGAATAGACGACGGGCGAACTTCCAACGAGACTTGTTTGGGCCTGGCAAACCTCTTGGCCAACAATCGAACGTTTAGCGAGGATGGCCGTTGCTGAGCGATCTCGGGGTCCTCCGACCCCGGCACAAAATCGCTGCCCATTATAAACGCCTGCATCCAAGTCAACAACCTTGAACGGAAGCCCTCCTTCGAAAACGGCCAAAGGATAGAGTTCCGGAAACACTCCAAGCCGCCGCAGGAGTCGGTTTTGTGAACTCGACCGCTATTCATGAACTTAGGTAAACGCGAGGGGAAGCGCGAAATGCACATCCTCTTCCTCGGTCTTCAGATCTTGAATCTCCGGCGCGCCCAGCGACCATAAGCGGTCTATTACCCTGGTGACGATCGCCTCCGGTGCTGATGCGCCTGCGGTAACGCCGACGATTTCAGCATCTGTAAGCCAGTCGAGATCGATCTCCGTCTCATCGTTTATGAGGTAGGCCGGCACGCCCGCGGCAATTGACACCTCACACAGTCTTTGCGAATTTGAGCTGTTCTGAGAGCCGACAACCAGGACCAGGTCGACCTTCGCTGCCATCTCCTTAACCGCATTTTGGCGGTTCTGAGTCGCATAGCAGATGTCCTCCTTACCAGGCGGTTGAGCATTGGGAAACCTGCGCTCCAGCGATTCGGTGATTTGAGCAACATCATCGAAGCTCAGAGTCGTTTGCGTTAAATAGACCACGCTTGCGTCTTGAGGCATTTCGAGTAGCTCTACATCCTGCACCGAGCTCACCAATTGCATGGGAGCTGCACCCATCGTGCCCTCTATCTCTTCGTGCCCCTGATGTCCGATCAGAACAAGTGACTTCCCCTCCTGCGAGAACCGCACCGCTTCCCGATGGACCTTAGTTACCAAAGGACAGGTGGCGTCAATGACCCTGAGCGATTTGGTCCTTGCCAACGCTTCAATCTGAGGTGAGACTCCGTGTGCGCTAAAGATGCACACAGCTCCGTTCGGCACCTCTTCAAGGTGATTAACAAAGATCACGTTGCGCTTGCTGAAGCCTTCAACGACATGCCGGTTGTGCACGATTTCATGGAAGATGTAAATCGGCGTTGGAAACAGATCAAGAGCACGTTCGACCGTATCGATCGCGCGAACAACGCCGGCACAAAAACCGCGCGATTTCGCGAGAAGCACTCTCTTAATCGTCATCTTCAGACCCCTCCCGACTCATAACCGACTTCCTCGCGGACGTACGAGGTTAGTTCTCGCCAACAGCTGCTATCTTGCCGTCTCGAAGGACCTTGAACGTTCGGCCTCGCCATTCAACGCGCGTCCGAACAAGACCCAGAACCCAGATCACCGGGCTTAGCACGTCCCGGAGCGGCAGAAGCCAGAAATACCGCTTCAAAACGCCATCCTTAAGCCAGTGGACTCCTATCAACCAGGCCATCCCGAACCGCACTCCGAACGTAGAACCAAGGAATAAAAGGCTCTGCATTGAACACCGATCGACCGCTGCATTCAGTAGCGCGAAGGCAGTTCCGTACGTCAGCGCCAAGCCCAGATAGCCAAATGGCCGCGACATCCGCATCGTGCGAGCCCATCGCGCCTGGTGCTTGATCATTGTGAAGAATTTAATTGGAGCGAGCGTCGTCTCGACCACATGCCTGGCAAGGTGGACCTCTCCCCCGTTTCTGAAGACGAGATTGCCGAGCATGTAATCGTCCGCCAGGTAGTTGGCGAGCGATTTGAATCCTTCGATCCCAAGCAGGGTCTCACGTTTCAACGCGATTGTCGACCCCAGCGCGAAGGTCATCCCCTCCAGAAGCCAGGCGCATAGCACACCGGGCGCGAATTCCGCAGTAATTCCGATCCCCTCGAGTGCGGCGACAATGTTCGGGGCGCCAGCCGCACGGTACAAGCAGGTGACTAAGCCCACACCTTGTAGGCAGAGCGGGCCTACGATGCTGCGGAGATAGTGTTTGTCCACTCGAATGTCGCTATCGACGATGACGAGGTATTCGTGCTTTGCCTCCGCCAACATATTCTGGAGATTGCTCACCTTGAGGTTCTCGCCAATGGTGTCCGGGCAGATCAGCAGGTGGATGTCTCGGGAGGGAAACTTATCGATCAGTCTCCGAACGATCGGGACCGAGGGGTCGTCCTTGTCTTGCACCCCGAATACTATCTGATAGTCGCCGTAGTCCTGACTGCAGAGAGACCCGTAGTTCTCATCCGCCTGAAAGTCCGCGCCGTGAAGGGGAACCAGGATGCTCACAGGTGGCTCTTCGCCTTCTTCCTTGATGGCAGGCTCACGAAAGAACTTGATCGCGGCTATGACGCACAGGATGTAGAACACGTCGGCCGACAGGATAAGGCCAACAAATAGAAGCTTGATTGTAAGTATGAATGCGTGCATCAGGGCAGCGATATCAGCGCGACACCCAGGCATACGAGGAGAGTTCCTGTCCAACGAAGCATGCTGACGTGTTCCTTCAAGAACAACTTCGCTCCTCCTGTTGTAATTACAAAACTCAGCGAGGTTGCTGGAACGACAAAGCTTAAATCCGCCCAGGACAGCACTGCAAGAAAGGCAAAGAAGCTCACTGCCATGCAGAGGATCCCCAGCTGAAAATGCCGGCTGCCTGCAATCCGCCTCAGCATGCCGGCGAGTTCGGTTAGCCTCATCGTCGTTATCTCACCGACCTGCCTCATCCCCTTTGTTATGAGCAGGTCTCCGGTCGATCCCGCCAGGACGACCAGCGCAATCATGATTGCTGTCCTCATTCGGGCTCCTTAGCTGGTCCTGCGAGCTCAACAAAGGCAGGGTCCACTGCCCTCACTCCAGATCTGGAAACCAACGCTACTCCCACAAATATGAGCACCGATCCCGCCCATCGAGTGGGGGAGATCGTCTCGTGCAAAAAGTAGTGACCACACGCAACGTTGAGTACGTATCCGAACGATGTCGCCGGAAGAACGAAGCTGAGGTCGGCCCATGAAAGGGCCGCGGCATACAGCGCGAAAAACCCTATCAGGAGAGCGGTGCCTAACCACACGGCCGGGCTCTCGATTGTCTTCACCGCCAGCAGCAGGATCGTCTGGTCAGGCCCGGAAGCGCTAACGCGGTGCATAGCTCTTGTGAGGATCACGCCTCCAGCCGTTTGCGCCACGATGGCCAGTATCAAAACGATCGCTGTCTTCATCTTGTGCAGTCCAGATCAAAGTAGTTGGCGAGCTCGACCCCGAGCTCATCTATGCGCCTGATGACCGTGGCACTGGTAAGGGCGCCAAATTCGAGAACCTGTTGACGCTGCTCGTCTGTTAGAGCCGCTCCTGTACCGTAAACTGCCGGATGAAAATATATCTCATTCGTTTCTGAGCGCAGATTCTCCAGGGCGTAGAGGAAATACTGCTCGTTCATCTTCCCCGTTTGAAGATCACCATATACGCGCTGGGTGAATGTGAACCCTCGGCTTGCGAGCGTTCTCTTCATATATCCTGCGAGCCTGCTAAACAATAAAGAGTGGAGGGTCCTGGAGAAGGCGGCGCCTCGATCAAAGGCAAGGGCCAGTCTTCGCTCCTCCTGCGGAACCCTCATACGTTTAGCGCCGAATCTCTCGCCGAGCGTGATTGCAGCGTCGAAGATGACGGGATGAACATGCATGTGAAGGTGCCCATCGACATGCGACAGGGGCAGTCCCGTCGACTCGTACTTTTCAAATTGAGCCGCCAGCTCTCTTCTGATCTCGCGACGAGCCCGGGCCCAGAAATAGTACTTTAACCCTGCGAGGGTGGGATTATTGGAAAATCGGCCTTCCTCGTCCACCAGGCTTGGAATCTCTCTCTTCGGAAGCACGGATCTTCCCATCACTGTGACCAGGTGAATGCCGACTGCAAGGCCCGGATTCTCTCGTGCGAGGGCCACCGCTTGATCGAACGCGCCACCAGTTACCATCAGGCTGCAGCTGGTAAGCACCCCATCTCTGAAGGCTCGTATGACGCCTTCGTTCACCTGTTCGCTCAGACCGAAATCATCCCCGCTTACGATCAGGCGAATTCGGTTCGCTGCCTCGCTCGATGTGCTGTCACAGTTGCCCAACAATCAGCTCCGCCTATGCAAATCAGAGATTCACCGATGCTTGTCGTCTGCGAGCACCGGATGAAACCGACAGTTGGATGGCCTCCCAGGAGTCACCGACTGCCCTGTGTTGTTACGAACTCTTTTCGTTTGGCGCGAAGCTGGAGGAATTCCCGTGCTTCTTTGTAAAGGCGTCTTCGCTCATGGCTGTTGAAGAAAGCGCGGCGGACTATTCTAAAAATGATGCGCGGGCGGAAGTAGTAGCGGTCATAGAAATGTTCGACTGCGGCCACTATCTCTTTCCGGCTCAGACCTGGGTATTGAATGGTCGGTAGCTGATGGCCCATTTCATCAGTCATATCGTCATCGGTGAAGAAGTTGTTCTTTTTCAAGTAGTCATCAAACTCGGTTCCTGGATACGAGTGCGCTATAGACACCTGAATCGTTTCGCAATCAAGTTGCTCTGCAAACTCTACTGTTCTCTTGATGGTCTCAGGAGTCTCGCCTGGAAGGCCTATTATGAAGTCGCCATGAACAGAGATGCCCAGCTTCTTGCAGTTTTTCATGAACTCGATTCCCTGCTCGACAGTGGCACCCTTCTTTATATTCTTCAGGATCTGCGGATCACCTGATTCGAAGCCGACGATCAGCAGCCGGCAACCGGCCGCCTTCATTGCTTTGAGGGTTTCATAGTCGGTATGCACTCTCGAAGTACACGACCAGACTCGCTTGAGCGGCTTGAGGTGCTCGCAGAGAGCGATGGTACGGTTCTTGGCCCAGGCAAAGGTATCGTCGTCGAAGAAGATCTCCTGAAGATCCGGAAAGAGTTCAAAAGCTCGCTTCACCTCAGCCGCGACATTCTCATTGCTGCGCGTCCGCCATGCGTGGCCGCTTATGGTCTGTGGCCAAAGACAGAATGTGCAGAGCGCAGGACAACCCCTGGAGCTGTAAAAGGAGATGAACGGATGTAAGAGAAAAGGCACATTGTACTTGCTGATATCAAGATCGCGCCTGTAGATCTCCGAAGCAAATGGTAAGG
>DASYSA010000371.1:0-8895 GCA_036003885.1 Blastocatellia bacterium | reverse complement strand
TATCACGACAACTCGCCAGGCAACAAGGAGAACCCTGACCCGACCGCATTCGTCGGATGGGGCGACCGGACGATCGATGAAATGAACATCGGCTGGCTCGACTTCTACTACATCGGCGATCAGGAATACGCCGAGCTGCAGAAGCAAAAAGCCGGCCGGTCAAAGGCATCGACGGCCGGCGCAAACCCGCAATAACGGCGTATGCAGATCCTACTTTTTTTCGTCGGCCGGGATCACTGTTACTTTGATCTTCACGCTGTTCGTGTGTTCCGTGTCACTGGCTGACAACTCGAGCTCGTAGACCCCCACTTCACTGAAACGCACTCGCGTCACCGGTTGGCTCGCGTCGGAGAACGTGACCGTTCCAGGTCCGCTGTTCTTCTTCCACGAAACCGTCACGTTGCTGTCTCTCGGAAGGCCATCGTCCTCGACGTTTCCCGCGAGCGACAGCTCCTGATCCAGACGTGTGGCGAAAGAGGTTGCTGCCAGCGTATCAGCGCCGGCATTGACGTCAGCGAGTGGGTTGATGACTTGAATCGCCGGCGCCCGGTTGACGCAAGCGCCTCTGGGAGCCTTCCTCAGATCCAGGCCGGTCGTGGCGCGCGTCTCGCTATTGAGCTCAAGTTCGTACAGCGGATCCAGCGCTCTGGCCGTCGTGGTGAAAGTCTTTCCGGCAAAACGCACCGTCCACTGGAGCCTGCCATCGAAGTCGGGCGGGACCACGATGGCACACGCGAATCGATGCCGGCCCGTCAGGAAGAGCACGGGCTGATTGCGATCGCCCGGACCTGGGATGAAGGTGTTGTCATTGCCAGGCTGGACTCTCACGTCGACGTGATTCATGTTGAAGTATCCGAACGACAGCGTGTACGTGCCGTCTTTATTCTTCACATAGCCGTCGTACTGGAGATAGATTGGGTGGGAAGCCTGAGCCGCCACGTCACGCGCGAACACGCCCATCAGCATCAAGATCGCGGCACGCAAGAAGAGTGTTCGTGACATGCGCAATAAATTAGCATCATCAGAAAAGGATGGCGACAAGAAATTAGGGGACAGGATCTAGGATCTAGGATCTCTAGGATCTAGGATCTAGGATCTAGGATTTACTACCTCCAGAGATGCTAGATCCTAAATCCTAGATCCTAGATCCTGTCTCTTGACATCGTTCTCGCGCTGTAGTATTTTGGCCCAACCTCGAACAAATCCGAGAAGGACGAAGCCGATGCGTAAGATCAACCCGCATGATTTCCACGTAGCTACCAGATCTACTTCGAGGGATATCAATCGCCGGATCGCATTAAATCTGGTTCGCGAACATCAGCCTATCTCGCGAGCCGACCTCGCCCGCCGGATGAGAGTGACTCGAGGAATTGTGAGCGTGCTGGTTAACGAGTTGATCGGCGAAGGTCTCATCTACGAAGGCGCGACCGGGGAGGCTGCGCGAGGCCGAAAGCCGACGTTCCTCCACGTCAAGACCCGTGACAGACTCTGCATAGCACTCGACGTTCGCTTCAGCCGCACCTTCATGATGCTATGTGATTTTTCCGGTCATCAATTGGCGCTCGAGATGTTCAGCACTATATTCGACCCGGCAGAACTGGTTCGAGACCTGGCCTCGCGAGTTCGCAGAATGCTCAACAGCCACGGAGTGGACTCGCGATGCGAGGGTATAGGCGTTGCAGTCCCGGGGATGGTGGATCATCGCACCGGACGGATCCTGAACGCTCCGACGCTGGGCTGGAAGCAGGTGGATCTTCGCGACGCTCTTGCACAGGCAACGGGACTGCCCGTGCACATAGAGAACGCAGCCAAGGTATGCGTGCTGGCTCAGACGTGGTTGGGACGGAGCCGCGGCTCAACGGCTCACAGCTTCGTTCATGTCAGCGTGTCTGATGGCGTGGGCGTCGGCATTGTGTTCAACGGCGAGTTGGTGCGCGGACACGACAACACGGCCGGCGAGTTCGGACACGTCCCTTTGAGCCTCGACGGGCCGAAATGCATGTGCGGCGCGTCCGGGTGCTGGGAAGCCTATGTCTCCAACATCGCGACGCTCTCCCGTTATTTTGGCCGCGATCTGTCCAAAATAGGTCCCAAGCCTCTCGTCGAAGCGAACGGAGGCACTTTCACCATCGCCGACTTGATCGCCCGGGCCCATTCGGGTGACGCAAAAGCGGTGTTGGCGGTCCAGAGTACCGGCAGGTACCTGGGGTTGGGATTGGCGACCGTGATCAACGCACTCAACCCCGATTGCGTGTTTGTAGGGGGAGAGATAACGACCGCATGGGATCTAATCGAATCGATAGTTCGGTCATCGCTTGCCGAACGCACGTTGACGGAGGCGGCGGCGAACACCGCTATTCACATTGCTTCCGCTGTTGAGTACCCGAGACTTCGAGGGGCCGCAGCGCTGGTTGCGGCGCCAACCTTCGCAGCTCCTCGAATCGCGTAAGGATCTAACCACAAAGGCTCAAAGATACGAGGCAGCACATGCGGCACGCTTCCAAGCCTGCCGCTCTTCCTTTGATCCCGGATGGGGGATGTGCACCTTGCGTCTCTCGCGCCGCAATCAGCCGGGCCGCATCAACCTGGGGCGACTCCGGCCGGAACCATCAACCCAAGAGATCAAGCTCGATAAAGAAGATAAAGACTAGGAGGAAGGATATGACTACTTCAAGGCTTCACCGCCTGCTCTGCTGCGTCTTTCTTGCCGGCGCTGCTGTCTCCTCAGTCGCACGGCCGATCTTCGCCCAGGAATTTCGAGGCACCATACTCGGGCGCATCACCGACTCCGCAGGCGCCGCCATTCCGGGCGCCAACGTAGCCGCAATCAACGAAAGGACCAACGTGGTCTCCAAGGCCGTCACCGCTGACGACGGCGCCTACAACGTTCCATTCCTAATCCCCGGCACCTATCGGGTCGAGGTGGACGCTCCCGGCTTTCGCAGGTTTGCCCAGTCAGGCATAAACGTCACCGTGAATCAGAAGGCAACGGTCAATATCGAATTGCAAGTTGGCGCCGTCGACCAAACTGTCACGGTCACTGCTGACGCGACCCTCCTTGACACCTCCCACGGCGGGATGGGTCAGGTGATCGATCAGCAGAAGGTCGAAGCGCTTCCGCTGAAGGGTCGAAATATCTTCATACTGAATCAGGTTGCGCCGGGGGTGAATTGGCAGGTACCGACCTTCGGCGCAACGGGGACTTCGGGACTCCGGCCGTTTGACAACCTGGGTGCTTCGGCCTGGTCAATGAACGGCGGACGAGTGACGACCAATGAGTTCCTTCTCGACGGCGCGCCCGACAGCACTCGCGGCCGTTACAACTTCTCGCCGCCGGTTGACGCGGTCCGTGAGTTCAAGGTTCAGACCAACACCTACGAAGCCCAGTATGGAAGGACCGGGGGAGGTGTTGTGAACATGACTCTGAAGAGCGGCGCAAATAGTTTTCACGGCCAGGTCTGGGAATTCATTCAGTACGGCGCCTGGGACGCCAACCACACCGTAAACAACGCGAGCGGCACTTTCGGGGATCACAACGAGATACCTTCAACCGATCCGCGATTCGGATTGCAACGGCGGCCGAGACCTTCGCACCAGTTCAATCAATACGGCACGACAGTTTCGGGGCCGATTAAGAGAGACAAGTTATTCTGGATGTTCACCTGGGAAGGCCTGCGCGAGCGGGTACCATTCCCGATCACGACTTCAGTGCCGACGGCTGAAGAGCGCCTGGGCGACTTCACCAGGAGCTTCAGCGATCAGTCGACGCCCCTGGTCATCTACGATCCGCTCACGACTCACGTAGAAGGCGGAAAGAATGTACGAACCGCGTTCGGCGGAAACAGACTTCCAGCGAATCGCATCAATCCAATCGCGCTTAAGGTGCTTCAGCTCTTCCCCCTTCCCAACGTTCCGGATCAGCGCCTGAACAACTACGTGAATGGAGAAAACAAGGGTAGGTATGACTACAACGCTGAGCTTACCCGCATCGATTATCAACTCTCGGACAAGAGCAAGCTGTTCGGGACCTTCTATCGCAATCACCGAAACGAGTTCCGCAGCAACAACGGATTACAGGGGACATTCGCCAATCAGGGCCAGTGGCCTCAGACGCGCAACAATCACGGAGCGACCGTCGACTGGGTCTACAGTGTGAACGCGAAGTCGCTGTTGAATCTGCGCGCAGGCTTCACCCGATTCCTCGAGACTGCCTTCCAGACCGACGTTAAGAAATTTGACCGGGGCCAATTGGGCTTTCAGAATCTTCCTGGCGAGTTTCTGCCTCGAATAGACTTTCAACAATTCTCCGGCATAGGAGTCGGATCGGAAGGCCGGGGAACAGTGGACAACACCGGGAGCCTTCAGGCGAATTACACGAGGAACTTCGAGCACCACAACCTGAAGTTCGGCGGCGAGTATCGCAACATCCGCTCCAACCCCACTACGACCGGCAACAGCAACGGCTTCTTCAACTTCACCAAGGGATTCACTCAGAAGGACGCCAATACGGCGGACTCATCAAGCGGGAATTCCATCGCGAGCTTCCTGCTGGGTTATCCGGCAAGCGGAAACGTCGGGGCTGCCCAGGCGCGAGCCGAGCAGTGGAACTACACCGCGTTCTTCGTTCAGGACGACTTTCGGGTGACGCCGAAGCTGACCTTGAATATCGGACTGCGCTGGGACTATGAGGGGCCGGCGACTGAGCGGTTCAACCGGCTGGTGCGGGGCTTCGATTTCAATGCACCCAGCCCGTTGGCGGACCGCGTCAAGAATGCCAACGGCGTTGGAGAATGCCTATCTTGCGGAAACCTTAGAGGCGGATTGTTGTTCGCGGACGTAGGCGGCGTCAGCCGAGGGCTGTTCGATCCGGACCGCAACAACTTTCAGCCGAGGTTTGGCTTCGCCTACTCGATCGACTCCAAGACTGTTATGCGAGGCGGCTATGGTACCTACTATCTTGCCACGACACAGTTCGGGCCGCAGGATGGTTTCTTCGTCGACACTAACTACATCGCCGGCGACATCAACGGCAGGGTCGGCTTTCCCGAGCTTGGTGTGAACACTTTCGTCAATCCGTTCCCGAATGGCCTCCGTGCGGCGCCCGGCGCCACGGCAGGACTGCTGACGCAGGTCGGTCAGGGAATAAGCTTTGATGATCCCAATCGAGTCATACCCTACATCTATCAATACAACTTCGGGTTCGAGCGCGAACTCAAGCGCAACCTGATAGTGGAGGTCTCTTATGTCGGAAGCCAGACTCGTCACCTGGCGGTCGGTAAGGGGATCAATGAGATTAGCGCGGCTGATCAGGCTAGAGGCGCGACCTTCTTGCAACAGGCAGTTCCCAATCCGTTCGCTGGACTCCTGCCGGGATCGGGGAGCAACGGAGCGACCGTTCAACGGCAACAATTGCTGCGTCCGTTCCCCCAGTTCGGCGGGATCACTGAGAACTCGATGTCAATAGGCAAGAGCTGGTACAACTCGTTTCAGTTCCGGGTTGAGAAGAGGATGTCGAACGGGTTAAGCTTCCTCAGTTCATACACCCTATCGAAGAACATGGAGCAGAATAACTTCCTCAACGCGCAGGACTCAAAGATGGTCCGCCAATTGACCGACTACGACCGCACGCATCGCTGGGTATTGAGCGGCGTGTATGATCTCCCATTTGGCAAAGGCCGAAAGCTGTTGGGCCAGACGAATCGAGTGGTTAACCACCTCATTGGAGGGTGGCAGGTTCAAGGCATATTCACCCAGCAATCGGGGCGTCCGTTGGACCAACCCAACCTGGAGCGACTGAAGACGGCCAAGCTCAAGGATGCGACGTTCGATCGCTACTTCAACACCTGCTACAGGGACACAGCCGGGGGGTTGAAGAGCTGCCTGCCCGGGGAGGAGCCGGTATGGTTCCAGCGTCAACCCTTCACGCTCCGAACGACGCCCAATCGCTTCTCTGATATTCGCGTACCCTGGAAGCCCACGTTGGACTTCTCGATCTTCAAGCAGACAAAGATCGGCGAGAAGTTCATGCTCCAATATCGGTTGGAGGCGTTCAACGCCTTGAATACAGTCATCTATGAATCGCCTTCTCTGGACTCCAATGCCGTGACCAGCCAATGTCTCGTGGTTGGTCAATGCGGCAACTTTGGGAAGGTCTCACAGCCGAGGAATGCGATTTATCCGCCGCGTCAGCTCCAGATGGGGCTGAAGCTGCACTTCTGAGGCGACGCCGCGAAGGCGCCGATGGCGTGGAGACTCCCACGCTGAAAGGCCTGGGACCGCTCGTTACTCCCAGTCATCGGCGCCTCCGCGGGTCGTCCTCCAACATTCACCGTGGGTCGAGATATACGCCTCCTAAGGAGCAGATCATGAAAAGTAGATCAATTCAGCGAAGGCAATTCATCAAACAGGCGACGACGGCCGCCGCCATCGGGCTGGTATATCCGAGCGCCAGGGTGCTTGGCGCTAACGACCGCGTGCGGCTCGGGATCATCGGACCGGGGGCGCGCGGACAGGAACTGATGAAGGACTTTCTGAAAGCCCCGAACGTCGAGTTCGCCGCTGCCGCGGACGTCTACACGCGGCGCCACCAGGAAGCCACCAACCTGGCGCCGGGAGCTAAGACCGTTGCCGACTATCGCAGGCTTCTGGATATGAAAGACATCGACGCGGTCATCGTGTCTACCCCTCTTCACTGTCACGCGCGACACTTTCTGGACACGCTTGCCGCAGGCAAAGATCTCTACTGCGAAAAAACTATGACCTGGTCGATCGCTGAGGCCGACACCTGCCTCGAAGCCGCGAAGAAATCCAATCGCGTCGTGGGCATCGGTCTTCAGCATCAAAGCTCGGGTGATCTGGTCGACGCAAAACAGTGGATCAAAGACGGGTTGATCGGTAAGATCACCCACGTGGAATCATGGATGAGCCGCAACACCCCTCGTGGCAAGCCGCAATGGGTGCGCGCGATTCCCTCTGATTGCACAGCAGCAAATGTTCAGTGGGACGCATTCCTGAACGGGCGTCCGCGGCGTCCGTTCGATGCCAACCAGTTCATCAACTGGCGCCTATTCTGGGATTTCTCGGGCGGCAACGTGACTGAGAACATGGTCCATCAAATCGCCTTCATCATGCGGGCGCTCGATCTCCCGCTGCCGACGTCGGCTTACATGTCGGGCGGGGTCTTCTCCGAGAAAGATGGGCGCGAAGTACCCGACACGATTGCCGTAACTCTCGATTTTCCGGGAGACCTTGTAATTACGTGGCAATCGACATTCAGCAATAAGCGCTTTGGGATCGGCGATCGCATTCTGGGATCTCACGGCACAATCGAACGTTTGATGGGTTCGACCGACATGGTCACGGGTAAATCTCAGTCGGGACTGCGATACTACCCCGAGAAAGACAATCGAGCTGACGGCACCATGCTCGAAGGTGCGACCAAGGACACGAACCACTATGCCAACTTCGTCGACTGCGTGCGCTCACGCAAAGAGCCTAACGCTCATGTTGAGATCGGATATCGTTCCGCAGTTGCTGGTCACATGGCGAATATGTCGTACCGGCAGAAGCAGCGCGTCACACTGAGTCAGGCAGGCATCCAAACTGCGGGCCGGTAAGCAGTGGTCAGAAGTCAGAAGTCAGAAGTCAGAAGTCAGAAGTCAGAAGTCAGAAGTCAGAGATCAGAAGTCAGAGGTCAGGAGTCCGGGGTGACTCCTGACCATTGACCTCTGCACCAGTCCCAGTCTCAATTGCGTCCGATACGAAAAGTCAGCCGGATCCAAGGTCACACTCGCTCACAAAAGGCCCCGGAGAACTTCCGGGCGTTTATACAACTGTAATCTGAGTTCCCACCGCTCTTCCTGCCCAAGGGCGTCACGACTCAACTTTGGCTGGAAGCCGAAGAAAACAAAAAGGAGGAAAACCATGAAGTGGATGTCATGTCTCCCCGGGCCGCGTATCTGGCCCGCGGCTCTACTTACAGTACTTGCATTCGCCGCCTTCAACGTCGCCGACTCTCAGGTGCTGACGCGGAACTACAACAACCAGAGGACCGGCGCAAACCTCTCTGAGACCACTCTCACTACGTCCAACGTCAACACCAATCAATTTGGCAAACTCTTTCAGGTCTCGGTCGACGATCAGGTCTACGCCGGGATGCTCTACGTGCCGGGATTGACGATCGCGGGCGGCACTCACAATGTTCTCTACGTCGCAACCGTGAACAACACCGTCTATGCATTCGACGCCGACACCGGAGGCAGCTCACTCTGGCAGCGCAATTTCAACGGCACGGGCCGCCCGACAACCCGTGCGGAGGTCGGCCAGGCGTGCGGCACCTACAATGACTTCAGCGGCAACATCGGCATCGTCGGCACTCCAGTGATCGACGGAACCACAAACACCATCTACGTGGTAACCCGCACGGTCGAAGGGAGCTCTACCGTGCAGAGGCTGCGTGCGCTCGACATAGCGACAGGAGCCGACCGGACGAACAGCCCGCAGGTCATTCAGGCAACCGTGGCCGGAACCGGGGACGGCGCAGTGGGAGGCAACATCGCTTTCAATCCGGTGACGCACAATCAACGCCCAGCGCTCGCTCTCGCGGCCGGCATCGTTTATATAGGCTGGGCCTCGTTCTGCGACACGCGGCCGTATCATGGTTGGTTGATGGCCTACGACGCCGTGACGCTCGGCCAGGTTGGCGTGTTTAATGCAACTCCCAATGGAAATCAAGCGGGCATCTGGATGGCAGGCGCCGGTCCAGCCTTCGATGCCGCCGGCAATCTGTATGTGCCGACCGGGAACGGCACCTTCGACGGCACTTCGAACTTCGGCGAAAGCCTGGTTAAGCTCGCTCCAGTTACACTCGCTCGCCTCGACTTCTTCACGCCTTCC
>DASYSA010000370.1:0-16364 GCA_036003885.1 Blastocatellia bacterium | reverse complement strand
AGTAGGCAGTGGGCAGTAGGCAGTGGGCAGTGGGCAGTGGGCAGTGGGCAGTAGGCAGTAGCAGCGGGCAGTAGGGAGCAGGCTGAAGGAATAGGGCAGCACAGAAGGCAGTCTCTTGTTTGCTACACTCTTTTGCTGCCTGCTGCCTGCTGCCTACTTCTCACTTGTGATACTTGTTGGTGATCGGCATGCGTCGATCGCGCCCGAATGCCCGAGGCGTGATCTTTATTCCGGGCGCCGATTGCCTCCGTTTGTACTCCGCGGCGTCAACTCGAGACAGTACCCATCGCACGGTGTCGGGCGAAAAACCCATCTCCGCAATCGCCTCGGCGCTCATGTCCTTCTCGACGTAGGCTTCGAGGATGGCATCCAAAACGGGATAAGGCGGCAGAGTGTCCTGGTCCTTCTGGTCCGGACGCAGTTCCGCGGAGGGCGCACGTGTGATGATGTACTCTGGAATGACCGGCTCAGACCCTCGATGATTGACGTGCGCGACCAGCTCGTAGACCAGTGTCTTCGGCACATCCTTCAATATGGCAAAGCCTCCAACCATGTCGCCGTACAGCGTAGAGTAGCCGACGCTTATCTCGCTCTTGTTGCCGGTTGACAGAACAAGCCCTCGAAACTTGTTTGAGAGCGCCATAAGAATGTTGCCCCGAATGCGAGCCTGAAGGTTTTCTTCGGTGACATCCTCAGGCAATCCGTCAAACGCCGGTTCGAGCATCTTCTTATAGCCTTCGAACGTATCCTCGATTGGGATAACCTGGTAGTGAATTCCAAGATTCGCAGAAAGAGCCTTTGCGTCGCGTCCTGATTCCGAAGCCGAGTATTCGGTCGGCATGAACACGGCATGCACATTGTCCGGTCCGATCGCATCTACCGCAATCACGGCCGTCAGCGCGGAGTCGATGCCTCCTGACAATCCCAGATAGACCTTATCGAAGCCATTCTTGAGCACGTAGTCGCGTGTGCCCATAACCAGGGCGGCATATATCTCCGTGGTCTCGTCCTGCCACTGCTCGGAATGCTTTATGATAGACGGTCTGCCGGCCGCGTGCTCCAACGGGCCGCCCACTTCAACCGTGTAGAGCGAATCGTCTGTCACTTCGCGGACCTTCTCCTGGCGGCGACGCGGATCGTGTAGTCGTTCAGCGAAAACCCGCTCGGTGTTGATATCCGCGATCACCAGGTCTTGCTCGAAGGACCGCCCTCGCGCGATTACGTGACCGCCCTCATCTATGATCAGGCTGTTGCCGTCAAATACCAGTTCGTCCTGGCCGCCGACGAGGTTGCAGTAGGCAAGCGCAACCGCATTGTCTTCCGCACGAGTACAGAGCATCCGCTCTCGGTCGAAACTCTTGCCTGCGTGATAGGGCGAGGCCGATATGTTGACAATCAACTGCGCATCTCCAACCAGCGATTGAAGCCTGGCAGGTCCGCCGGGATACCAGATGTCTTCACAGATGTTGACGCCCATGCGTTTGTCGCCGAACACAACCACCGAACAGCGGTTGCCGGCCTGGAAGTAGCGTTCTTCATCGAAGACGCCATAGTTGGGCAGGAAGTTCTTGTGATAGCTCTCGATTAGTTTGCCGTTCGCCATCACCGCGGCGGCGTTGTAGATATCTGAACCGTCGGTATCAACGAAGCCGAGGATGATCATGATCCCGTTGGAGGCTTCTATGATGCGTTGGAGCGCGTCGCGATTTTCTACTACGAAGTGAGGCTTGAGCAGCAGATCTTCAGGGGGATAGCCCGGCAGCGCCAGCTCCGGAAACGCGACGATGTCCGCGCCGACTGAGCGGGCGCGTCCAACGTAATCGAGGACGAGATCGGCGTTCCCGCTTAGATCGCCTACAGTCGGATTGATCTGCGCCAGAGCAACTCTAATAGCTGTCATTTGTCATTTGTCATTGGTCACTTGTCATTGGTCATTTGTGCGTTGCAGGGTGAGTGCCGTCAATCCCGACCGATGACGACCGTAACTGACAACGGACAAGTAACAAATGACAAGTGACAAGTGACTAATCGCTGACTTCAACGGTATCGACTATGCCGACGACGGCGGCATCGATCGGGCAATCCTTGCACTCGAACGCCATGCGCGCAGAACTACCCTGCACGATGAGCACCACCTCATTCACGCCGGCTCCCACTGTATCGACGGCGACCAGGTGACCCTTCTCATCCTGGCCCTCGACGTCGACCATCCGTGCGACGAGCAGCTTGCGGCCGTGAAGACGATCATCTTTTCGCGTGGCAACGACAGTTCCGATTATTCGAGCAAGAAGCATGTTGGTCCGCTGTCAGTGGTCCGTTGTCCTTTGCCGGTTGTAAGTAGTTCGCGTCTGTTTGGTCCTGACCGGAGTCACTTACAACGGACCGCGGACAACGGACAAATGACTATTCCTCAACTCTACGAGACTCGTAAGTCACAGGCATGTTCTCATCGACGGCAGTGTGGGGACGGGGGATTACGTGCACGCTCACAAGTTCGCCCACTCGACGTGCAGCTGCAGCTCCCGCATCGGTGGCCGCTTTCACCGCAGCCACATCGCCGCGCACGATTGCAGTCACAAGCCCGGCCCCGATCTTTTCGTAGCCGATTAAGGTCACGTTGGCAGCCTTTACCATTGCATCAGCCGCCTCGATCATCGCCACCAATCCCTTAGTCTCAATCATTCCTAGCGCTTCCATATGTTCTCCTGTTCAATTTCGAATTTCGAATTTCGAATTTCCCAATTCATCGATTCATCTCGCGTGCGACCAGACGCGCAGCTTCCGTTATGAGCGCGGTCAGTTCCTTCCGCGTGAGCGTCACCGTCTCGTCGCCATTCACTTGAGACTCAGGCCGCCCCGCCGATCCACCTGCGCAATGCGAAGAGTGCCCCTGCAGATAACCGCAGGCCTGACAGGTCCGCGCCTCACTGGGCATGTAGCCGGACCGCTCTCTTACGTCCAGAAGTTTTTCAATCGCCTCAGCCGGCAACTCCTTCGGCTTCCCGACCATTCGCGCCACCAGTGTGATCTTGGCAAAGTGCTCGAGCGTCTCCATTCGGTCGTAGGCCACCTGCAGATCCGGCCCATAGGCCACCGCACCATGGTTGGCCAACAGCAGCGCATCGTGGTGGGGTATGAACGGCGAAAGTGAATCCGATATCTCTTCAGTCGAGGGCGTTCCATAGGAGGTCAGCGGAATACAGCCGAGCGTGAGGATCACTTCGGATAACAGCGGCTTGTCCAGAGGTACGTTTGCGACTGCAAATCCGGTCCCGAATGGAGGGTGCGCGTGCACGACGGCATGAATGTCCGGCCTGAGGCGGTAGATCGTCCTGTGCATCGCGAACTCGGACGAAGGGTTGCGCTCGTCGCGTCGGAGCTTGCGCCCATTAATGTCTACCAGGACCAGCATCTCCTCGGTCATTCGCCCTTTGCAGACCATCGTTGGCGTGGTAACGATCGTGCCGTCGTCGAGGCGCCCGCTGATGTTGCCGTCGGAGGCCGCTACGAAGCCGCGCTCGTAAACCTGGCGGCCTATCTCAACAATCTTCTGCCTTAGCTCTCTCTCGTTCTGCACTGATTGCCACCATCTCGGGCGGGGCTACCAGATCGAAACATGGCTGCCCGGTTAGCATTGATTCATCGCATTCGCTGAAAGTGTCACGTGTGATCGGTCGTATGTCAAGGTGGTCAGTAGTCAGTGGTCATTTGTCCGTTGTTCGTTGTCCGTGGCTAGCCAGGCCAATAGATAATTCTTCTTGCTACTGACAACTGACAACTGACAACGGACAACTGACACTGATATAGTCAGGTCGATATGCAACGACCGCCTGGATCCGGAAGGCCGCTCATTCTGTCCAACCGCTCAATTAACGACTGGATTAGTCGGGTGGCTCAGAAGCATCGTGAGCTCACGTCCCTCGAGCTCTCGCCGGAGCAGAACGATAGAATTCGGAAGTGGGTCGACGTCACCTTTGTTTACTCCACTCTCAGATTGGAAGGGTTGGCAGTGACGGAGCCAGATGTGGCCGGTGCTGTTGCGTTTTCTAAGGCCAGGGCTGGCGCAGCGGCTGAAGCAGATGTCGCGATCGTCGAGCTACTTGCAGAGATACGACTGTTGCGGGATCTCGCTCTGAGAGAAGGCACAGCCGGCGTCCTGACGCCGGAATTACTCTTGCGACTTCATGGCGGCGCGGCAGAGTTTCGCAAAACTCCCGGTGAAACAGGCGGCTTCCTCAGGCCGGTTGCTCCCGAACACCTGCCCGCAAGCGTGGACAGCGCGTGTCGCTGGTTCAGCGCTGAGTCCTTCGCCGAACTGAACCCCATCGAGCAAGCCTCCATAGTCCACCTGCGGCTGCTTGAGATTCAGCCCTTCGCAGAAGGTAACCAGAGAATCGCGATACTGGCCGCAAGTCTCTTCACTCTCCGCAGCGGGCTGCCGCCGGTTATGATCGTACCCGATCTCGCCCTCGTCTACGGGAAGGCCGTTGAGGAGTCCAGGAGTGGCAATACTCAGCCGATGGTTGAGCTGATAGGAAATGCGGTAGAAGGATCTCTTGCCCAAATGATCCGATTGGCGGCGCAGGGGGAAGGATCCAGGATTTAGGATCTAGGATTTAGGATCTAGGATTTAGGGTCTAGGATTTAGGGTCTAGGATTTAGGATTTAGGCAAAGGTGGCCGGCTTTATGTGTTGCTAGAGATCCGAAACCCTCTAGATAGTGCTAGATCCTAAATCCTAAATCCTAAATCCTAAATCCTAAATCCTATTTCCTTTTCTTGGGTAGTCTCTTCACTTCTATTCTGGGCGCGAGTCGTTTTACGGTGAGATGAGATGCGTCAGAGCGTACGGCTGAGTACTCGATCGGCACCGACTGGCCGTCTGCATCCAGCTCGTGAATCGTGAAGCCCTTTGCGCCGGACTTGATGCCCGGCGTCACCGGCAGAACTCCTCGCAATCCGCTATCGATGAACGGACCGGTGTAGCGCCCTTCTGTTGGTGAATACATCAGCACCCAGATCCGCGTAAAGTCGATGGGACCCTCAGTCTCCAGGCTTTTCATTAAGCCGATGTAGTTATTCTTCAGTTCGCCCTTCTTGGATTTGGTCTGATCGAACACAACCCAACCCGTGAACCTGCGACCCTCGCCTTCCAGATGAAGTATCTCGTCGGGGACGTCCAGCTGAATCTGTTGAGCGCCTATCCAGCCCGCCCTGAGCACTTCAGAGTCAGGCAGGCGTACCTGATACCAAAGAACGGTTCGGGCCTCAGGCTCTTCCGTGGTTTCATCCGAGTCCTCGGCGCTCTGCTGCTTCTCCGGTTTGAACGTCGTTCGCGCCTTCGCAACGATGTCGACCGCGGTGTTCTTGCTCAGCAACGTGGCAACGTCACCGCCCGGCTCAATGCGCAACCTCGCCTGGACCTTGAGGCGCCCCTGCGCCTGCGAAGGTATCTCCTTGGACTTTTCATAGAGGTCTTCAACCTTGTCGACTACCGCTTTGGTAATCAACTCGCGCGCCTTGACCCAGCCGATTACTTCGTTCTTGTCTTTGGTCCTGACTTTGTACCACTCGTCGATCCTCGTGGGAGTCTTAACCTGAGCCTGCTCGAGTACGTCGAGCCGGTCACCTCGCTTAACTTCCGCAAGGTCAAGAGCCACCATCGCGGTCGACGAACGAATCTTCAATTTCGGCGAGTTCACTATTGCTACGTCGATGGTCGCGTCTGAACCGCAGCCGACAAAGGTGAGGAGAGGCAAGAGGCTCAGCGAGACGGTGAGCAGCCGGCGCTTAGCCGATGTGAAAGAGGCAAACATTCAGACTTAGCGTAATGGAAGGCCGCCTCGCCGCGCAAGGAGGGAAGGAAATTCGAATTTCGAAATTCGAAATTCGAATTTCCCCTTCCCGGTATTACGTTTTTGGGGCGGCGCTCTTGATCTCCTCGAGCAGTGACTTAACCTTCGCGGCGTCCTTCTGACGCCAGGCGGTAGACAGGTTTCCCACCTTCAGCCTGAGCTGGGCGTCGGTGCCGATGGAGCACTTGGATTTTGCGTCACTCCAGAGCAGCCCGTTATTAATGATCTCTTCGGGGTGTCCCTCGTATGGCGTCATCGGCTCGGTTGCCGCCATTTGGCTTAAGTGGTCGAGACATGCTTGAACACCCGACGGAACGCCACGCATTACTTTGGCCTTCGTCTTTTTGCCAGCCTTGGGTTTTCGTCCACCCATCTTCTTAGCCGGGGCCATTGTTTGTTCAGACTTTGCGGGAGCAGGAGTCTGCGGGGGATTGGCAAGCGCCGAAAATGTGCACACAAATACGAAGGCAACAACTACTGCCAGTGTCACCACTCTAGCTTTCATAAAGAAACCTCCGTTACTCGAATGTGAGTCGCGCATCGTGCGCGACTGATTGAGAACCAGTATCACGGGAGTGAGTCCTCGTCTCCCCGAGAGATGCCGCGACATTATGATGCGATCGGCAAGCGGCTTACAAGGGAATCTGTAGTGATCCGTGATTCGTGATCCGTGATTCTCAAGTGACAACATAGCTTAACGCATCAGGCATCATCTTCACGAATCACGAAGAACTTGTCACGCATCACTTGTCACGCATCACACATCTTCTCTTTTTTTCCGCAATCGGTCGATAGCCAGGCGAAAGCTCTCACGGGCCTGATCGAGCTGGTCCGCAAGGATGCTGATCTCGTCCCTTCTAATGGACGCCAGCGCTTTCTGTTCCTGGGCCGGGTCCTTTACCGGCGTGCTCAGCTCGCCGAGGCTCATCCGGCTCGCAGCCTCGCTCAGAACGCTGAGCCTTGACCCGAGCGCCCGTCCGTAGATGAACCCTCCCGCGCCCGTCAACACGCACGCGATGGCTGCAATCGTAAAGAGCATCGTTCGCAGCGTGGAGATCGGCCCTCGCAGCTCTTCGTTTGACACCGCCACGCCTAAGGCGCCCACCTGCTCTCCCTGGACCGACTTAATCGCCTGCCAGGAAACCGCGTAGCTCCGGTCAGCGCTCGAGAGCGCTTCTTCAGGCTTGTCCGGCCGGCACTTTACTCCCTTGAGCGGCGGCTCGCCGGCAGAGCCTGATGCGGGGATGCTCGATGTTATGACAGTGTCGCCCAGCGCGATCAGGGCACCTGCATCCCTGCCGCCGGTCGCGTAGAGTGTCTGCTGAACTTCGGCCACCAGCGGAATCTGCAGCACGCTCGACCCCGGGCGGGGACGATAGTAGTTGTTGAGCACCTGGCCTATGAGCACGATGCCGATGAATCTCTTCGCCGAGAAGATCGGCGCCGCCGCCTCGAGCACCAGAGCATCCTCTACCGCCGTTCCGTCCGCCGTGCCGACGCGGGAAAGGTTCTTCAGTCCTAACCGGTCGAGTTGAGCGGCACGTTCGACAGCCGTAGAGGCCGAAGGCAAGTTTCGCAACAGCGCTCCATCCGAGATCACCTTCTCCGCAATCAGATTCTTGTCTTCGGCTCCAAGGAGCGTTTCGCCCGCAGCGGGGCGGTCGTTGTGACGCGCGACCACGCGCCCGTGAGGATCGGTCACGATCACGAAATCGAGGCTGTGCTCGTTTTGCGCCCCCGGCAGCATATCCTGAAGGCGCGCCAATGCTGCCGTGCTGTCCCGGTCCGCTTTGTCGCTGCCTGGCAGGGCCCGGTTGGCGATGTCGTCGGCTAGTCGTTGAGCCGCTGAGAGCATTTCCGCCAGCCTCTTCTTGTGAATGCCGGCGGCGGCGCGGGAGTCTCGTTGAAGCTGCCGGTCCGTGTTGTCGCTGATGTAGGAGGAGACCCAGTAGAAAAGAAGAAATGACGCTACGATTAACGGCAGGATGCCAGCAGCGGCGCACAGCGCTCCAAGCTTCTCGCTCAATCGCATAAGTTGGTCAGTGGTCTGTCTGTGTCGAGCAATGGAGTAACGCTGACACCGATCACTGTACAGTGGTCGGCGCGCTTTTCACACAACGAAATCCGGTCTTCTCATAGCCTACGCTGGCATCGACGAAGCCGCGATACGACGCATCGTGCTTGCGGCTACCGTCATAGGCGCCGCCGCGAATGACTCGATAGGTCACGCCCTCTTTTAGTTCAGGCTCCTTCGCATGGCTTTCAGGATAGAGCGCAAATTCGTCCGCCGTCCATTCCCAAACATTGCCGATCATATCCAACGCTCCTGAAGGGCTTGCGCCCTCAGGGTGACTGCCCACTCCTTCGATCCCCTTCGCAGCGATGTTGGCGCGCCCGCGCTCCCAATCATTTCCCCATGGATACATTCGACCATCAGTGCCGCGCGCGGCGGCCTCCCATTCATTCTCGGACGGGAGGCGCTTGCCCGCCCAGGTGGCATAGTCGACTGCATCCTGCCAGCTCACCCAGACGACCGGCCAGTTCTCTCGGTCGGCGGGGAAGGTTCCTCCAACCCAACCTTTTGGCGCTACGTGGCCTGTCTGGTCGACGAACACTTTGTATTGGGCATTCGTGACTTCAGTGCGATCGACATAAAACGGCTTGAGTTCGACCATGTGCTGCGGCGTATCGATCTCCGACTCATCGCTTCGCCCCGCCAGCTGGGTTCTACCAACTGGATAAAATCCGCTCGCCACCAGGACCATTCCTTCAGGAACGATCGGTGTCGGTGGTTTTGTTGTCTCGACCCTGGGTGGAGGCGTCACTACTTCGGTTCGTGGAGTAGGGGACCTGTGCCCGCCCCCGGACATGAACCACCACACGAAATATCCGGCAAGGCCGAGGAGGATCAGCACGACAAAAACTGAGATGATCGCGATGTGGTTCTTCTTCTGTGGAGGCACTTGCCTTGCCGGTGGAACATCCTTCCGCCCTGCTGAAACTTCCGGCGTAATTGATCCCGTAATCGGGAGAGGACGTTCGACGGGCCAGCCCGGTTCCTCCAGCACGCGTGTATCCGGTGGAGGGGGTTGCCGGATCGGATCTGTCGGAACCGCCGTTGGCCGCGTCGCCAGATCCGATTCCGAACCAACGACAGGCGTCCTGGCGCCCGTGGATTTCGAACCAATGACTCCTGTCCCGCCAGCCGCTGAATCCGAACTTATGACTTCGGCGCCAGGGTCCACTCGTTGGGATCCCATGACCAAAGTTCCACCGTCCGCCGATTGTGAACCAATGACTGCGGTCCCACCATCCGCCAGATCCGAACCTATCACTCCTGTCTCAGCCCCCGACTTCTTTGGGGTGGACTCAAGACCCGGGACCTTGGACGCCTCAAGCAGTGATCCGAAGGTGAACGTCACTTCGTTTCTGCTCGCCTCCGCGGGTTCGACTGGAGTATCGTCCTCGACCGGCGACGTAGTCCTTGGTTTATCAATTAAGGCGGTTGGGCTCTTATGTTCAACCTTGGAACCAGCCAGCAGTGTCGTTTCTACTCCCTTGTTGGGACTGTCGCTGCCTGGTGCCGCCGGCTCGGTTGCCACGCCCGCTTCGACTTTCTGCTGGACGCTGGAATCGATCGACTCCTGCGGATCAGTATCGCTGAACACTAACGTGTGAGCGCTGGACAAATCAACAGAAGCCAACGACTCCCGCAAGTCTTCCGAGACCGGCAGGTGTTCACCGAGATCCGGCAGCGTATGAGACTCCCTAGGCGGCTGTGAAGTAGCTTGTCCGTCTTCGCCCGCGGGCACTTCCAACATATTGCCGCAGACCCTGCACGCGACTGAACCGAGCGGGCTCCGGCTATTGCACACCTTACAGAGCAGCGAGGATGGCCCAAATGCACTGGAAGAGCCGTAGGTAGGAGCGCCACATCCCTTACAGTACATGGTGTTGGGCTCCAACAGATCTCCACACCCACCGCAATGCGCGATGACCGCGGTATCAGAGCCGGTCTTTCCGGGAGGTCGTGTCGCCACGGGTTGAGGAGGTGTGCGCTCTACCTCGAATCCACAGCGCACACACGCTGAGGCGTCAGGTTCCAGCTGGGACCCGCAGTTCGCACACGAGATGGCGCCCGTGTGTTCCCGAACGGATGTGCCGATTTTCGTGCCGCATCCTTTGCAGAAAGCCCACCCAGGCTGAATCGGATCCGCGCAGGAGGGGCAGAGGTGCAACTCGCTGGTCGTGCGGGGACGAGTCAGCGCCTGACCACACCACTTGCAATAGCGCAGCCCCTCAGGAAAGTCTATGTTGCATCTATCGCAATACATTCAAGGCCGTTCCAACGTGCATTGACGTAAATATACCGATGAGGCAGTCATCAAGTCCACACGAATGAGACTTTAGTATAGCAGGAGGATTGCCGGCGGCATACATTCGAGGGAGTCATCAGAGTTTGTGAATCTCCCAGATGGGGGAGGGCGGGCGGCTTCGAGAACGAGTTACATATCTCGCTCAATGATAAAGCGGGGGACGCTGGCAAGTGCCTGTCGAAACAGAGAAGGTGGGAAGATATTCAGTGCATCAAGGGCTTCATCGGCATATCTAAGCGCTTCGGACCTCGCACGAGACAGGCTTCCGCTCTCGCCGATCAAGCGGAGGACATCTTCTCGCTTCACCGATTCGAAGGTCCGTTCGCGCATTACGGTCTCGATCATCTTGCGGTGCTCAGCATTCCCTTCTTCCATCAGGTAGATGAGCGGCAGTGTGAGCTTCCCTTCGCGGAGGTCGTTGGCGACGGGCTTACCGAGCTTCTCTTCAGTCGATACAAAATCGAGCACGTCATCAACCAACTGAAATGCGATCCCCACGGTCTGGCCATAACGAGCGAGCGCCCGCCGCTCTTCGCGAGAAGCGCCGGCGACGATTCCACCTACCTCAGCACAGGCGCTGAACATACATGCGGTCTTGCGTCGCACGATCTCGAGGTGTTCGGTTTCGCTAATGCGGCTGTTCCCGATCATCGCGAGCTGCATTATCTCCCCGTCTACCATGAACCTGGTCATACCGGTCAGAACGTCCAGTATATCGAAGTCGCGCTCGGCCAGGCTCATCTCGTAGGCTGTCATGTAGAGCCAGTCGCCAATCAAGACGGTAATATCATTGCCCCACTTCGCGTTTGCCGACTCGCGTCCCCTGCGCACTCCCGCCTCGTCGATTATGTCGTCGTGCACCAGGGTCGCCGTGTGGAGCATCTCCATCACTGCCGCCATTCGAAAAGCCGATTCGCCGGCCTCACCGCTTACGAGCTTTGACGCAAGCAGCAACAGCGCCGGCCGCACGCGCTTGCCGCCGCCCTCGTGCATGTAGCGAACGATCGAGGACACGACCTCGGACGCATCCTGGGTGTGTCTGTAGAATTCTTCCTCGACCCGCACCAGGTCGCGCCCAACCAGGGAGAAGATCTCCTGAGGCGTCATCCGTGCGTCTTCCTCGTGGAGGGCGTCCACGTGCAGGGGAGTGGTCATGAGGTCAGAAACTCCGGTTTAAGCTAATCCGACATCGACTCGAAAACGTCTTGCCGGCTCATCCGGCTCCAAGCGACGGCCAATCATAGCAAAGGCAAAAGGAAAAAGTAAAAAGGAAAAGGCCGCAACAAAGTCGCTCAACTCGCTCGCTATCTTTTTGATTTCGCCTCTCCTGTTATAGCCAGTCGCGATACGCGGCGCAACTTCACGCCTTTACGATGATCGACGTGCTTGATGTCCTGTAACGATTCGATCAAGCTGGCCTCGGTCCTCAACTGCCGGCCCGAAAGTCCTTTGACTGTCAGAACAACCGCTCCGAGAACGACGTATGCCTTCTTTGCCTGCAATGAGAACAAGGCTTGTTGGGTGAGGTCGGTTGTTATGGTAAGATTGTCTCGAATTTGAACCGCCTCACAGCGCGCGCCTCGTCATAGCGAAGTAAGGAGGGTGGCTATCGGAGCGAAACCAAGGCTGATGAGTCCAGGAGGGCTTGATGTGGAGTAGACTTAAGCGGCTGTTCCGATCAATATTCGGCGGCATCATCGAGGGCGCCGAGGATCCCGAGCTGATTCTGAAACAGGTCATACGTGACATGAACGACAAGGTTCCCCAGATGAGGGAGAATGTCGTTCAGGTGATGGGCACCGAGAAGAAGCTTCGCAAGGAAGTCGAGATCCTCGAGCGCGAAATTGTCGAGCACGACTACAAAGTGAAAGCAGCCATCAAGCAGGGGCGCGACGAAGTAGCGCGCTTGTACATCACCGCTATGCAGGAGAAGCAGATCGCTCTCGACCGCTCGAAGTCCCAACTAGAAAGCGCCGGGGCAGCCTCGGTCCAGGCCAGGAAGTTTCTCGACAATTATATCCTCCAGGTTAAGAAGCGCGCAGCGGAGGCTCAGCAGCTCGTCAATCAGGCGCGGGCGGCGAAGATGCAGGAACAGCTCTCCCAGGCGATGGCTTCGTTCCAGGTCGGGGACGACTCGAGCACCTTCGACGAAATGCGCGAAAAAATCCAACGCCGGGCTTCAACCGCCGAGGCGCGAATGGATCTGGCCACAGGGGGCATCGAATCTCAGATCGCTGACGTCGAGCGCGAGTCGCTCAACATCCAGGTAGAAGACGCGCTCAGCGCGTATAAGCGCCAGATGGGACTCGTGACGGAGGCCCCTCAACCTATGCCTCCGGCCTTCGACGCCGAGTCCACGGCCGAGAAGTCGCTTGGTCCCTCCGACAAGGTGAGAGAGTGAACTTGTAAAGTTTAAGGTGTAAGGATGAGGCGTGGTGCTGCGTGCGTGGTCACCCGTCCGTTGGGGCGGTGACTCCGGGGCGTCGGAAGCTGAGAGTTGAGAATACCCCACTCTACACGCAACACGGCCGGTCTGATTTATGCGGGAAAAGCCGAACTACCTTAAGGAAGCACTGAAGGAGCCGTACAACATCTGGGGCGTCTTCATCTCTCTGGCGGCCTCCGTCTACACATGGACGGCGGCGCCAACCGGATGGGGAGAACTCGCGTGGGTGCCGCTCGCTTTCGGCGGAGTGGCCGAGACAATCTACCTCACCACGGTCCCTGCGATGTCCGCCTACAGACGAGTCGTCGATCGAAGAGCCCGTCGCCGCGAAATGGTGGAGCGGGGACGCAAACGCGAAGAGCTGATCAAAGGCTTCGACCCTCGAGAACGCGAGGCCGTCGAGTACCTGCGCTGGATGAAGAATCAGATCTATCAGAATTACCAGAAGTTCACTCGACTCGCCGATATCCCGGACGACATACAGAAGCTCGAGAGCATCTGGGAATCCTATGTGGACATGCTGGACAACTACCGCCGGCGTAAAAATCACCTGCGCTCGACCAACCTGCGAACCATTCAGAATCAGATGCAACAGACGGAACGCTCGATTCAGACGGCCCCGGACGACGACACGCGGCGGCTCTATGAGAAGAACCTGGCGATTCTCAAGAAACGACTTCAAACCTACGACGACATGGAGCGGTCGATGAAGCGTGTGGAGGCGGAGCTCCAATCCATCGAGCACTTCTTCGGGCTCGTAAACGATCAGGTCGTGGTGATGCCCTCCCCCGAGCATATCTCTTCGCTGGATTTCGACTCGCTCCTCTCTTCGATCGAACTCACCAAAGAGATCCTCGAACAGACTGCGCCAGTCATCAGCCAGCTTGATGCGGCCGAGCGCTCGACAGAGATGCGGCCCCCCGTCGCGCAGCGACAATAACAATGTTGCGCAGCGACAATAACAATGTCGCGCAGCGACCATAACATGAGGTTGTCATGCAGAGACAATCTTGTGAGGCTAAGGAATAGTCCTGGAGGCGGTCCTCCCTGGCCGCAGGTTGGGTCAAGGTTGCACCTGCAGTGAATGACGGTATGAGTTCACGAACCAAACTGCTGCTTGACGAAATCGATCAACTTCCGGCCTGGGCGGCACGAATGGCCCGGAAGTACTACGCCGGGGAAGCCAGCCACTTTCTCCTGTTCAACAACATCTATGACCTGGTGAGATCGGGGTCGGAATACATCAGCCTGCCGAATTACCTTCAACGCGAGCTGGTCGGCACTAAACATCTGATTACCTACAATCGCAGCGAAGGGATCAAGTTCGGCTCCCCCGAGGCGGAGCGCGCCTTTCAAGCTCAGTTGCGAGTCGCCGACCCGCTCATGGGTCGCGATGCGTTGAAGCAACTGCCCCGAGACCCCGGACGCGCCATTCCATTGATAGAGTACTTCCTGCTCTACGGTGAGCAGGTTGCGGTGATCATCAACTTCCTCGATACCATCATTCCGCCCGGCGACATCGGCTATATGTCGGGGGACGACCGCACCAATCTGGTTGCGTTTCAACGCTGGATCACCAGTTCACGGCTGCTCAAGAAAGACAACATCGTCGTGTTGATCGCCGAAAGCGTCGCCGAGGTTCACCAGCGCATCCGGCAGAACTCGAGGCTCGTCGCCATCGAGATCCCGTACCCCGACGACGCGGAACGGCTCGAGTTCATTACCTCGCTGCGAGCCCAGCTGCCCCAGCTCAAGTCTGAGGTTAGCGACCAGCAGTTGTCTCTGATAACTTCGGGCCTCAACCGTGTGCACCTGAATTCAGTGCTTCGGAGCGCCTCCAGTGATACGGACGGTCTCACGGCGGACAAGATCAGACAGAAGAAGAAAGAGTTGATCGAAGCCGAATGCGTGGGCCTGGTCGAGTTCGTGCAACCTCGCTACGGACTCGAAGCGGTGGGAGGCATGTCGAAGGCCAAGCAGTTCATGCGCTCGATTGCCGAAACGATCAAGGCCGGAGTCACCGAGGAGGCCCCCATGGGCATTCTCATATCCGGACCCATCGGCACCGGCAAGACCTTTCTGGCCGAATGCTTTGCTCACGACTGCGGGTTGAATGTGGTTGCCTTCAAGAATTTCCGCGAACGATGGGTCGGTTCCAGCGAGGCGAACCTGGAAAAGATTCTGAATCTGCTTCAGACTCTCGCACCCATCGTGGTGATCGTCGACGAAGCCGATGCGACCCTCGGATCGCGCGAGAGCGGCGGAGACTCGGGCGTCGACGCGCGCATCTTCTCGAAGCTTGCGGCCGCGATGGGTGACACGCGAAACCGCGGCCGCATCCTCTGGATATTGATGACCAGCCGGCCGGACCTGCTGCCCATCGACCTGAAGCGCCAGGGTCGCGCCGAAGAACACATCTCGCTCTTTTACCCCGAGACCGAAGCGGATCGCCAGGAGATAGTCGAAGCGATGCTGCGCAAGAATAAGATCCTCCATGAAGTGACTGACTGGTCTCAGATAACCAGGAACCCGCTAACGCTATCGGGTGCCGACATCGAGTCGATGCTGATGCGTGCGCGCCGCATAAGCCGGGGGGCCGGTAAGAAGTCCGTCACTCAGGAAGACGTTGCCGAGGTTGCAAAAGAGTTCAGCCCCGCGCGGGACGAGATGGCGGTCGAGTACCAGACTCTGGTTGCCGCCCGCGAGGCAACTTCGCGCGAGATGGTGCCTGAAAAGTATCGACACCTGACGCCTGTCGAGTTGAGCCAGCGGATCGAAGAGCTTCGCGCGTTCATCAGGTAATTCGACCCTGATCTTACGCGACTATGGCAAGTGTCCGGTTGCGATTCATGAGATGGAAGCACCAAGTCTGATTCTGGAAGAGCTGGCCAACAGCATTACCCACGGCGTGGGGTTGGCCCTGAGCCTGATCGGCCTGGGAGTCCTGCTGGCTCTCTCGATCATTCACGGAACCGCGTGGCACATCGCCGGCTGCACCGTTTTCGGCCTCTCGCTGGTTGCCCTGTACACCGCATCCACTCTCTATCACAGTCTTCAATCGCCGCGCTTCAAGCACCTCTTCAAGATCCTTGATCACGCGGCTATCTATCTGCTCATCGCTGGGACCTACACGCCTTTTACACTTGTGAATCTGAGAGGCTTTTGGGGGTGGACGCTGCTGGCGTTTGTCTGGACGCTGGCTCTGTTGGGAATCGTCTTCAAGGTCTTCTTTGTCAACCGCTTTGTGGTTGCCTCGACTCTCGCTTACATAATGATGGGTTGGAGTTGTGTCTTCGTGATCAAACCGTTGCTCACACTCATCCCGAATGGAGGCCTTATATTGTTAGCGGCCGGAGGTGTGGCCTATACGCTCGGGACGGTCTTCTTTGCCTGGAAAAGGATTCCATACAATCACGCGATCTGGCACCTGTTCGTGCTCGTGGGAAGCATTTGTCATTACTTTGCTGTTATCTTTTACGTTCTTCCGTCAAGGTCATGAGCGGCGGTTGATCACCGGGAGTATTTGCCACTCGAAGCATCTCCAGCAGGAGAGCGCCTGGCTCGGGCCGTCGCAGAGGTCAACCGGGAGACCAGCCCGTTGTGCTGCACATCTCTCTATTTCAGTAACCATTTTGTTTCGCGCTGCGTCTTTGCTGGCGAGGGCAGCCAGGGGGAGACCATGGGAAAC
>DASYSA010000369.1:0-11606 GCA_036003885.1 Blastocatellia bacterium | reverse complement strand
TGTGCCATTCACCGAAGACCGCTGGATTGAAGCGGTCGAGCTCAGGCCGGGTAACCCTGCAGTTGTGCATCACTCGATTGCGAACGTCACGCGGTTGCCCGAAGGAAGCAAGATCGTCAATGGCAGAGCGGTCAGGGACGGTTCCGCGGCGACGCAGCTCAACACTGCGGATGCGGGACGCACCGGCGGACTGCGTGAAGGGAGCGAAGTCTTCCAGAGCCAGGATTCATTCTCCCGAGCCGGGGCGTTCAAGCTTGTTGGGCAGGCGCCGGGAAAGGGCTTCGAAAGACACAGGCCGGGAATCGCGAAGCGCATCAGCCCCGGCATGTACTTTCAATTCAACATGCACTACCAGCCGACGGGCCGCCCCGAGAAGGATCGTTCGGTGCTTGGGCTGTGGTTTTCAAAAGCGCCCGTGACTCACGAAGTGCTGACCAAGGGAGTCACCGATGTCGTGTTGGTGGGCGGCAAAGAGCTTGGCGAAACCAGGGTGGTCGATGGCCGCGAGATCAGGACTCGTGGCAGGCTGCCAAACATCCCGCCATATGTGGACAACTGGGAGATCACCGGCCAGGCCTCGATCAAACAGGCGATCACCCTCTACGCCTTCGCGCCGCACATGCACCTGAGGGGCAAGGACATCAAGTACATACTTGTATGGCCCGATGGCCGGGAGCAAACCCTGCTGAATGTTCCGAAGTTCGACTTCAACTGGCAACTTCATTACGAGCTGGAGACGCCGCTCAAGATCCCACCGGGAAGCAAAATGATCGCGATTGCACACTACGATAACTCGCTGAAGAACCGCTACAATCCGGCGCCGCAGAAAGAGGTCTACTGGAGCGAGCAGAGTTGGGATGAGATGTTCATTCCGTGGTTCGAGTACACAATCGACAACCTGGATCTGACCAAAGCGGCTGCCCCGCAAACGGCAAGCAAGAAATAACCCGGCTCTGTTCATAGTCATTCGTCCTTTTCATTCGAACTGCTCGTCATTGCTCGAATGGCAAAGGACGAATGACCATGAAGAGAGAGATGAAGGTACGAAGCCCCATGATACCTTTGCTATTGTTCGTAGCCCTCTTTGTTTTGCAGCAGCCTTCTCAGCAACCCTCTCGACCGACCGAACCCTCCGACCCGATGCCGCCTCCGAACATGGACTACTTCCTTGGCACGTGGTCGTTTGACTGGAACATGCCCGAGTCTCCGCTTGGACCCGGCGGCAAGATGAAAGGAACGGAGATGTACAAGAAGACCCTCGGTTCCTACGAAAGCAACATCGAAGGCGAAGGTCCGGCGGGACCGTTCAAGGGCCGGGCCGTTGTGACCTACAAAGAAGCTGAGAGGGTAGTAACTCGGGTTGAGAGCGGACTCTTCGGCGTCTCGGTCGTGAAGACAGGCCCGATCGGCGGGGATCTCGGCGGCTACTACACCATTCACTGGGAGAGCGCTCCGATCAAGAAGAGCGGTAAGATCATCAAGCTGAAGGGGAAGACGCTGATGCTCTCTCCTGCCCACTACAGAGTACAGGTTGAGATCTCGGTCGACGGTGGACCCTTCACAAGTCTGGGCAATGCGTGGTTCCGGAAAGTCGACACGAAGTAGCCTGGGTACGCACGCTTCCAGCGTGCCGCCCTATTGAATGCAACACGCTCGAGTCGGACGTACCTAATGAATGCAGCACGCTGGAAGCGTGCGTACCCAGGCCTCTGGAGGTGAAATGAAGCGATTCATCCTTGCTGTGACAACCATTCTTCTTTGTTGCGTCGTGTCGGCAGCAGTCGATCTCGAGCAGCGAGTAAAGCATGAATACGCGGATTCCAACGGCGTCAAGATCCACTACGCGAGCCTGGGGCCGAAGAGAATGCCCGCTTCCGGCGTAGCGCCGCTGATCGTTATGATCCACGGCTTCCCCGACTTTTGGTACTCCTGGCGCGATCAGATGGAAGCTCTCTCGGAGACCTACCAGGTGGTCGCCATTGACCAGCGCGGTTATAACCTGAGTGACAAACCGAAAGGTGTCGAGAACTACGACATCAAACTCCTGGTGGGAGACGTGATGGCTGTCGTCCGCCATCAGAAACGCGACAAAGCAATTATCGTCGGGCACGACTGGGGCGGCATTGTAGCCTGGATCTTCGCGATGACCTTCCCAGATACGACCGACAAGCTCGTCATCCTGAATCTGCCGCACCCCCGCGGCCTGTCGCGTGAACTCGCTCACAATCAGCAGCAGCAGCAGAACAGCCAGTACGCTCGAAACTTCCAGAAAGAGGGTGCACATCTGCAGTTGACTCCGGAGCGGCTGGCATCATGGGTCAAGGATCCGAAGGCCAAAGAGAAGTACATCGAGGCATTCAAACGGTCGGACTTCGAGGCGATGCTCAACTACTACAAACGCAACTATCCCAGGGAGCCATACGCCGAAGACACTTCACCGGTGGTGAAGGTGAAGATGCCGGTGTTGATGATTCACGGGTTGAATGACACGGCGCTGCTCGCGGGCGCACTGAATAACACCTGGGAGTGGCTCGAAAAGGATCTGACGCTGGTGACGATTCCAGGCGCAGGCCACTTTGTTCAGCAGGATGCGTCTGATCTGGTCACTCGCACAATGAAGATGTGGCTCGCGCGTTGAGAGGCACTTCTGTCATTCAACTACGGCGAGCACCTGATTCGCACTCACGGTCTCTCCTTCGTTGACCCGGACTGCGACTACGCGGCCTGCCTTCGGTGATTTGATTTCGTTCTGCATCTTCATAGCTTCAACGACTACGACTCCCTGGCCCGCCTCGACCTCATTGCCGGCAGTGAGCAGCACTCGGACGACCTTGCCGGGCATGGGTGATATGAGATTCTGTCTTCCTTCCGCGGCGTGATCTGTCGCGGCCCTTCGCTGCTTGCGGTTGATGATGTTCACCTCAAACAGGCGGCCACGAAGCTTGACCTGCAATCTGTTTCGGTCGCCGCCCCAGACGTCAGCCTCGTAAACGTCGTCGCCGAAGAAGATCAGATAGACCCCTTGTTCAGGCTGAACGACTTTGAGCTCATAGGTGCGATTGTCTATTGCCGCCGCGACCATACCGTCGCGTTCTTCAAGCGTAATAGCAACCTGGCGACCATCGATTTTTGCTTCGTATTTCATGTTGGATGGGGGTTACTCTCGGGACGTCGGCTCATCCTCTCCTCTGAGGCAGCCGCCCATGCATCTTCCATCGGTTGCTGGGAGTCAACCCGGCAGGGGCAGCTCCCGTGACAGGCACCGTGGCCCGAGCGTGCAGCAACGCCGCGATCGCTGCGATGTCGGCAAGCTTCACATCGACTTCTTCATCGGAGCCTTCCCTCACCGGCGACTCTCCATTCCAGAAGCGATCTATGAATCCAGTGTCCAATCGCGCGGCTCGGAACTCCCCGCTGGCCACAACCGCCCGAAAGAACGGCAGCGTCGTGCGTATGCCTTCAATCGTGTATTCGCCGAGTGCCCGGGCGAGTCGGTTAATCGCCTCCTCTCGCGTCTCGGCCCACACGCAGAGTTTCGCCAGAAGCGAATCGTAGTAGACCGGGACATCCCATCCGGCGTAGACGCCGCTGTCATCGCGCACGCCGGGGCCCGACGGTGTAATCAGTTTGCTGATGCGGCCGGGACTCGGAAGGAAACCATTACTCGGGTCCTCCGCATAGATGCGGCACTCGATCGCCGCGCCGCGCATCACTACCTCGTCCTGCGAGAACGACAAAGACTCGCCCGCGGCAACTCTGATCTGCAGGTGTACCAGGTCGCGGCCCACCACCATCTCAGTGACCGGATGCTCGACCTGAAGCCGGGTGTTCATCTCGAGAAAGTAGAAGTTCTTCTCGCTATCAACCAGGAATTCCATCGTTCCGGCGTTGTAGTAGCCGGCGGAGCGCGCAATTCCAACGGCAGCCTCACCCATCCGGCGGCGCAGGTCTTCATCGACTAAAGGGGAGGGGCACTCCTCCATGACCTTCTGATGCCGGCGCTGAAGCGAGCACTCGCGCTCGCCGAGATAGATCATCTTTCCATCGCGATCGCCGATCAATTGAATCTCGATATGGCGAGGCCTGTCGATATATTTCTCGATATACACCGACGGATCGCCAAAGCTCGACAGCGCTTCGTTCCGGGCGAGTGAGAGGGCGCTTGGGAGATCTTGGCGCGACGGCACCAGCCGCATGCCTTTGCCTCCGCCTCCTGATGCAGCCTTGAGCATGACCGGATAACCGATGGTTTCGGCCTGCGCTTGAGCTTGTTCAGCGGAGTCAACGGACGATGTAGTTCCCGGCACGACCGGCGCGCCGGCCGCTTGAGCTGCACGCCGCGCGCTGGTCTTGGACCCCATCATCCTCATAGCCGAAGCGGGAGGGCCTACGAGGACCAGTCCAGCCCGCTCCACCGCTTCCGCGAAGTCGGCGTTCTCCGACAGGAAGCCGTAACCTGGATGAATTGCTTCGGCGCCGGTCTTGATCGCGGCGCTGATGATGTTCTCTATGAGCAGGTAACTCTCGTTGGAAGGAGCGGTCCCGATTCGGACGGCCTGGTCGGCCACACGAACGTGCAACGCGGCGCGGTCGATGTCCGAATAGACCGCAACTGGAGAGATGCCCATCTCGCGGCATGCGCGAGCGATTCGTACGGCGATTTCGCCTCGGTTGGCGATCAGGAGTTTCTTGAACATTGCCATCCGGGAGGTCAGGGGTTGCCGAGTTGCCGAGTTGCCGAGTTGCCGAGTTGGACCACGGAACAGCTGTAGAAGCGAATGGGGCGGGCACTCGGCCCGCCCCACGTGATCAATCAGCCTGTCATCGGGCTAACCGGTCAGCGATTCACCGTCCTCTGCATTACCGACTTCTTCTTGGCCTCGGCATTGGTGTAGAAGATGCCGTCGATCATTACAATGTCGTCATCGGTCTCCAGCTTCTCGTCTGGTCCGGCTGATCGCAACTCAAAGTTGTTGATCGGGATTCCGGTTCTTTGCGTCTGACTGCCTACCAAGGAATCCGTGCGGCCCTGGTAAGCGATTGCCTTATTCCAGTAATCGCGCGGGAGTGACTCGCTTATGAACCGCTTCACGGTCGCTTCGTCCAGGGGATAGGACCCGGTTTGAACCTTGTATTCCTCAATTAGCTGATAGTATCGAGACATCCGCGCAAATGTCGCCGAAGTCCGTTTGGCTTCCCGGTCCCTTATCAGCTTTGGTATGCCAGCTATCGCCAGGCCGCCCAAAACCGCGCCCGCGGTCAGCGTCACGGCGAGAGTCGCAGCCGCGGTCCGATATCCGCCGTAATTCTCCGGATCGCGCCGCGCCAGTCGCATTGCCTTGCGCGCCGCCCAAACCACCAGCACGGCTGCAAGCGCGAGGAACTTGGTAAAGAGCAAGGCCGCGGCCACCACAATCGTCAGAAGGGCGATGGCGGTCACTGCCGGCCCGAAACGCTGGAGCTTAACTGCGGGATCGCCGAGCGGTTCACCGACAAACCGCGCGCCGCACCGGCAATCAAACGCTCCGAGCAACATATCACTACCACAGCAGGGGCATAGCATCATAAAAGGCTGCTCCTATCGCCGAGTGCGGCGGTAGATCCTACTTCAAACCGGATCAGACACCAGCGTTCGCCTCACGCTTCGGAGATCCGAAATCCGCAATCGCCTCCGTCCTTGGGACGGAATAGTCCGCGTGAACAAAGTTCTGGCTGCTATCCGGCTCCGCCGCCACGACGAGCGCTGCGCGGTCCCGGACTCTGGACTGCAGCCAGGTGTGATAAATCCTGTGCACTACCGTCCAGTGTGACAGCACCGCCAGAACCCAGAGGACCTGCGGCATCTTGTGCAGGAACGGGTTTGACGGATCACCTGTCGCAGTGAGCGAGCCGATGATAAGCAACACCAGCCGCTCGGGCCGTTCGAGAAATCCAACTTTGCACGCGATGTTGAGCGACTCGGCTCTTGCGCGCGCGTAGCTGACCAGAACCGACCCTACCAGGGCCAGTCCGGTTACGGTCAACAGGAGCATCGATCGCTCAGCTTGTGGTCGGGCGTAGAACACCATGATCCCGACGTAAACAATAATGTCGGAATAGCGATCCAGCACCGAGTCAAAGAACGCACCGAACCGGGTCACCCGCCCGCGGAGGCGAGCCACCTGGCCATCCAGAATATCCAACAACGCGGCGAAGATTAACAATAATCCCGCGGTTACAAATCTTCCATACCCATACAGGACTCCGCAGCCTATGTTCACCACTAACCCGAGGAAAGTTAACAGGTTCGGGTTCGCCCGGCTACGTGCCAGCGCACGCACGATTGCGTCAATAATGCGCTTTGACCCAGCTCCGATGGCCTCGCTAATCATTACGGCCTCCGCGCGTTCGGCCTAACACATGCTACTGACGCGCTACTATCGCAAACGGCCATACCGCTTGTCAAGATAGTGACTCGCTGTTCTGATGGATGGTCCTGAGGGTGATGATCTCGAATCTGCGCTTGCCCGCCGGCGTGCTGATCTCTACTTCATCCCCTTCACCGCGACCCATAAGCCCGCGGCCAATGGGGGAGGTGGTAGAGATCTTGCCTTGCGAAACGTCTGAGTCCTCCGACATTACCAGCGTGTAGGTGATCTCGTCACCCGCATCAACATCGTAGAGCACAACCGTCGAGCCGTAGGACACCCGGTCGTGCGGCAGCCGTGACGTGTCGATCATCGCAAAATCCCCGAGTCGCTTTCTCAGGTTTGCGACGCGAGCTCGCACGTAGTCCTGTCGATTGCGGGCCGCTTCGTATTCGGCGTTTTCAGACAGGTCGCCCATTGCAACCGCCTTCTTGAGTTCCGCCGGAATTTCGGTCCTCAATTCCGCCTCAAGCTGGCGTAGCTCCTCTTGAATCTTTTGTTTGATGTCCTCTGACATAACTTTAACTCGCACCATCCGCCCTGGCTCGCTTCAAGTCTCCCGGCCTGGTACTACGGCAACCTGAGCTAAGGAGCTTGGGGTTAGGGATCCTGTGCGGCTCGTTCAGTCGAACGGCTCCTGTTCGTTGGGTTCATCATCATTGCTCGGAGTAGTTTATACTGCCTGACAGCAACTAACAAGCGCCCTTCTTCCTTAGATAATTGACGCTTACGGGTAGACAGACTAGAATCACGGGTGCAGCCAGCGTCAGTCACGTGAATGTTCAGACGCGCCGATTCGCCCTCAAAGATAAAGCGACCGGATGCAAACAGCCAGAGAAGACAGAATCAGAGAAATCTTCGAAGAGGTGGCCCGCGGTTCGAACCTCGATCGTGCGCTCGCCCTCATAGCCGATCACACCGCGGCTTATCTGGGCGCGCCGACCTGCAAGATATGGGTGGTCAAACGGGGCGATATCTGCGAGCGATGTCCTCTTGCAACCATCTGTCCGAACCGACAGATGTGCATGCACCTGGTAGCCGCAAGCGGCGCGGTGATGGAGAGGGAATACCCTCGGATACCGCTCTCATTGTTCAGCGCAGCGGTGATCGGGCGAGGGGGTACTTCCGACTTCTCTGATCCCAGTGGCATTGGAGAGCGGCTCTTTGGATTGCAGCACGGCGCGCAAGGCGACACCCGTGACTCGTATGCGCTTTTCCCGCTCAAAGGGGTGTCGGGCACGGTAGGGTTGATAGGGATCTTCAATCACAGGCCCATAGTAGAGGCGGAGATGCGCTGGCTGGTGCAGTTGGCGCCGGCTGCGGTCGCAGCGATAAGGGTCGCCGAGCTTCACTCCAGGGCCGAGATATTCCGGCGCCGACTCGAGAAGGAATCGGCGCAGGCCTCGACGCTCAAACAGTCGGCCGCCGCCCGAGAGCTTGAGCTCGAGGATGCGGTCGCGCAGCTCACCCTTCAGGTGGCCCAGCTTCAAGTCGAACGCGAGCCCCTGGTCCGCGCAACCGAAGAGGCCACCGGCCGCGCAAACCGGGCGGAAGAAGAGAAACTGGTGTTCGCCGAAAGCACCCAGCGTCTCCAGAACGAGAATGACGAGCTTCGGGCGCGCTCCAACTCGCTGTTGGCCGTTCAGCAGCAGAGCGGGCGCGCTTATTCCGAGATGGCCGCGCAGCTTGAATCCGAGCGACGGCGGGTCGAGGAAGAGAACGCCTGGCTCAAAGGCCGCCTCGCGACGCGAGAGCAGAACGTGGCCGAACAGAGCCGCCTGCGAGAGGCGCTTGCCGCGGAAGTGGCCGAGCGCAATCGCGAAGTAAAGTCATTGAAGGCGCAGCTCGGCGCAGCTCAAAGTGAAATGCTCTCCTCGCGCGAGACGCTCCCACGCCTGCAAGAGCGGCTGAAACAGCTTGAAGAAGCAAACGATGGGCTGCGCGATCACAACGCCGCCATCAGCGAGAGCGTCGACGATCTCAAAGGCTCCCTCCGAATTGCGGAAGATGCCCGGGCGCGAGTCGAGCAGATTCGAGTCTTTCTCGAACAGCAGACCGAAAAATCCACCGAAGAGATTTCGCGGCTGCGTGTCGAAAGGGACCGGGTGAACGGCGAGAACGAGCAACTGGTCACCGAAGTCGATCGGCTTCAATCCGACGTCGCCCGGATTCGCTCGGAGCTGACTGAGACCCGAAGCAGCCTGGTTCGGCTGACCGAGGAACATGAGCGCTCGGGCGTCCTGAACAAGCAGAGCGCCGAATCTCTCGAAGCAGCTGAAGAACGCGCCCGCACTCTCGAGGAGGAGAAATCCGCTCTCGCCGCCGAGCGCGCCCTGGTCGAAGAACGCATGCTCCAGTTCGAACAGGAACGCGCCTCGGTCGAAGAACGCATACACCAGCTCGAACGGGAACGGGAGTTGGCCGAAGAACGCGTACGCCTGGTCGAGCAGGAGAACTCAAATCGGACCGACGAACGCAACGCACTGGAGGAGAGCCTCCGCAAACTCGAACAGGAGAACGAAACTCTTACTCGCAGGCGTGAGGCCATAGAGGAAAGCGCGCGACAGCTTGTGGTCGAGAATGCAGCCATTGTCGGGACCAACGCCCAGTTGGGAGCGGCAGTCAACCACTTCCAGGAGCTCACCGTGCGGCTCGAAGAGGCCGCAGGCAAGCTCCGTGATCGCGCGGAAGCGAGCGATCGCGTGCGAACCGAGCTCGAACAGCGAATCCGAACGATGGCCGAACAGAACCGGCGCATCACCCACGAAACTCAGGCTCAGGCTCGTTTCATCGCCAATATGTCACACGAGCTGCGCACACCGATGAATGCCATCATTGGGTTCACGTCTCTGCTTCTCGAAGACCGCGCTCTGCAGATGACCGATCGTCACCGCCGAAGCCTCGAACGCGTATCCCGCAACGCACGCGATCTTCTGGAGCTCATCAACAATGTCCTGGATCTCTCCAAGATCGACGCGGGCCGGATGGACGTGTACTCCGAGCCGGCGGAGGCACGCGATCTGATCGAACGGGCGGTTGGGGTCGTCGAACCGCTCAAAGAGAGCCGGCCGATCAAACTGGTCATCGAGGTGCAGGACGACTTGCCGACGATGCGAACCGACCGCACCAAGCTTCAACAGGTTCTGATCAACCTGCTCTCAAATGCTATCAAGTTCACTCACGAGGGTGAGGTGAAAGTCTCAGCGGACCTTGTCGACGGCAATCGCATCCGTATCGCGGTTACAGACACGGGTATTGGCCTTTCAGTATCCGACTTCCCGAAGCTGTTCCAGGAGTTTCAGCAGTTCGGCACTCACGACCAGATCAAGTCCGGAACCGGTCTGGGTCTTGCGATCACGCGCAGGCTGGTCGAGTTGCTGGGCGGCGAGATAACCGTCTCGAGCCGGCCGGGCGAAGGAACCGTCTTTGCCGTCACTCTGCCGATCGAGATCGAAGGCCGGGCAGCTCCGACACCAGAAGTTGAATTGCCGCCTTCAGATCCCGACCGCACAGCCTTACTGGTCGATGGGGATCCCGGCTCGCTCTATCTGGTGAAGAAGTATCTTACCGAGGCCGGCTACTCGGTTGCAGCAACCGATGATGCCGCCCGGGGCCTTGAGATAGGCCGAATGGCGAGACCGGCAGTAATCGCGATCGACCTCGATATGCTTGAAGGCGCGATTGGCCTGGTGGAGCAGCTGGTCGTGGACGATCCCAGCGGAGTGATCATTGCCATGTCGCGCGACGCGTCGACAGAAAAAGGTGCGCTCGAAGCCGGGGCAACTCTGTTTCTTCTCAAACCCGTCGACAGAGCTGAGCTGCGTCGCACCCTCGAGAGGACGGCCGGTCACCCACAGGCCGCCGGACATATGCTGGTGGTGGACGACGATCCCGATACGCTTGAGTTGATTGTGGAAATTCTGGAGAGTGGCGGATACGAGGTCCAGACCGCAACAAACGGACGGGAGGCGCTCGACGAGATTGCTCGATCGCTCCCTGAAGCGATCGTCCTCGACCTGATGCTGCCCGAGATGGACGGATTCGAAGTTGTCCATCGCCTGAGCCTGAACCCGGACTGGCGCCTGATCCCGGTCATCCTGTTGACGGCGCGCGACCTTTCGCATGAAGAGCGACGGGCTCTGGATATGGGCACGTCCAGGATCATTCAGAAAGGGAGCTACAGCCGAGACGAACTGTTGGCCGAGCTGAGGGTGGTAACCGGCGCAACAGCCCTCGCACTCCCCGAGGATGTGAAGTCGTAGCTCCTTCCTGGTCATCAATCTGCTGAAGACGATTCTGCCTTCCGAACGACCTCGCTCACCCAACTGAGGTTGGAGGTCCGCACGCTGGAAGCCTTTTTCCCGGTGGAACAGGTAAGGCGGTGAAGCTCCGGCCTTCCGGACGCCTCACCGCTTCGTCGTTTTGATGAACTACGGATTACGATCCTGACGATCGTGGGTCTGCCTGTAGATGTCCCGGTTGGAGCGGTCCAACATATGATCCAGCCGCCGTCGCTCATGGAATGACAGGTTGCCATCGCTTCTTGCCCGTCGTTCATAAGCTCTTATTCCCGCTTGCTCGGCTTCGAGGCGACCGAATTCACGACGAGTAAGCTCATCGCTCCTCACACCATGAAATATCCGTTGCTGTTGACGATACTCCCGCGCGTTCACATGGCGAGGGGGACCAGCCATTGCCGCAGTGCCTTGACCAATCGCCGCTGCCGAAAACAGAATACATAGAAATCTCTTCATACTTCACTCTCCTGATTCCGAGGCAACTCCGATCGTGATGTAAGACCAGTCTAAGCCATCAAGAGTTTGAGAATTTTCCTGCAAGTGACTTACGGAGGATTGGTTTTGGTTCGGCAAAGTAGGACTCACTGCGAGAATATGCTGTTCACTCCTGCGCTCCACCTGGTTCGGCGAGCGCACATCTCATCAACACCCCATCTTCAGAGACTGTTCGAAAACCCCAACCGGGAGGTTGATTGCTTCCGTCCAGCCTACAAGATCGGCAGCCGAATCGCGCAAATCCCCCAACCTGCAGGCTGTCGGATTTACCTCGCCATCGGCCTTTCGATGTAGGCTGAAGTGAAAGATCCCCAACCTGCCGGTTGGGGGATTCGCTTCACCCCCGAGGGACGACAAAACCGTAAAAACGGTTCCGCCAGCCATTCCCACCAGCCACCTCACTGAA
>DASYSA010000368.1:0-5346 GCA_036003885.1 Blastocatellia bacterium | reverse complement strand
GTATGCCACCCCCATTGCGACAGCGTGCAGAGCGGCATTGCGCTCTCATACTCTCGGGGGAATGTTTGAAGTCCGGTGATATCGGCGGTGAAAGCGAACTCGCCGTTTCCGACAGACAGCGGCGAGAGAGGGTCGAGCCGTCGAAGTAGAGGGCTGTGACGATCCACCAGCGCTTGTCGATCAATTGTTCCTGATTGGCCTGAAGGCTGGAAGTCCCCGCGCGGATTTGCCGGCGTAGAACTGCGACCCGCGGTTGCAGGGATCATTCCCCCCGACGCAAGGAGCGTCCCCAGAAACCTGCGCCGCGATAATTGCTTCATGAAGAATTTCGAATTTCGAATTTCGAATTTCGAATTTCGAAATTCTTTCCTACCTTTTGATGATCTCGCGCAACGGGCGCACGTAGATGTTCCGGTATGCCACGGGGCCATGATCGCCCTGAAGCATGATCGGATTTGTCGCCGCTTCGGGAATGTCCATAGCCGCGCGAGTCGGTCCGTCCACTTCCACGTTGCTCTGGATCGAGAGGCCGTTGTGGAGTACTCGGATGAACTTCGCGTTTTCAGTCTTCTTCCCGTTGGCACCGAAGCGAGGCGCGCGGAACCAAATATAGAAAGACTGCCATTCACCGGGCCGTCGTGAAGCATTGCGACTCGGCGGAGATCCTCCGACCCCCTGCTCGTTGATCCAGCGATGGTAGATGGCGCCGCCATCGGAGGTGGTCATCGGCTCGGTCGATCCCCAACTGTCAAACACCTGCACTTCGTACAAGCCCTGAAGGTACACGCCGGAGTTCGAGCCTTTCGAGATCATGTACTCCACCCACAACTCGACATCTCCGAGCTTCTGATCGCTCACAAGGTTCACGGTCCGGCCATTGGGTCCATTCAGAATCGTGCCGCCGGGCACCCGGCCCGGTATCGCACCCAGGCGTGTAGGCCCCAAGAGCCGCTCCCACAAGATGCCCTTCGTGGTGAACCACTGGTTCTCGCCCGAACCCTGGCCATGCCAGCCTGAGAGGTCTGTCCCGCTCAACAATGGCGTCCAGCCCTCTTCCAACAGAAATGGAGGGTCGCCGTGCGCCTCGCCATCATTCAAGGCGGGCCGTCGCTGTTGAGCGACCACAGGCAGAATCAATATCAGCGCGAGGACTATCTTAAGCATCGTGGCCATCAGCGTAACCTTGAAGAAACTGCGAATCAAGGACAGCACGCAGCAGGCAGTCGGCAGCAGGCGGCAGGCAGTAAGCCGTCCTCCATAGTGGTAAGGCAAAATGAATGCATTCCCGGCTGCGCGAGTTCAGCCTATGCCAACTGTGGACCTCCTTCTGCCTACTGCCCGCTGCCTACTGCCTGCTGCCTACTGCCTGCTGCTAGAAGTACAGCTTCAACGCGATCTGGATAAACCTCGGGGTGTACCCCGATCGACCTGCAGTCACATCCAGAAAGCCCCAGCGATCAGGCGTGTACGACTGCCGCATGCGGTAAAGCCTGAAACCCTCCAGAGTCGTAATATCCAACGAGTTCGGGTTCAACGAGAAGAAGCCCGGCGGCAAAGGGAAGTGAAAAAAGTCCGGGCGCAGCGAAGTCGTCCCCGGAATGCGGTTGCCTGTGACGATTGAATTGATCTGAGCCAGGGTCGCAGCGCCTGCCGGCGTCGTTCTCGCCGGCCGGCCAGGGACTGCTGCCGCCCACAGGTCGTAATCTCCGTTGCTCAACACTCCCTCGTTAGGGGCAGCGAAGATCTCCCCCGCATCCTCAAGCCTGCCAATCCTGAAGAACGGGTGGTTGAAGGCGTTGATTGCATCAATCCGTACTTGCAAGCGACGCTTTCCCTCGCCGTCAAGCGGAAAGTTCTTCTGAATCGACAGGTCAAGAAGGTGCTGGGTCGGCCCCCGAGCACCGTCGAAAGAGCGAGGCGCGTTCCCGAGGCTTCCCTTCAAAGGCCGCATGAAAGCCGACGGGTTGAAGTATGGTTCGCAAAGCGCACCGGTCGGACAATTCGAAGTCCATAGCGGGTTTTTCAATGGGACACCGGGAACCAGGTCCGGCCGAATGGCTCGTACATTTCCCTCAACACCGACTCTATTGTCGTCGCGGAGGAAGACTACCATCGGAAGACCCCCCTGGATGCGACCGATCCCACTGAGGCTCCAACCTCCGATCAACTTATCCACTAGCCGCGGTGCGTTTGAAAGGAGCGAGCGGCCGCGGCCGAAAGGCAGATCGTACAAGAAGGAGGTGCTGAACGCGTGCTTGATATCAAACAGCGAGACCGAGCGGTCGGCAGATCTCGGCGCTCCATAATTCACATGGCCTATTGAGCGCACGTTCAAGTTCACAAACCTCACGTCTCCAGCATCCGAAGCATCGTCGATGCTCTTGGCAAACGTGTAATTAACCGTGTACGAAAGTCCCCGCGAGTGGCCCCGGCGCAGGCTGATCGTAGCCGCATTTCGAATGCTATTGGCCGAGGCATTGAAAGCCTCACTCAGACCCTCGAATCCGAGGTACTTGGTGCCGAGATAGGCCGGCGAGAAGTTAACTAGAGCGCCGGTCGGGGTGCGGCGTCCCAGCGGGTCGTTCACATTCGGGTTGAGCGGATCGAGGCCGCGCGACCAGTAGGCTTCCGCCACGGACGACGGAACCTGATTGAGGTTTGTCGGAGCCAGAAAGAGATGGGTTCCCTTGCTGCCGTTATACGAGACCTCGACAACAGTATTCTGCGACAGCTCATAGGCGAGCGCGGCGCTCCAACTCTGTACGTAAGGCACATGTGTATTCGACGAGATCGCGTTAGCCGCCGCGACCAGATTGATGCTGTTGAGGTAGATGAGCCCGTCTTCCGGAATGGCAAGAAACTGATCGGGCGTTAGCGCAGTCAACACTGGCTTGTTACAGCATAGTCGCGCGGCGAATCCAGGATTCTCCTCGCGATTATCGAAAGTGCCGAAGCCGGTAGTGCCGGAAGCAAAATCCGGGCTCGGATTCCGATTCATCCCTGTCAGCGGCGCGTGAGCGAGACCGTAGCCCCCGCGCACTACCAACACGTCTCGATCCCGATTCAGGCCGAATAGCTTCGGGGTCCATGCGAATCCGAAGCGCGGTTCGAAGTTCAGCTTCTCAACCGGGAATATGTATCGCGATCGGCCTCCTTTTCCAGAATACCCAAACGGAGGCACCAGCGCCTTGGTAATCACCGTGCCGTCCGGCAGGGTCACCGGCGCCGGCAGCGGGTACTCTTTTGCCAGCTCCGGCAAAAAGGCGCCCTGGTGGTCGTACTTCTCGGTCCGGGGCAGACTGAGTGCATAGCGTAAGCCGATGTTCAGAGTCAGATTCGGTTTCACCTTCCAGTCGTTCTGCGCGAAGCCAGCTGCCGAGTTCCATTGATAGTAGTACGGGATCAGGATCTCCCGCAGTGTGGCCAGGTTGTAGACGCCAAGCAGGAAGTGAGCGAACTCGATGCCTCCGTTGCCGGCGGTCTGACCGTTGCTGTTGCTGAGAGTGCGATTCCGGTTGAATTCATATCTGCCGCCCGACGCTCCGAAAAGTGGAATCGTCTTCAATCGCTGCTGGGTTAGATCCACTCCAAACTTCCAACTCATGTTACCGCGCACCCACGAAAGATTGTCTGAGATACCGTAGGTGTGCTCCGCGTTCTCATTCTGCTGCGACTGACTAAAGCCGATGGAGGCAGTTGGGGCGGGAGTGAGGCTGAATTCGGGCAGGCCGCCTGGCGTTATGCTCGGGAGCCCAAGCTCCGTGGAGAAGTTCCGCCCAGTCAACGCGTCAAACATCGGAGGAAGGTTGCGAGTGAATCTTCCAAAGGTGTAATTGACGCGCAGCTCATTGATCACCCTGGGCGAGAACAAATGCGTATCCGTCAACAAGACCTGCTTCGCCCAACTATAGTCTGTTCCTCCAGTATTGATTTCGTCTCTTCCGACCTGGAAGTCACCGCGCCCGCGGTCGCCACGGATCGGCACCTGGGTGTATCGCCCGCTGAGACGGTTCGACCCGGTGATCTGGTGGTCGAGGCGCACAGTCAAGCGCCTTTCCAGGTTCTTTACGAAGTTTGGGATCACATAATTCCGCAAGTTGCCATCAGAGAGGAAATACTCACCGGCCTTCGGTAGGTACTTCAACAAACCGATGGAGACGGGATCCAGCATGCTCGCAGGGATTCGATTGCCGGGAAAGACCGGGAAACTCGCGCCCGCCGCCAGGGTGGCTCTCTGAAACTGATTACCGGTGACGACAAACTGGTTGTAGATTGTAGCGTCGCGAACCTGCGTCTGTAACCCGAAACGCTCAGCGACATCGCGCGGGGCGTATCCTCCGTTGACCGCCACCACGTTGCTGAAGTCGCCGTTGAGCATGGCCGCCGTGGGCAACAACAGGGTTCCCTGCGTACCATCGTAGTAGTACCGGGGCTCGAACGCGACGAAAAAGAACGTACGGTCATGCCCGTCGTAGACTTTAGGCAGCCACACCGGGCCTCCCACGGTAAGTCCGAACTGGTGCTGCCGGCGATTGGACTCCGGCCGGTTGTTCGTGCTCGTCGTGAAGGGCGCCGCGTTAAGCGACGGGTTGCGGTGATACCAGTAGAAGAGGCCATTGTACTTGTTCGTCCCCGACTTCGTGGTCATATTGATCACGCCGCCGCCGGTCTGCCCGTACTCGGCTGAAAAGTTGGAGGTCTGCACCGTGAACTCCTGGATGGTGTCCGGCGAAAATGTGACAAGCGCTCGGCCCAGGCCTACCCCGGTGTTTCTCGCGCCGTCCGCGAGTATCGCTGTACTTCCCGCTCGACCGCCGTTGACGTTGATATTGAACCCAGGAGCAGGAATTTCCCCGGAGCTTAGTTCCGGATCTTCAGTACCGGCAACACCGGAGACATTTCCAACCGTCAGGGCAAGGTCCAGGACACTGCGGTTGTTCAGAGGCATCTCTACGATCTGGCGCTCGGTGATAGTTTGACCCGAGGTGCCCGATTCCTTATTTAGCGGCAGCAGATCCGCCCCTGAAACCGTGATCACGTTCTCGATGCCGCCAGGTTCCAGCGTTACATTCACAGTCGCCGTGGTCGCCGTGTCTACCTTCACCCCTTCCACCACAGCCTTCTTGAAGCCCGGCGCTTCCACAGTAATTCTGTATCCCACGGGCTCGAGCGAAGTGGCCGTGTACGATCCCGATTCGGAAGTCGTTAGCTTCGATACCTGATTGGTTCCGATGTTGGTGATGGTGACGGTCGCCCCGTGGATAACCGCTCCGGAAGGGTCGACCACCGTTCCGCTGATGCCTCCCCTGTTGGTCTGCCCGATGACAGCAACAGCGCAGAACAATA
>DASYSA010000367.1:0-15774 GCA_036003885.1 Blastocatellia bacterium | reverse complement strand
AAGTCAGTAGCTCTGCCCGGTACATGCGGTCAGGTTCAGCGTCGAACTCTCAAACCCTGGACAAATCTCACAACTCTTCGAGGCCACGACACTGCGAAACCTCCGAGATCCACTACAGAACTCTCGATGTTCGCCCCTGGCTCACACTGTCGATACTACTAAATCTTCCGCTTCGTTCTCAAGCCCGTTCTGTTTCTGGCTCGCGCCGATTGGAAGATTTTCATCTCGCAGGCGCTCGTGAGGTACCTATACTGTAAAGCTGTCACCGCGGCTGTCGCTCATATCCAGCACCGGCAAACCGGAACCTTTCGAGGCATCGAGCGCGACCTGCCTTACTACGCTTTCAGCAATCTCCTTGAAAGCGATTCCCTGAGGACTGTCGGGCGCCCCAACGACAATAGGAACTCCGGCGTCTCCACCCTTTCGTATCTCGGTCGACAAGGGAATCTGTCCGAGCAGCCTGGTCTTAAATCGCCTGGAGAGTTCCTCTCCCCCTCCGGAACCAAATATGTCATGGCGCTCTGAGCAATTCGAGCAAATGAAGTAACTCATATTTTCCACTATGCCAATTACCGGTATATGCACCTGCTCGAACATATTGAACGCCTTCCGCACATCGGCCATCGCGACCTCTTGCGGTGTCGTCACCAGGATCGCACCTTGAACTGGGACCAGCTGGGCCAAACTGAGCTGGGCATCACCGGTGCCTGGCGGCATGTCGACAATCAGGTAGTCGAGGTTTCCCCAATCTACATCGTAGAGAAACTGCTTGATCGCAGTGTGAAGCATAGGGCCCCGCCAGACAACAGGCTTATCTCCCCGATTGAGAAACCCCAGGGACATCACCTTCACAGAGTAGGCTTCGTGAGGCACGAGTCGCTGATCTCGGACCGAAGGCTCGGCATTGATTCCGACCATGATGGGGACATTTGGGCCGTACATGTCGGTATCAAGCAGTCCCACCCTTTCTCCCCGTTGAGCCAGCGCCACCGCCAGGTTGACGGCAACCGTGGATTTACCCACCCCGCCTTTTCCAGAACTGACGGCTATTATCGTCCTCACGCCAGGTACAGACTGTTTGTTGCTCATATCATCTCGCCTTAGCTGGTAGTCACTTCCAACAGATGCCCTCGCGTCACCTCGTCCTTCGAGCCGTGAATCTGCTCTTAGTGTTATCGTCGGCACCGCCCGGTGCTGGTCGATCATCGCCCGCGCCCTGCGTGGGCTGGTCGGGCCTGAATATTCTGTAGTCGCAGCTCTTCGCTCCCGCGGCGATGCGACAGTCGCGGACAACCTCGGCTTCAAGCAGATCCTTATAAACTCGCAATTCGTCGTCACACAACTGGCAATACACATTTGCTACAGCCAGCAAAGGACAGTTTCGTTGCTTCCACGAATAGGAGCCATCTCGCAGCCTTCGAACCGAGACGTTATAGCCACGCTCGTCGACAAGTATCGAGAGTCTCTTAACTCTTTTCTGGAAACTGAGACCATGCACGTCTGCCTTAAGACTCTTCGACGCCTCGTCGGCTTGCTTCCGGAGCACCGTGCTCACAGCCTGGGGTCCAAAGACGACACCGACCTTCTGAATTACTCCGAGCGCGAGCGCTTTATATGAATTGGGAAAGAGCAACTCAGCCTTGTCTGTGAGAAAGTAGACTCGACCAGGCCGCCCACGTTCACGCTGCTCAGTCTCAAAGGAAACGAGCCCGTCCCGGCTCAATAGATCGAGGTGGCGCCGGATACCGACCTTGCTCACTCCCACCGCGCACGCGATGCCGTCAACAGACATGCGCCCCTCGGCCTTGAGACAGTGCAATATCTCGCTTCTCTTCTCCTTCAGAATGTTGGCTATCGAAGCGACCACAAACCAATGCTAAGTAGTGTATCCGATTTTGTCAACTTTTTCGTTAGTAAAATCGGAATCGAAAGCACACCCCAGAAGAATCGGAGGTCACCTGCTTCAAGAGTGATCGTTCCAGTCGCACGCGATTACCGAGGCGGCGAACCAACGGCCGCGACGTTAGAAGTCAGCAGAAGGTTCTTCCTGTCGCGATTCTTCGAGCGATATGAGCCCTGGCATCTCTGTCCGTGAACGAAGAATGATTGCGATAAAGCGGGAGCGGGGCGACAATCTTCAGGGGCCGCACGGTTGAAGATTTTACATGGCCGGTAGTTCAGTGTTTGAAACTCAAAAGAGTTGGATATGACCGAAGAAATCTCGGCAGTTTCCAGGGGCCGACTACATAAGGTTCAAACAGAGATTGATCGATACGAACATCCACTCTTCGAGTGGAAGGCACAATGCGTTGAGAGAGGTGTCGAGGTCACAGTGACCTTGAGGCATTCAGGAATACACGAGGACCCATATAGGTTTTGCCTCACTGCTCGGGAGATCGATGCCAGGGCGTTCGAGTGGGACTTTCAGAGGCAGCTCTATAACTACCTGCACGACTACTTGGTCGAAATGTTCACACGAAGCCCTCAGATCAAGGAGTACTGACGCGAATGGACTCCTTTCAGGCTCGCGGGTGGAATCTTTTAAAGATCTCTCGAAGTCTTTCGTTCGTTACGTGGGTGTAGATCTGCGTTGTGCTGATGTCGCTGTGGCCAAGCATCATCTGCACTGATCGAAGGTCGGCGCCGTTCTCGAGGAGATGCGTTGCAAAGCTGTGTCTGAGCAAGTGAGGCGTGACGTGACCTATGCGCGCCTTGTTGCCGTACATCACGATCAATTTCCAGAATGCCTGCCGGGTGACGTCCTCTCCTCTCGCCCCGACGAACAACCTGGAAGTGTTTTTGCCATTGAGCAAAGAGGCGCGAACTCCGAGGTACCGCGTGATCCAGGTCACGGCGCTCTGCCCTATTGGAACCGCACGTTCCTTTGTCCCTTTTCCAAGGGTTACCAGAAAGCCGAAATCGAGGTTCAGGTCGGCGACCTTCAACGACACCAATTCTGAAACCCGAAGGCCGGTGGCATACAGCACCTCCAGCATCGCTTTATCCCGCAGCCCGATCTCGGTGGAGGTATTGGGGCTATCGAGCAGTCTGTTGACCTCTTCAGTTGATAGAAATTTCGGAAGGGACTGCCAGGATCTTGGGCTCTGAATATTTGTGCTTGGGTCGCGATTCAAATGGCCATCCAGCAACAGGAACCTGTATAGATTTCTGACGGTGACCAGCGCTCTGGAAATGCTCCTCGCTTCTAACCCCGAGTTGCTGAGCGTCTGAATGAAATCGGCGATGTCACTTCGTTCGATCGAAAGGAGGTCCTTACCTATATCGCGGGCATAGCTGCGGAGTTTTTCGAGGTCGGACTTGTAGGCTGCGAGAGTGTTCGATGAGAGTCCCCTCTCCACCCGCAGATAGCTCAGGAAGTTTCTTTCGATGCTATCCTCCAACGTTATGCCCCGCCTCTCACCGGGTTGACTCCATCCTGAAATCTTCGGCATATTCTATACGATTCCGGGCGAAGTCCAAATTCAAGAGGCCGAACGGGCTTAGTAAATCTCCGAGAAGCGACGAGAGATCGGAACCTTCAGACAGATGGACCTTTGATTTAGGGAGTCGAGGCTATTTGATGAGATTAGACGAGATTGCGGAAAGACTATCGTGCACACTACAGGGAGACGGCGAAATCGAAATTCGCGGAGTAGCCACACTTGAGGATGCCACCGAAGGCGACCTTAGTTTCCTGACAAACTCGAAGTACCTGGCGGATGCAAAGAGGACAATGGCTTCGGCCGTGATTGTTGGATCCGACTGCCCCGATCTCGGTCGATCTCTACTCAGGCACAAGAATCCCTACCTGACATTCGCCAGGGCGATAGAGGTTTTCCACTCCCGCCCTGCGAGACAGCCCTTCGTGCATCCCTCGGCGTGGGTTTCAGACCGGGCGGTCATCGGAGCTGATGTATCCATTGATGCTTTCACTCACGTAGCGGACGGCGTGATCATTGAAGCGCGAGTAAGAATTGGTAGCAACTGTACGATCGAGGAGGGGGCCCGAGTCGGCGAGGGCACTACGATCCATTCTGGAAGCGTGATATGTCATGAGGTGGTGATCGGAAGGCGCTGCATAATACAACCCAACTCGGTAATCGGTGCGGACGGTTTCGGGTATGCCAAAGCAGATGATGGGACCTGGTACAAGATCATCCAGACCGGCACGGTAGTCCTCGGCGATGATGTTGAGATCGGAGCTTGCACGACTATCGATCGAGCTACATTGGGCCAGACGGTTGTGGGAGAGGGAACGAAACTCGACAATCTTGTACAGATAGGTCACGGTTCGTCGGTAGCAAAAAATAGCCTTCTTTGTGCACAGGTCGGGTTGGCAGGATCGACTCGGATAGGGAGCAACGTAGTGCTGGCAGGTCAGGTGGGATCAGCCGGGCACCTGACGATTGGCGACGGGGCCATTGTAACCGCTCAGAGCGGGGTGGGGGACGACGTCGAGCCGGGCAAGGTGGTCTCGGGGTCGCCTGCTTTCGATAATAGGAAGTGGCTGAGGTCCACAGCATCCTTCACTCGCTTGCCGGAGATCCACCGGGCGATGAGGGATCTGGAACGGCGGGTGGCGAAGCTCGAGCCAACTTCTCAGTAATTACCTGAAGAATCCAGAAAGCAATAATAGCAAATCTAATAGACAGTTAAGAGCTAAAGGCAAACATGAAAATTGAGGTCCTATCCGAGCATGAGATTCGCAAGCTCGAGCAGAATGTTGAGAAGGTACTTGAAGTAATTCCCGCGGAGCATCTGCGAGGATTCAGCAAGTTAGTTTTCGTGGACGTAATTACGGAGCCGCGACTGTCCGCCAGTCAGCGGGCTACGCTGCCGGCCCTTTATCACCCGAAGATGGGCGGCCAGACGGCCTGGGCGGAAATTGCGACGACAGTTCTTGCGCCCAAAGAAAAGTTCCCGAAGAGATTGATCGCCAGGCTCTCGATCAAGTCCAACGTCGCGCAGGTAGTGCTCTCCCTGGTCGCCCAGCACTACCATCTCACATTATCGAAGGGCATACGGAAGAATCAACTGGAGATCGCTTGCCGGCTCTATGTCGAGAAGCATTTCGAGAAGTGGCGAGAAAACCAGGGTGGATTGAGAGCTCGTCTGCTCAAGCCATTCAAGCCCTATCTGGACAAGCTTGCGAAAAGACTCGCAAAGAAATACAGGGAAGAGATGGCCCGGAAACAGAGCAAGTAGACTAATTCTCGTTGAGGGATTTCATGGCCTCTGACAGGGCTAGTGTGACTTCTGACTTCGATACGCTCCCCTTACGGAACTTCAGAGTGAGCGAATACTGTTTGTTTTTACCGCTGAAGTGAAAAACAAACCCCTTGACCTTCGTTGTCGCCTTCCCGTGTCTAACCTGGCGAGCTTGATCGCGGGTGAGACCCGCCCCGCTGATCGCCTCTACAAACCGCCGCATCTCAGCCACATCCGGCTGCCTAACCACCTGTAGCAACATAGATTTCGCGGAAATGTCGGCACGCCGACAAAGGTCGCGTATGTCCGCAGGGAGGCCTGCCAATGAGAGCGACTCGGTAATGGAGCTTCTCGCTTTTCCAATCTTCTTTGCGATCTGCTCGTGTGTATATCCGAAGCGGACCGCCAGTGCCTGCAATCCGTCGGCCTCCTCGAATGCGGTCAGGTCTTTCCTCTGCAGGTTCTCGATCAACGATATTTCAGCGACGTCTCTTTCATCGACGTCCAGCTCAATGCAGGGCAGCTCTGTAAGGCCGGCTTCGAGGCTCGCTCGGTATCTCCTCTCCCCGCTGATTATCATGAACCTGCCGCCGACATCACTCGGTCTCACAAGGAGCGGCTCCAGAACGCCTTTGCTCTGGATCGAGCTGACCAGTTCAGACAGGTCTCCGATCTCCACTCTTGGTTGGCCGGGATTGGGTGCCAGTTTTTCGATGGGGATCATTCGGCCAATCGGAGCACCCCCTCCCTTGCTCGTCAGCAGTTCGACGTAGTGCGCATCGTGACGGAGTTTGAAGTTTGTCGGAAGCCCTCTCTTAGACACGGCGAATCACCTCATCACACAGACTTGAATACTCGCTCGCACCACTCGAGTTTGGCGCAAACGTGAATATCGTTTCCTTGTAGGCAGGACTCTCTTCCAATCGCACCGACTTACTGATAACCGTACTGAATACCTTGTCACCAAACACCTGCTTGATCTGCTCCTGGATATCTCGCGCCAGAGTTGTCCGCTTATCGTGTAGGGTTATCACCACACCTAACACTTGAAGGTTAGGATTTGGTCGAGCTTTAACCTTGTCTATTGTTTCCAATAAATCGTCAGTGCCTTCTAAGGCAAAGTATGAAGGCTGTATAGGTATGATCAGGTAGTCGGATGCGACCAATGCGTTGACCGTTATCAGCCCGAGTGTGGGTGGGGTGTCGATCAGAATATAGTCATACTTCGAGGCCAGACCATCAAGGCGATCCTTGAGCCTGAAAGGCGCATCGAATTCCCCCAACAGCTTGCTTTCGAACTTTGCCAGACTGATTCTTGAGGGGAGCACATCAAGCCCCATAATCGGCGAACTCTTGATCACCTTCTCATAATCAAGCGAGGGCTCGGTCAGTAACTCGTATACAGACTCCTCCGTCGCCTTCGGATCGAGGAATGTAAGTGAACTGTTCGCTTGGGGGTCCAGGTCGACCAGGAGCACCCTTTTTCCGCTCAGCGCGAGAGCGGCCGAGAGATTAATTGCCGTAGTCGTCTTCCCCACGCCACCCTTCTGATTTGCTATCGCAATCACCATCCCCGGGGTACCTCTCCTCTCGCAAACCTCTGCATCCTAGTTCGAAGGCTCAGTGAGTGTCAAGGAACATTCATTTTTGCTTCAGGAAGAGATGTATGTCTGCTACCTGCTACGGCTCTCCGGGCAGCGAACAGAGTCTACTGCCGAGTAAACGTTGAGACGTAGAGCGGCCGCGAGCAGCAATCGGAGCCTGTAGTGGACTTTGGATTGACACTTGTGGTGTAATGGACGCCGTCGTTGACGACCTGACTAAAACGATGACTTTGAGTGGCAGTGTTGCTCGCGTTTGATCACAAACCCGAAGGGGACAGCTCATGGAAATAGAAATGAAGATACGCGGATTGATGATGGATCCCTCTGCTAATACGCCTATCATTATTCTCAAGGATGTGAGCGGCGACGCAATGCTTCCCATATGGGTTGGAGCATTCGAAGCCAACGCAATTGCCGTGGAGATCGAGAAACTCGCTACGCAAAGACCGATGACTCACGACCTCGTCAAGAACATCATCTGGGAGCTCGGTGCCACCGTGCGGCGCATCGTTATTACGGATCTCATCGAGAACACATTCTTCGCCGTGATCGAGATGATACGCGACGGCGAAGTCATGCTGGTCGACTCCAGGCCCAGCGACGCGATTGCCCTGGCCCTGCGCGTGGATTGTCCGATATATGTCAATGAGATCGTCGTCAAAAACTCGAGTACCTCCCTGACAGAGGATCCAGCACCTCAGGAAGAGGATGACTGGCCTGATAACATTCTGGATGATACAACCGATTATAAGATGTAGAACGCACATCTTCTCCGAGTAGTCAAAAAGTGCTTCCTGTCGATGCAGAATCGAACAAAAATCTGCTGGTTTCGAACTTGAATTGTGGTAGAATGCGGGCCTTCGAATCAGAATCCGTCCGCCCCGACGATGAAGAGAACACTACTTGAAAACTTGAAGGAGGAAAGCTATGGCTTCGTTCAATAAGATCACGATCGTTGGGTATCTGGGCCGCGATCCTGAGTTGAGATACACACCGCAGGGAACCCCGGTTTGCGACTTCTCTGTCGCTACAACGGAGCGACGAAAAGATAAGTCTGGTGAATTCCAGGACTCAACAACCTGGTTCAAAGTAACGTTCTGGGGAAGGCAAGCTGAGGTTGCAAGCCAGTATCTTTCCAAGGGCAAGCAGGTTTATATCGAGGGTCGCCTGACTCAGCGCGAATGGCAAGACCGCGAGGGAACTACGCGAACCAGTCTCGAGGTTACGGGCAGCGATCTCCAGTTCATAGGCCCGCGATCTGAGGATGGTGCCCCACCGCGAGAGGAGCGTGCCACTGGTGCGGGGGCCGGAGCGAGGCCGCCCTCGGTGCGTGAAGAACCTGCTGACGGGATTACGGATGACGATGTGCCGTTCTAGTCGGGGCGGGGGCGGATCGGCATCTCTTGCGAACCCGCCCCTTACTCGTCGTCGGCGATAAATCGCTTGGTGAGTCCCAGTTCCTTGATCTTGTGCTGGAGGCTTTGCCGGTGCATGCCCAGGAGAGCCGCTGCCTTTGTGACGTTACCGGACGCCTGCTCAAGGCACCTCTCAATGTATTTACGCTCAAACTCTTTCCTCGCATCCCTGAAGTCCACCGTAAAGGGTACGCTGATCTCATCGCCCTCTCGAGTTAACAACTGTTTTTGCTGGCTATTAAAGGCGCTCTCATCGGGAAATACATCTAATGTAATTTCTTCGCCATCTTCAAGAACCACGGCTCGCTCAATGCAGTTCCTCAGCTGCCGGACGTTTCCTGGCCAATCGTACTCAAGCAATCGCTTGAGCGCATTATTCGAGAGTTGTAAGGGCTTTCGTCGATAGGCGACGGAGTAGCGTTCGCAGAAGGCCTGAGCCAGCGCCGAGATATCTGATTTCCTCTCCCTCAGCGGCGGGAGGTGCATTGAGACTACACATAGCCGGTAAAACAAGTCCTCTCTGAAGCGCCCGAACTCAACTTCTTTCTGGAGGTCCTTATTGGTAGCGCTGATTAGTCTCACGTCGCTGCTTAGAAGTTCATTGCTGCCCAATCGCTGGAATTGTTTGTCTTCGATCACCCGAAGAACCTTGGCCTGAGTCGCAAGGCTCATGTCGCCGATCTCATCGAGAAAAAGGGTGCCTTTATTCCCGAGTTCGAACTTCCCTACCCGCTTCGCGGCCGCGCCGGTAAAGGCCCCCTTCTCATGGCCAAACAGTTCCGATTCGATCAATTCTTCCGGCATGGCAGCGCAGTTGAGCGCAACGAAAGGACCGCTGACAGCGCGCCCATGTGCATGAATCTCTCTGGCAACAACCTCTTTTCCGGTCCCGGACTCGCCGGTGATAAGGACGTTTACGTCGGTCGGGGCTACCTTCTCGATTAAGGAGTAAATCCTGGACATGGCCGCTGACGACCCTATGAGCTGGCCAAAGGTCTCCGTGCCGCTCAGTTCGTTGCGCAGCCGTTCGTTCTCGGTCCTCAACCGAAACACTTCTGCCGCATTGCGAACCAGAATTCTGAGTTCTTCGATATCAAAAGGCTTAGCCAGGTAGTCATAGGCACCCTTCTTCATCGCCTCGACTGCCATTCGTTCCGAGCCGTGAGCAGTGATGATGATAACGACGGGCGCTTCTCGACGTGAAACCAGCTGAGGCAGGTAGTCCAGGCCGGATTCGCTTGCAAGCTTGACGTCCAACAGCACGACACTGGGATGCCGGCTTTCAATCATCTCCTCGGCGCTATCGACGCTGTCAGCCTCGACGATGAGGTAGTCTTCCCGTTCCAAAGCCCTTCTGATGCCATATCGGGCCGCTACCTCATCGTCGACTATGAGAACCGCAGAACGCATATGCAGATCCAAACATGCGCTGGCCGCCCAGGTGAGCGCACAGAAACGGGCCTCTACTTCTTGGCTTTGCCTTTAGCTGGAGTCTCGGGAGCGACCCAGAACTCCTTGGCGTTCTGGAGTTCGAACGGATACAAATTATTGCTCTCAGGGTTGAATTCCCATTCGGCATACAAGTACTGCTTCTGCCAGTCCTGATAGTTGAAGGCGATCTTCCAGCGCCCGCTCTTCTTCTGAGAAGCCTCCCAGCCGATCGGCTTGATATTGAATTCGGCGTTATTCTTGGCATAGTTGTCGGCAATCTCGCCGAGCGTCTTTCCCGCCGGTTGGCCGTTCACCTCGGGCTTCATCGCGAGCGCCTTCTCGATCATCTGCTTTCCTTCGGGCGGGGTCTTGTCGATTCTTTCTTGTATAGCGGCCATTTTTGGATCCTTCGGGGCGCTTTTGGCTGGTCCCGACTGGCTACCGCTACATCCCGTCATTAGCAATGCTGCAAGAAAAGGAAACGCTCTATTCATCTGGTTCTTCCTCCGTTCCACTGAGCAGGCCCGCATCCTTATGCTGATTGACGCCGCCTGGCAAGCAGAATCCTTAGATCACGAACGTTGTTCCCACTGGGACCTGTGAAAACAAGTCCCCCTAACTGCCTAAAGAAAGAATGAGAATCGAAACCTTGAATAAAGGGCGATATTTCCAATCCCTGTGCTCTGGCTGCTCCTGGGAGATCCGTGCTCGCGACAGCGCCGGCGGCATTGCTGTTGCCATCAATGCCATCGGTGCCGCAGCAAAGCACTGCCGCGTCTACGCTCGGATCGAGTTCAGCTAACCGCGCTGCGCAGTATAGCACGAAATGCTGATTGCGCCCACCTAGTCCCCCTCCAACAACCGCGCAAGAAACCTCGCCCCCGGAAACGAGACAGACACCGTCATCAGGATATTTCCTGTGAAGCTCGATCAGTCGTTCTACGAGCATGTCCGCCACATACCTGTAGTCACCCTCTTCGTAACCAGATTCGATCTCGACTCGCAATCCCTGTCCGCTGGCGCTCCTGGAGCTCGCTTCGATGGCATCGCGACTGTGAAGCAACAGTAGATTCAGCTCGGCCGTCTTACCGTCTCGCCAATCCTGGGGCAGACCGAGCAAACTCCTCTCTCTGATCAGAGACGCTATTGAGACCGGCAGCCTCTCCGTCAAGTTGTATCTTTCCAACACGCTGAAGAAGTCATCAATCGTCGCCCGATCTGGAAGCATGGGATTGGAAGCAATTGACCGAAGGTCTTGATAGTTTACATCAGACACATAAAGCCCAACACACGTCGAAGCTCTCCCCAAATACCCGAGTCTTCCTCCCTTCACCGCCGAAAGGTGCTTCCGTATTATGTTTATTTCCTCGATAGTAGCGCCACTGTTGATGAGAATCTGATTCAAGTCGCGAATATCCTTAAGCGAAACATCAGGTCTGAGGGGCATTTCTACCAGCGCAGAGCCTCCCCCTGATATGAGAAAGATTAGTAAAGTCTCACTTCCACAGGAGTTGATGAGATCGACTATGCGCCGGGCCGCTTCCAGGCTGTTCGCGTCCGGAAGTGGATGTCCACCCACCAATACTTCGGATCTTACTTTAAGGGTATGGTGTCTATCGCTGACAAGAATTCCTCGAGTGAACCTCGGCCCCAGCAGGGCTTCAATGGCCGCCCCCATCGGTATGCTCGCCTTGCCGATGCCTATTACGGCCACCCGGCCATACCGCGAAAGATCAATCCGTGTGCCCGCCAGGTCGAGAACGCCATCCTCGACCTTAACGATCTTATTGACCACTGATGCGATATCTATCTGTCTTAACGTGTCGAAGAAGATCTTCGTGGCCTGTTCTTTCAGGTCTGGCATAGGCGAGTTCAGATCGTGAAACCGCTGGGCGCCGTTTCGCAGAATCTCTCCGGGTACTCTGAAGCATGAGGCTGACACGGGCCTTCTCTTCACCCCGCCAGTCTGCTTGATTGAAGCAGACGATAACTTCCGCGGGCCTGGTCTTTCAATGCGGGTGCCATCGAGCCTTTCGTACCCTCTCCAGTGCGTCCTCCAGAATCGTCGGATCCGCACGACCTCTTGCCGCTATCTCTTTGGCGGCCCGGTCGCATTCCTCCTGAATCGGATGATCATCGTGGCCCCTCGTCCAACTCCACTTAACCTGGTGCGAGTGGGCGGCCTCGCTCAGCCGCTCCCAAAAGTCCAGATTCTTCTTCTTGCGGAAAGCCCCGACTTGAGTCTGCACGACATACTGGGAGTCAGTAAGAACCTCGACGAGACAGGGGTACTTGAGGGCTTCCAGCCCAATAGTGGCCGCAACAATTTCAGCCTGATTGTTGGTAGCCTCTCCCAGGTATTCCCCGACGACCTTATGCTCTTGCTGGCCTTCCTGATCTACGTATATCAGCACCGCAACGGCCCCGGCCCTCGCCGCACGCGTGCCATTTCCAAGAGAACTACCGTCGCAGACAATCGTGACTCTTTTCATAGTTGGTCCGCGAATTATATTCGATTATTGGTTTAGATAGAAGAAGGGCGCCGGCCGAAAACGGCCGACGCCCACATTACCCAATCCGAAACCACCGAATCAGAAGTCCAGGTCTGAAGACTTTATACTATGGCGCTCCATGAGCTTGAGTATGTCTTCCCGGATCGTATCCCATCGTGGAGTGAGGGCGTTGGCAGCTCTACTCGATGTCGTGCTGAATATTCGATCGCTACGCCTCGCTTCTCGTGCAAGCGCAAGTGCGGCGCTGCGAAGGCTCTGCTGATCCCTGAGAGACGGCACCAATCTTACGTACAGTTGGGCCGCGTTGGCAAAGCTGTCGAGCGCAAACAGAAGCTCTATCTCTGCCTCGCCCCGCTGGGCACCGGATTCCAGTTCCAGTCCCGTGCCTGTCAGGCGAATGCCGACCAATCGCTGATACTCTGCCAGCAAGTCTTCAGCCTGCCGCTGGAGGCTGGTTGCCGACGGCGCAGTTGAAGATCCCCGCCCCAACCCAGATGAAGAGTCCCGGCCCGTTGGCCCAGGTGAAGAGTCCCTTGCCGTCGGCCCAGGTGACGATCCCCGCCCTGGTCCAGGTGAAGAGTCCCGGCCCGTTGGCCCAGATGAGGAGTCCCGCCCCGCTGTCGTCGAGGTTCGAAGCGGCACATTCATGTCGCCAGACGCTGTGTGGACAACGACCCGGCGTACGTACTGAACGCCCTCGTCGATGTTCAGTTCAATGCGTCCCCGCGTTAGCACTTGAGTGGTTACGCCGGCCGGTCTCACCGCGCGAGCGTACACCTCAAGAGTGTCTCCGTTTACAGCGTGCTCGCCGAACCATCGCCAGCCCGCGCTGTCGCCCTGGGTATTGATCACAACGATGATGGCACCATCTGCGTTCCGATTCGCAATTGCCGAAAGCACGTTCGCGAGGATCGCGTCACTGGCACCGGTTCGGGCCGGAGTTCGTTCGTTGTCGCCTGTGTCTCGCGGCGGCGTGGTTCGGCCGACGCTACCTGGATCGCGTCTCGGGACAGTCCCCGCGCTCCGATCATCACGGCTACCGGAGCCGAGAATCCCCAACGCTCTGGCTGTGTCTTGATCCAGGTTCCCTGTCTCTGGCAAGTTGTGTTCTCGTTGAAAGGCCTTAAGCGCGGTCGATGTCCGCGGGCCAATCTGACCATCCGCCTGCCCCTCATAATACCCGAGGTCTTTGAGGGCCGTCTGCGCTCGACCAATCATCTCCGGAGACGAAAGCGGCAAGGTGGGTTCGGTGCTTGGAATACGACGCGTTGAGTCAGCATCGGAGTCTGAGCTTCGGCCTGGGCCGGCAGGCCGGACATCTGCCGAGTCGCGCTCCGGTCTCCTCGCGTCGGCTGACCGCCCGTCTGCAGGGTCACGATCCTGGCCTCTCGAATCGGCTGCCCGCGCATCTGCCGGGTCGCGCTCCGGGCCTCTCGCGTCGGTCGTCGGTTGCGGATCGCTCGGAGCGCTGTCGCTGTTCTGACCGCGAAGACTTGCCGAATCACCGATAATGATGGATTGCCGAAGCTGAACGCCGAAAGGCGTACCTGTAGGCACCTGTGCTTCTTCTCCTTTCGAGAGAAGTACCGCCGCAACGCCCGCTCCGGCTCCGGCCACGCCACCCAGCACTGCACCCTTTCCTCCACCTGCGATCCCACCAAGCACTGCGCCGATCGCTCCGCCGCCGCCGACGAAGACGGCGCGTTTCTTGCCCTCGCCGGAAACCTGGCCCTCATCATCTATCCGACCCCGTGTCTCGGGGTCGTCGGAGGTGAGGCTTCCCACAAGGCGAGCTCGGAAACCGTTCGGGAGAACGATCTCATCAAAGTCGAGCCCGATCGTGCCGGACTTGCTCATTCGCTTGGCAGGCGTGACTTCGGTGATGCGCCCTTCGATGACTGAACCGGCCGGTATCACGGCGTTTCCGTCAACATAAACGGGAATCGTCACACTCGCAGTGAACCTGTCGCCCACTCGCGAGGTTCGAGAGCTCAGGGATCTATCCAAACGCATACTAATGACCGTGCCCTCTGGAACGGTCCAGCTGCGGTCAGCGGATTGAGAAGAACTATAGCGCGGCCGGTCCTGGGCGAGGGAGATCACCACCGTTCCCAGTACCAGCGCGAGGACCGCACTGATCCTTAAACTTCTACGACTCCTGATTCCCATTTCCACTTACCTCCAAACATTGCTTGCGCAAGGGGGTGCGCTGATCCTGTCAACTGAGACGGTTAATAGTGCCTGCCGTGTTGTCCATAGGGTTGAGAAATCATCTCATCCAGCCTGAAAAAGGGCACCCGCCGCCGGCGTAGCGCTCTCTGGTAGGCGATTCACTACCGCATTGCAATCTTAGCACGCGCTTTTGATCCGGGGGAATCGGATGGAGTAGGGTAACGAACGACCGCACCGGGTGTAGTTGAAGTGGGACCAAGCTCGATTAAGAAGGGTCGAGCCACGAATTACGAATCCAAGACGAACTCTTTGGTGATCATTCGTTGTAATTCGTGGCTGCGGCCTTTCGCCGCCTGGACGATTCCTTGCGCCCGTAGCATGCGAGTTGTACAATTCGCGCTAACCGAAACGATCCGTCACAAGTGCAGAAAGCGCAGCGCTTCAAGGTTAGCTCAAGGAGGACTGGTAATGCTCTCATCAACACGATCTTGGCTTCGAAAGTTCGGGGCAACAAGCGATCAGGTTTCGAGTGGTCTGGTAACTGCTCGCGCCGTTCTTAGAGCAAGGCTGAGATCGCTCGCGTCAACGGGTCTTGCCCTTGTCCTGGTGACATCGAGCTTGACTGCGTCCGCGCTTGCGGCAAGTCCCAGGGTGGAGAAGCTCGCCCGATCAGTCACCATCTATCGCGACTCCTACGGAGTACCTCATGTCTATGGCCCGACTGATGCGAGCTGCGTGTTCGGCTATATATATGCGCAGGCGGAAGATAATTTTTGGCAAATCGAAGACAGTTACATCCGATCGTTGGGCCGCAGCGCCGAGGTCTACGGCGACAGCGCTGTTGCGGCTGACCTCCTGAATCACGCCCTGGAGATTCCGAAGCTCGCGATGGCCGAATACCAGCGATCCAACCCTCGAGCCCGGGCCCTGGCTGACGCAATGGCCGATGGTTTGAATTACTTCCTCGAACGCAACCCGCAGGTCAAACCGCGGCTCATTACTCACTTTGAACCGTGGCACGTGTTTGCGTTCAACCGGTTCGCTATCTACCAGCTCTTTATCTTCGGAAAGTCCGGACTAAAAGTTGACGAGATTCGCACCGCCGTACGTGAGGCAGGTTCCGAGTCGCCGGCGAGCTCCAACCGCGCGTCCAATTTCGAAGCGGCTCCTTCGGAAGAACCTGAGATCGAACCTGTCATCGGATCGAACATGTGGACTATCACGCCTGCGAAGAGCGCCGGCGGGAACGCGATGCTCCTGATCAACCCGCACCAGCCCTTCTTCGGCCCCGGCCAGTGGTATGAGGGTCACGTTCACAGCGCGGAAGGATGGGACCTGTCTGGCGCCTCATTCTTCGGTTCGGGCTTCCCTACGCTAGGGCATAACGAGTATCTGGGTTGGAGCCATACGGTCAACGATCCGGATGTGGTC
>DASYSA010000366.1:0-3507 GCA_036003885.1 Blastocatellia bacterium | reverse complement strand
AAGTCGGACGCCACTATTCTGTTAAGGACCCTTTCGCGCGCCTCCCGACCGCTCTCCGGCCGAACTGACCGGTACAACGGTGGGTTTCTCATCAAGCAGAAAAGGAATTGACATCTCTCGCGGGACTGAGATATGGCTCCGGTCATAGAAAAAGATGGTTTAAAAATCCTATCCCGATCCGCATTTAACGGGCGCCGTTGCGTCGGCTTAAACAAATCGCACGTTGGTTTTTAGGATGAAGAGAAAATGTGATTCCTAGGACCACCGGAGGTAGGAAAGGAGTGATATGAGCGTTCTAAATTTAAAAGTCAATGGCCAGAGCCACTCGCTGGATGTGGACCCGGCAACTCCTCTACTCTACGTGTTAAGCGACGATCTCGCACTCCGTGGACCGAAGCTCGGGTGTGGTCTCGGTCAGTGTGGATCCTGCACGGTGATTGTCAAGGGTAATGCGATTCGCTCTTGTATCACGCCCGTGGATGCCATGGCGGGATCGGAAATCACCACACTCGAGGGACTCGGAACGATCGAGAAGCCTCATCCGATTCAAAAAGCGTTCATCGACGGGCAGGCCATGCAATGCGGGTTCTGTATCAACGGTGTCATTATGACAGCCAAAGCATTCCTGGATCGGAACCCGAAGGCGACGGATGCTCAAATCCGCCAGGCGATGTCCGGCGTGCTGTGCCGTTGTCACGGCAACGGGCGAATGATTCGCGCCATCAAACGGTATGCGCAGGGGGTGAAAACATGAAACCTCTAGCCGTCTCGAAGGAACTCACGCCTGACGCATTCGTCGCGCTCGAGAAAACCGGAATGTCGCGGCGGCAGTTCATCGCAAGGTCCGGTGCTCTGATTGTCGGTTTTACGATGGCGGAATTGACGACTCGACTTATGGCGCCCGGTTCGGCAGCGGCTCAGCGCCTCGATGGCGCGGGTAGCGGTCGGCTCGATTCATGGATCGCTATCGGCGCCGACGGCAATGTCACTGCGTACACCGGGAAGTGTGAATTAGGCCAAGGGCTGTATACCGCGCAGAAGCAGTTGATCGCCGAAGAGCTTAGCGTGCCGCTTGATCGCGTGAAATTGATTCAATGCGACACGGCGCTTACTCCGGACCAGGGCACAACGTCCGGCGCCCAGTCACATCCGACAAACTTTAACGAAAAAAATCTGGCCCTCGCCAGTGCAACCGCTCGCGAAGCTCTCTTGCAGAGGGCATCCGTGCAGCTGGGTGTGTCCGTCGACCGTCTTACTGTGAAGGACGGTGTGATCCGCGCGCAGGCAGACTCCTCCAAGAGTGTCAGCTACGCCGAACTGGTCGGAGGTCGAACGTTCGGCGTTCCGCTCAACCCGGGCGCGAAACGAAAACATCCGAGCGAATGGACGATCCTTGGAAAGCCAGTGCCGCGCGAGGAGATCCCGGCAATGGCCGCCGGACAGTTCGAGTTCATCCACAATGTGCGCGTGCCCGGTATGCTCTACGGCCAGGTTGTGAGGCCGCCGGCCGTCGGGGCAACGCTGGTCCGCGTTGACGACAATCCAGTTCAGGGTGTTCCGGGCATTGTGAAGGTAGTTGTCAAGAACAATTTCGTCGGGGTGGTCGCAGAGAAGACGTGGCAGGCCCTTCAGGCAGCCAACAAGTTGAAGGTCACTTGGACACCGGGTACCGGGCTGCCGTCCCAACGAGACTTCTACGAACACCTGCGGAATCAAAAGCCGACGCGAGACACATTTCTCGTCAACTCGAAGGACGTGGACGAAAAGCTCGCCAGCGCAGCGAGAGTTGTGAGAGCTACGTATCACTACCCTTACCAAATGCATGGATCGGTGGGCAGCTCTTGTGCAGTTGCCGATGTCAAGGACGGCAAAGCGACAATCTGGTCGGCGACGCAGGCGGTTTATCCGCTGAAAAACACCGTGGCAATGGTCCTCGGCCTGCCACCCGAAAATGTACGCGTCATTTTCAGACTGGGTTCCGGCTGCTATGGTATCAACGGGGCGGATACGGTTTCCTATGATGCGGCGCTCTTGTCCCAGGCTGTTGGCAAACCGGTGCGGGTACAGTTCATGCGCAAAGACGAAATGGCCTGGGAGAATTACGGCTTTGCCTTTGTCATCGACGAACGTGCAGGCGTGGATGCCACAGGGACAATCACCACTTGGGATCATGAATCGTGGGCCCCAACACTAGGCGGCCGCCCGGGGCCAAACAATCCGGGAAACGTCATCACGGGCTTTCTGGCCGGCTTTCAGCCTGCTGCATTCACTGCGAGAACACCGGCGCCAGAGCCGACAGACTTTTCCAACGGCAGCAATGCAGTTCCATCGTATGTCACAGGCTGCGTGGGCGGACGCTGCGGCGGAACGGGCGCCGTGACGAGCCAGCGTGTTCTCACGCACAACGTCAAATCGCTGTTTTGGACAGGTCCCCTGCGCTCGCCGGCAAGGCTGCAGAATACCTTTGCCCATGAGTCATTCATGGACGAGATCGCCGCGCTGGTTAAGGCAGACCCGGTCGACTATCGCCTTCGCCACCTGCGCGATCGTCGATTGACTCAAGTCATGAAATCCGTAGCGAAGGCAGCAAACTGGCAGACCCGACCGTCACCTCGGCCCGGCATTCGCCGGACCGGCATTGCTGGGGGTCGGGGCGTTTCGTGTGTGCTGTACGAGGGTGACAACGGATACTGCGCGATGGTGGCCGAAGTTGAGGTCAATCAAGACACAAGCGAGATAACTGTAAAGCGTCTCGTTATTGCCAGCGACTGCGGGCCAATTTCAAATCCCGACGGGTTGAGGAATCAGCTCGAAGGAGGCGCCCTGCATGGCGTGAGCCGTACGTTGCTGGAGGAGGTGACCTGGGACGACCAAAAGGTGACTTCAACCGACTGGGCAACCTATCCACCGTTGTTCCTGGACGCCAACGTTCCAAAAATCGAGACCGTCCTCATCAACCAGTCTGACGGGAGCACCATGGGGGCGGGAGAGACAGCCACGACTGTGACGGCAGCTGCTATTGCCAACGCAGTTTTCGACGCTACCGGCGCCCGTATCCGTCAAGTCCCGTTCACGCGCGCTCGTGTAAAGGCCGCGCTTGACGCCCGGGCCTGAGCGTTTCAAAGCCGACCTTGCAGGAACTGCAACATGCGGAAGAACTACGAGCCAACCCGTGTCGGAATAAAGAGTTGCTATCTTCCATATCAATCTTCTATCCTCGCGATCTGCTCGCCCAAGCTGGGTAAGGTGTTTGAAGTGCTCGCGCCAATTGGCGCCCTAAGGAGTTTTCAGAAGCTGAGGGGGCAGCCCAAGCTGATGGGTGGCCCCAATCTGTGTGCCTGTCGTCAACCTTCTCGATGGGCGGGCGCGGAGAGGAGCTCAGACGCTTGCGCCATCAACGCTGCTGCGACCCTGCCTGAGAGGGGGAGCTTGCCAGCCAGCTTCATCTGGGAACGCGTCAAAGATTCCAAAGGTGGATGGCGGCATCGCGACTAAACATGTTTCCAG
>DASYSA010000365.1:0-5468 GCA_036003885.1 Blastocatellia bacterium | reverse complement strand
GAGACCGCGACGATGTCGATCCTCAGGGATGTGAGCGATGCCGCGCCGCTTTCGGTCGCGCGCATTGAGATCGTTGATTGACCGGCCCTCGAGCAGGACGTCGCCGGCGGATTGCCGCCTCAAACCGGCGATGATCTCGATCAACTCCGTCTGCCCGTTTCCTTCAACGCCTGCAATACCCATCGTCTCTCCGGCGCGGACCTCGAACGACACACCGTCCAGACGAGAACGCCCGTGATCATCCTGAAAGGTGAGGGCGCGCACTTCGAGCACCGCCCCGGCGGGCGAAGCCTCTTTCTTTTCCACCCTCAGGAGCACTTCGCGTCCAACCATTAATCGCGCAAGACCCTGGGCCGTCGCTTCCGACGTGGGCAGGTCTCCAACCACGCGGCCATCGCGCATCACGGTTATGTTGTCGGACAGCGCCAGGACTTCGCCAAGCTTATGAGTGATGATGATAATCGTCTTGCCCTGATCCCGAAGACCTCGCAGGATTGCGAAGAGCTCCACGACCTCCTGGGGAGTCAGCACGGCAGTTGGTTCGTCGAGTATCAGTATACGAGCCCCGCGATATAGCGTTTTCAGTATCTCGACTCGCTGCTGCTGCCCTACCGACAGATCCGCGATTCGGGCATCGGGATCGATCTTCAAGCCGTGCTGTTTGGAGATCTCGCTCACTCGAGCGCGAGCCTTGCGGTAGTCGATGGACAGGCCGGCGAGGGGTTCAGCGCCGAGAATGATGTTCTCAGTGACGGTGAGCGGCTCGACCAGCATGAAGTGCTGATGAACCATTCCGAGCCCAAGCGCGATGGCGTCGCCAGGGCTCTCAATCATAGTCTTTCGTCCGTCGATCAGGATCTCTCCCGCATCGGCGTTGTAGAAGCCGTAGAGGATGTTCATTGCAGTCGATTTGCCGGCGCCGTTCTCGCCGATGACTGCGTGAATGGAGGAGGGGCGAATCGCGAGAGTGATCGAATCGTTGGCCAGGACGTCGCCGAAGCGTTTGCTGACGCCGCGCATTTCAACTGCGTAGTTGACGCCTTCACTCATAGGTGCGGTGTAGCGGCGGAATCAGAAGATCCCGCAGAAAGCTTGATGAGGCGGCGTTATGATAAATGATTGGAGGTGGGATGTGAAGGAGAAGAAATGCGAAATGCGAAATGCGAATTTCGAAATTCGCATTTCGCATTTCGAAATTTACTTGAGGACCTTTGCTGACACGACGACGATCAGTCCCTTGTCGCCCATCGAGGTAGTGCCGACAACGACTTTCTCCCCTTCGCGCACTGAGACCGGAGTGTTGAAACCGATGTTCTCGTACTGGATCTCTCCGGGTTTGACCATCAAAGGAGCTCGCATATGGAAACTGAAGTCCGCTATTTGCACAGTTGCGGATGCAGCAGCGCCATCCAGGGAGATTCGTTGCAGAGAATAGTTGAAGAAGATCGGGTTTCCCTGAGGAGTCGTGACCCCCAGGAGCTTGGACTCTGCAATGCCGCTGTTCTCGACTCGAACCGGGCCTTCCTTACCTCGATGGATAGCTGAGGTCATCAGATTGTAGGTCTTGTATCTGAGGGTCGACTGCAACTGTTTTATCACCGGACCGAGGTCTGTTGGCAACTCGCTCCCGGGGCCTTCGCCGCTCGAAGCTATTAGTATGTGCACGGTGAATTCGATGTCGGGACTCCGCGCCTCCGGAGTATCGAGCCGCTTGATCGCCTCCTCCATTGCCGCGATGTTCTCGGGGAAATCTCGCACCGTTAGTATCTTGAACTCCCGGTTGGAGGAGATAGTTGCGCCCTTGAATCCACTGCCAAGCGGTCTGAGCACCTGCGCGAGGCTGTCCGGGTCCCTGTGTTTGATCTCAAATACCCTCCCCTTGAAGCCTTTCTCTTCCACGTAATCGGGGGACCTCGGCGTCGCCGCTGGGGTCTGAGCCGTTGCAGGTTGCGGCCGAGTCTGGGCTTGACGAGGAGTATGTTGCTGCGCCGGCGTAACGGGCGCGAGCATCGTGCTCGGTGTCGACGCGTCTACCGAGGCGGGCTGTGCCTGGAACGGCAGTACTTGCCAACTTGCGCGGGCTGCAGGCGGAACTGTCGCACTCGGCGCGAGTGCCGGAGTTGTGGATTGGGGATTGAGAGTTGGAGGTGAAACCGGCGCCTCCTGAATCGCGAATGTTCGCGCTGCCGATGGGGCCAGAATTGTTGATGGCTCGCTTGCGGCTGCGCTAGGCGCGAGGGCGGCACCAGGAGTTGACGCCTCGGGTGTATCCGGAAGTTCAGCCGTTGCGGATGCCGCGCGAGGCGGAGTGTGCGGTCGACTCGGTGATTGCACCGCAGGCGGTGTCGTAGCTCGCGCCGGACGCTGGACCCTGCTCTCCCTGCGAGGCGGCGGTTGCTGTCCCAGCGCCATCGCGACGAGGGATGCAGTTAGAGCTACTACCGTTAAGATTCTTCCCTTAGTTGAAAACATAGTGATCTCCTGTTAGGTGTCGGTTGAACGTCTGCCTGAGTTCTTCTCCACATTGTTGGGAGCAAACCAGATGATGCGAATGGTCGGATCACTGGTTTGAATCTCGATTCTGGTCATTACTTCACTCGTCGGAGGGGCCTTCACCAATGGCTGGGTTTCGCCTTGAGCGGGATCAGCTTGAGAGACTGCAGTCCCGTCGATGTTCGCGTCGGTTGGGAGCGGGAATCCGAGGTCTGGGGGAAGGCCGACTATCGATTCGGGTTGTGCCGGCCCGATAACCTCCGCCACTGCATCTCGAAGACTCGAATGTCTGTGCTGAGGTGCTGGCCCCGGGGTTTTCTTAGGATCTTCATTGGTCGGTTTCGGCGCTTCTTGAGGCGCAGGTACCTCACCTGGTTGGGATGGACCGCCGGCAAACTGTTGAGGGGCAGCTCTTAAACTTCGTTGATACGTATAGAACGCAAGTCCGCTGAGGATGACCAAGAGCAGGGCGGCCGCGAGCGCCAGGTCCCATCTCAAGTGCGCGGCTCTCAATTGAAAAAACGACGGCCGGGCTTTCTCATCCCCGATCTTGGCGAGAACTCCGTTTCTAAGGCCATCAAAGAACGTCGAGTCGAACGCGGGCGGCGTGTACGAATGCAGCCACTCCTGGCTTTCGTTGAATCCGCCGGCGAGTCGACTGCACGCGACGCAAGACTTCAGATGGGCCGAAACCGACTCGGCCCGATCAGTCTCCAGGTCGCCCTCGACGTAAAGCGGGATCATCTCTTGAATGCCCCTGCAGTTCATAATTCTCGTCTCCTTCGGCTCAGCACGCGGTCGCGATATTGCTTGATCTTGACGCGGGCCGAGCTAATCTGGCTGCGCACGGTTGTCGCGCTGGACCCGAGTATCCGCGCCACTTCTTCGGTCGACAGCCCTTCAAGGTCGCGAAGCACGATCGCCTCTCGCTCTTTGGGAGAGAGCATATCGAGCGCGCTTGCGATGATCGCGTGCTCTTGCGACAGAATTGCCGCCGCCTCGACATCATCCGATCCCGCAGCGTCGGGCAGGTTGCCCAGTTCTCGTTCGCTTTCGAGTGATGCGAATCTGTCCAGCGGGCCTCGCCGTCGATGCGCGTCTCGGCAAACGTTTATGGTTATTCGGTACAGCCATGCGGAGAAATCTTCTCCGGACCGAAATTTCTTCAAGTACCTGTAGACTCTCAGGAACACTTCCTGGGCTGCGTCGCGAGCGTCTTCCTGATTGCCCAGCATTCGCCAGGCAGTCGCGACTACTCGGTGCTGATACGAGGTGATCAGCTGCTCGAACGCATAGGAGTCTCCCTCCTTCGCTTGTTCGATTACATAGGCGATCGCGGCGCCGGACCTGTCTCCAGTGCTTTCATCCAAACGAGGATATTGTGTCATCAGAGCGACCCCGGCAAAGTCACCAGCCATTCTTTTTGATCCTCGCTTCCACATATCTATCTACTCTGAACCGGGGGGAAACGTTGAGAAGAAAAGTCCTAATAGTTCTGGTGCCCAGAAGAAGGGCCGGCCACGAATTTCACGAATTACGCGAATGACAACGAATCATTCGTGTCAATTGGTGTAATTCGCGTAATTCGTGGCTGCACTTTATGCTCAAACGCGACGACCAGGCGGGGGTTCTCTTTAAGTCGGGATTACTTAAGGTATTCGCTCTCGACGGCGTCAATCATGGCGACTCGGCGCTTATGTCGATCTTCGGTCAATTCGGTTGACAGCCAGACTTTCACAATGTTGCGCATTCGTTCGTCGGGAATCATCTTGCCCCCGAGCGTGAGGACGTTTGCCCCATTGTGCTCGCGACTGTTTCGCGCGGAGGCTTCGTCGTAGCACATAGCCGCTCGAACACCCGGGACCTTATTGGCCACCATGCAGGAACCGATGCCCGCGCCATCGACCATTATTCCAAGATCACAGGTACCTCGGGCGACCGCCCGCGCCACGAGATGGGCGTAATCTGGATAGTCGACCGGGTCCGTCGAGTGCGCTCCGAAGTCCTGAAACTCATGGCCGAGGTCCGCGAGCACACGTTTCAACTCTTCTTTCATCTCGAAGCCGCCGTGGTCCGCTCCGATCGCGATCTTGCGTCGGGCGGCGGCAGTGCGGCGGACCCTTTCGATCTTCACATTGCGCTCACGCGCCAGGTCCGCCGCGAGCGGCGTGATGATCGCGCTCTCATCAACACGCAAGGTATCGCCGGATTTCGCCGACCGCACTTCGTGCTCAGTTATCGCGCGCTTGCCTCTTTCGTCCAGAATAGCCATAAGGGAATGCGAAAATTCGAAATGCGAAATTCGAAATTCCGCACATCGATTAGGATTGTAAATTTTGGAGCGACGGAACTGCAAAGCGATTTCGCACTTCGCATTTCGCATAATTTCGCATTTCGCACTTCGCATTTCGAATTTCCCTTTCCGCTAGACAGGGACTCTGTCTTCTCGTATATTCCCCGCTCACCCCCGATTTACAAACAAGGAGACACATGGCTGCCACCGAACGCAGTTCATTCATCAACGATCCGAACCTCAAGGTCTTGATCGACACTGATCGCCTGCAAGCCCGCGTCCGCGAGCTCGGCGCTCAGATCACCCACGACTACGCGGGCAAGAACCTGCACTTGCTCGCCGTCCTGAAGGGCGCCTGCGTCTTTCTCTCAGACTTGATGCGAGCGATCGACTTGCCGCTGTCGCTCGACTTCATCGGCATATCGAGCTACGGCGCCTCCACCAAGTCTTCAGGTGAAGTGCGAATAACCAAAGATCTCGACAAGAGCCTGGCAGGAAAAGATGTCCTCGTCGTCGAGGATATCATCGACACCGGACTGACCTTGAATTACCTCATGAACATATTCCTGACTCGCGAAGTGAATTCTCTCGCAGTCGCAGCCTTACTCGATAAGCCGGACCGTCACGAAATAGAGACCGGCGCGAAGTACATCGGCTTTACCATCCCCAATCACTTTGTCGT
>DASYSA010000364.1:0-7300 GCA_036003885.1 Blastocatellia bacterium | reverse complement strand
TGAACGCGAAACGCAAAAGGCGAAACGCGGGCGGGTCGAAAGGGACGTTTGAAAGGTCGGACGCGAAGAGCCTTGTGGTATTATTCTCCCGTTCCAGAATCCGACTTAGAACCATGGAGGACATATGCGAGTGAAAACTCTTTGTCTCGTTTGCGCGATTGTGTGCGCCGCGATCGCAGCGGCGGGCGCGGTCCTGACAGTCGCGGATCCGTTGACGGGTACGTGGGCGGGAGATTGGGGTCCGTCCCCTACTCATCGAAATCAGGTCACGGTCGAGCTGAAATGGGATGGCAAGGCTCTGACTGGAAGTGTGAATCCCGGCCCGAACGCCATTGCGCTGCAAAAATGCACGTTCGATGCGAACACCGGTGCGGTGCACATGGAGGCCGATGCGAAGGACCGCAGAGGCACCGATATTCACTACGTGATCGATGGGAAGGTCGAGAACGGCACAATGACAGGCAGCTGGGATCACGGCAACCGCAAGGGTGATTTCAAGATCACCAAAAAGTAGCGAGCTACAAGTTGACTCGACTCAGCCGGTGATGCGGAATGTCTCCTACTCCACATCGTAGATCTTGATCGCCTTGTCCTGAAGGTATTTATCGAACCAGTTCAGGATGTGCTGCAAGCGTTCGACGCGATGCCACGGATTCCCTGATCGCGATAGCTCGTGCGATTCATTCGGGAACCGCACCATCGCAGTAGGAACCTTGCGATACTTCAAGGCACGGAACATCATTTCGCCGCCATCGGCCGGAGGCGTGCGATAATCAACTTCGCCTTCGATGAACATCATCGGCGTAGTGATGTTTTTGACAAAGGTTATCGGCGAGCGCTTCACGAAATCTTCGGGGTCCTCCCACGGGGCCGCGTGAAACCAGGTAGGCGTGAACAGCGTAAAGTCGGCGGTGTACCAGAAGCCTGACCAGTCGGCAATCGATCGCTGCGACACCGCGGCGGCAAATCGAGTCGTATGGCCTACAGTCCAGTTCGTCAGGACGCCTCCTCCGCTCCCCCCGGTGACGCCCATCTTCTTAGGGTCGATGTATCCGCGCTTGAGCACCTCGTCAACGCCGGCCATCAAGTCCTTGTAGTCGTCACCCGGATAGTTGTACTGGATGATGTTTCCGAAGTCCTGTCCGTACGAAGTACTTCCTCGAGGATTCGTGTAGAGCACGACGTAGCCCTTTGCCGCCATCCACTGAAACTCATGAGTGTTCGTGAACCCATATGCCGCATGCGGCCCGCCGTGAATCTCGAGGATGAAAGGGTACTTCTTCGTTGGATCGAAGTTCGGCGGCTTCTGAATCCACCCCTGAATCTTCTTTCCGTCAAAGCTGGTGTACCAGATCTCCTCAGGGTCGGTTAGATTAAGTTGCGATAACAGTTCGTCGTTCACGCTGGTCAACCGGGTGAGCTTGGCCGACGCAGTATCGAGAAGGAAGAGATCGCCGATATTGACCGAGGTTGAGATCACCAACGCCATCTTTGAGGCATCGGGCGTCGCCGAATAACTGACGACGTCGTGGTCACCGCTGGTCACCGGCTCGACTTTTCCGGTCGAGGCATCAATGCGCTTGATGTTCGCCCGGCCATGTTCGGCGACGTTCACAAATATCGTCCGCCCGTCCTGGCTCCAGATCACACCGCCCGGGCTCCCGCCACGCGGCGCGCGTTGATCCCCTCCGATTCCACCTCCTATGTCAAAGTCATAACTCGCGGTCAGATTCCTGGGCGTGGCGTTCGCTTCGTTGTTCAGCACGAACAGGTCGGGCTGGGTGTACGACTGCACGGGTTTATGGGTCTGCGATCCCCCAAATGCAATCCGCTTACCATCGTTACTCAGGGTATAGGCGCCGAAGCCTCCATCGAAGCTCAAGACCTTTCGTTCATCGGACCCATCCGCGTTTATCGAATAAAGATCGGTGTGCGGCGGTTCATAGTAGGGCTCGGGCGCGCGATTGGCCACAAAGAAGATGCGCGATCCATCAGGCGACCATGATGTATTTCCTTCGTTGAAATTGCCCCTTGTGATCTGTTTGGGTTTGGGCGCGTCATTCGATCCAGCGAGCAAGGCCGCGACGCTCACGGTCCAGATATGGGAGCGCGACTTTGGATTAATATAGCCCGGGCCGTTGGAGCGATATATCGCTTTGGTGATGACGCGAACATCGCTGACGTGCTCCGGTTCTTTCGCCTTTGCCTCGGGCACTTCGGGGTTGGGCATCTCCTTCTTGCCGTCGTCTATTGCAACGAAGGCTATCGTCTTCCCGTCCGGTGACCAATCAAACGGTCCGATACCCCGCGGAGTGTCGGTCAGCGGCTGAGCCTCGCCCCCATCTAGTGAGAGCAGATAGATCTGTGGGGGTTGCGGCCTGCCATCCTTTTCGGGCGCCCGTGCGAAAGCCAGCATCTTGCCATCCGGCGACCAACGAGGGTTGCCGTCACGCGGCCCGGCGGTGAGCTGACGGGCCGAACCGCCGTTCGCGGAGACGATCCACAGAGCGGTGTCGTACCGATCCGCTTTCTGATTAACCCAGACGCGGACGAATGCTACCTGCGAGCCATTTGGCGAAATCTGGGGATCGGCGATCCATACAAACTTGAAGAGATCCATCTCAGTGATCGAGCGCTTATCGGCGCCGAGCGAGGGTATCGTGAGCGTCAGCGCTGTCATCACGAGTGCCGTTGCCACCGAACTGAACCGACGAGGTATCGTTTTCATCGAAGCTCTCCTGACTGGTGATCCACTGATTGACCCTGAAGCTGCGTCTCTGCCGGTGAGTCTATCACGGAAGGCGTTCGACTCCGAAACTGAAGGTTTCGCGTTTCGCGTTTCGCGTCTCTCTCCCATTCTCTCTCTCCCATTCTCCCTCTCCCATTCTCCCATTCTCCCATTCTCCCACTCTCCCATTCTCCCACTCTCCCACTCTCCCACTCTCCCGTTCTGCCTTCCCCATTGTCGCCTCAATGTTCTATGCTGTTCGCATTGTCGTGGCAAACCACGAAGCTCTCGACGCTGTGTTGCTGCACATTAAAACTGATAGCCTGTGGGCGACTCGATACGGCGCCCACAAAGGAGCTATTTGATGGAAGCTCTGTGGCAGGATCTCTGTTATGGCGTTCGGATTCTGTTTAAGCACCCTGGCTTTACCGCTGCAGCGGTACTATCGCTGGCAATCGGGATTGGCGCCAATACCGGAATCTTCAGCGTGATCAACGCTCTGTTACTGCGCCCTCTGCCCTATGAGGGCGCGGACAGGCTAGTCATACTCTGGAGTCGCTCTCCCGGGTTGAACGTGCCCCAGGATTGGTTTTCGCCGGGGCAGTACCTTGACATCAAGAATCAGAACCAGGTCTTCGACGACGTAGCGATTTCCATCGGCGGAAGCTTCAATCTGACTGGACAGGGAACACCCCAACACGTTGATGGAGCGCGAGTCTCCTCTTCTCTCTTTCATCTCCTGGGCGCTCAAGCGAAGCTTGGCCGTGTCTTCCTGCCTGAGGAGGACGAGCCGGGTAAGGCCCAGACGGCAATTCTTAGCAATGGGTTCTGGCAGCGATGGTACGGTGCAGACCCGGAGATAGTCGGGAAACACGTGACTCTCAATGGCAACGACTTCGCCGTGGTCGGAGTTATGCCGGCAGAATTCTCGTTGAATAAAGAGGTGATGCCTGCGGTCAACGGCATTGAGAGAGCAGACCTGTTCCTGCCGTTGCCGATGAGCGAAAGCGCCCGGACTAATCGTGGCAATGAAGACTTCAACATTTTTGCGAGGCTCAAGCCACGTGTTACCGTTGCCCAGGCGCAAGCTGACATGGATGTCATCGCCGACGGAATGAAGCTGCAATATCCAGCCAGTTACCCGCCAAGTGGCGGATTGACGATCAGTGTAGTGCCTTTGCTCGAACAGGTCGTTGGAGACCTGCACCTGTGGCTCTCGGTGCTCTTTTTCGCGGTCACATTCGTGCTGCTAATCGCCTGCGCCAACGCTGCCAACCTGCTGCTCTCGCGCGCCGCGGTGCGACAAAGGGAGATCGCTATTCGTGCCGCGGTAGGGGCCGGACGGCTTCGCATATTCCGGCAACTCCTCACCGAAAGTGTGTTGCTGGCGATGATGGGCGGCCTTCTGGGACTGGTCATCGCTCTCCTGGCTGTCAAAGGGCTGGGCTTGTGGGCTCCCGAAGACTTTCCGCGCTTGCATGAAGTAGGGATCGACGGCCGAGCGATGGGATTCACCTGTGTCACGGCCCTGCTTACCGGCATTCTCTTCGGACTGGCGCCGGCCCTGAGGGCCTCACGTGTGGACCTGACTACCGCACTCAAAGAAGGGGGGCGCGGTTCGGGCGAAGGTGGAGCTTCGAGTCATCGAACACGGAAGCTGCTGGTCGTATCCGAAGTCGCTCTTTCGTTACTTCTTCTGATCGGAGCCAGCCTGTTGATTCGCAGTTATCAAGGCATCGCGAACGCGAATCCGGGTTTCAATTCACACAATCTTCTCTCACTGCGTCTGTCTCTGCCGGCCACGAAATACTCCACACCTGATTCGATCATGTCCTTCTTTCGGCGCGTCAGCGACAGGCTGAAGACGTTGCCGGAAGTCGAATCGGCGGGCACAACCTATTCATTACCTATGAGCACAGTAGCCCTGGCGTGGGAGCCAATAGCCATCGAGGGTTACGTGCCGAAGAATGCTCAGGACTTTATCATCTCCAACGTCCGCATTGTGAGCCCCGAGTACTTCCATACCATGGGCATTCCGCTGCTGAAGGGGCGATACTTTGATGAGCACGATACTAAAGGTGGCCAGGAGACCGTGATCGTCGATGAGGCGCTGGCGCAACGCTTCTGGCCAAATGAGGACCCGCTGGGCAAGCGGGTGCAACGAGGAAATTCCGGCTCGTGGCGGACGGTAGTCGGCGTAATCAGCGACGCGAAACAGTATAGTCACGAAAAGGAACCGCCAATTGCTGTCTACTTCCCGTTTGAGCAGTACCTTGCGAGAAGCATGTTTCTGGTCATACGCACCGGTTCCGATCCGATCCAGATGACTCAGGCGATAACGCGCGAGATCGAGGCATTGGACCCGGAGATGCCGGTGTTTGATCTAAGCTCGATGGACGAGCGCTTATATGATTCGCTGGCGCGGCGACGTTTCGCGATGTTGCTGCTCGGCGCGTTTGCAGTCATCGCGTTAGTCCTGGCTGCAATCGGCATCTATGGAGTGATGGTCTATTCGGTAAATCAGCGAACGCATGAGATCGGCATTCGCATGGCGCTGGGAGCGCAGCGGCGCAACATCCTGGCGCTTGTGATCCGACAGGCATTGATCCTTGCGTCCATTGGCACTGCGGTCGGACTGACGGGCGCATTTGCGCTCACCCGGATAATGTCCAGCCTTCTGTACGGAGTCAGCGCCACTGATCCATTAACTTTTGTGATGACCCCGCTGGTGCTGGGAGGAACGGCGTTGCTGGCCGCCTATGTTCCCGCTCGCCGAGCGGCTAAGGTGGACCCGATGGCGGCATTGAGGTGTGAATAGGTGGAGGAGGGTGCTTTCGTGGAAACGGAATTATCTCTTCAGCTCCCACCTCGCACGCAGCTCTTCGAGCGCCCGGAGCGCAAAAGGGCGCGCCATCTGTTTGCGCCAGCCCATCACAAAGTCGGTGTTGTCGAGCGGGCGCGCCTTCAAGTAACAAGCCTCTGCGGCAGCGGCGATCCTCTCCTGGTCGAACTGCCGCCCCTCGAGCACGACATCGGCCTCTTTCACTTCAACGGGCGACGGCGCAACGCCGCCAAGCACGATGCGAGCCTTTTCGACGGCGCCACTCTTCGTGATTTGAACGACAGCGGCAACTCCCAGCACCGGGAAGTCGAATGCGCCGCGACGACGGAGTTTGTGATATGTCGCATGCGTCCCGTTGGGCGGAGGCAGGTGAATCTCCGCCAGCAACTCGTCCGGACGCTTGTGCAAGTAGTCGATCCCATCGTCTTTATAGAGATCGCGGGCTTCGATGAGTCTTTCACCGTCGACAGAGACAAGCTTGAGCTTCGCCCCTAGCGCCACCATGACCGGGGCCAGGTCAGAAGACTGTACGGCCCAGCACTTCGAGCTGCCCGGCGCCACCCAGCAAATGTCTCCGTCCTTCTTCAGGCAGAAGTTGATCCCCCGCCGCCACTCGTAGTTCTGATCGTAGTAGTTGCAACGTGTATCCAGGAGCAGGTTACCTCCAATCGTCCCCATGTTGCGTAAGAGCGGCGTGGCGATGAGTCCTGATGCTTGAGCTACGACAGGGTAAGCTTGTCTGACCCGCAGGTGTTTGTTGACTTCACTCAGGAGCGCGCTCGCTCCAATGATCAGGCCGGACTTTTCATCGCCACGAATTTCGTGCAATTTCAGGATGCGCATAACGGAGATGACGGTCTTCGGCGTTTGCTGCCGACGCTTCATATTCGGATAAAGATCCGTCCCGCCCGCGACAAACATTGCGTCGGGCCCGGAATCGGCTCTCATCTTCACGGCGTCGGCCAGTGTGCGCGGCGCGTGATAATCGAATTGTGGCAATCGCATCATAACAGTTTTCAGTTTTCAGTAACCGTAGATGCTCTCTTTGGACGGCTCCGCCGATTCCCCGCGCATTCTTGCTGCCGCCAGTTCCACGGCTTCGAAAATCTTGAGATAGCCGGTGCAGCGGCAGAGATTGCCCGAAAGCGCTTCCTTGATCTCCTGGCGTTCGGGGCTCGGATTGCGCTCGAGCAGTTCTTTGGCTACGAGGAGGAATCCGGGCGAGCAGTAGCCGCATTGTGCTGCGCCGAGATCAGCGAAGGTCTCCTGTAGAGGATGAAGTCGCGGGCCTTCAGCCATCCCTTCAATGGTCGTCAACTCTCGCCCTTCCATGTCCAGGCCAAGCACCAGGCAAGAGAGGACGGCTCGCCCGTCAACAAGCACCGTGCAAGTGCCGCACTCACCCAGCTCACACCCGTGCTTGGTGCCGACCAGTCCCATGTCCTCTCGCAAGACTTCAAGCAACGTCTTATGCGGCGCGAAGGATGCTTCGACTTCTTCGCCGTTGAGCGTGAATTGGATGTGTGTCCTTGCTCTCATCTAAGAGCGCAATATAGTACCCCTCATCAGGAAGTTCAAGCGCATTATATTGCAGGCGATTTTTTATTAACACCTCACTGAAGTGAGGTGTCCGATGTTCCCGTGACACCTGAAGTCCCATGTCATCCGGTGGACAAGATGTTCCAGGAACGAGTGTTCACCTCAAAAGGGCTCCAGGATATGACCGCGAA
>DASYSA010000363.1:0-20505 GCA_036003885.1 Blastocatellia bacterium | reverse complement strand
GCACTCGCGGACCGTCACATCACTTTCGGGCATAGCCGTGCGAGTATAGCTCAGAGAATTTCGAATTGCGAATTTCGAATTTCGAAATTCACAATTCGCAATTCTCTGCGCTATACTCCACGGCTATGCCCGAAGCTGAGGTGACGGTCCGCGAGTGCGTATCGGTCGATGATTTCAAGCAGTGCATCGAGCTCGAGCGCGAAGTCTGGCATGACGAGGACATTGGCATAATGCCAATCAGACTATACATGATCTCAAAGACCTGCAATGCTCCCACCATCGGCGCGTTTGATGCGGCGGACCAGCTCGTGGGCTTCGTCCATACAAGCCTGGCGCTGCTAGGCACGCACGTCGTCTACCATTCGCACCTCGCCGCGGTGGTCGAGGGTCTAAGGCATCGAGACATCGGCTATCGTATGAAGCTGGCCCAGCGCGAGCATGCGTTGCTTGTTGGGATTCCCCTGATCATGTGGACATTCGATCCGCTTCTGTCTCGGAACGCTCACCTGAACATCAACAAGCTCGGGGCGATCATGCGCCGGTATGAGGTCAACTACTATTCCGAGGGGTTCTCGACCGTCTTCGACGCCGACGTGCCCTCGGATCGCATATTCGCCGAATGGTGGGTTGCCTCGCCTCACGTCAAGTCCGTCTTGGGAGGAAGCCGGCCCTCCGTGGAAGAGGATGGCGGCTCGATCGAGATTCCCGAGGACATCAGCTCAGTGCGCGCGACGTCTATCGAGGAACATCTTAAGTGGCGCCTCGCAGTGCGCGAGGACTTTCAGAAGGAGTTGGCGCGCGGAAATATCGTTCGGGCGTTTGCGCGTCAACCAGAGAAGAGGAGCGGTCGCTACATCTTCGGACCTGATGAGGAACAGTTCCATTTCGACGCTTATCAGGGGATTACGGCCGGGTCGGCATGAGCCTGTTGAATTTCACCCCGCATGAGCAAGACGGGTGAGGTAATCAAGGGAAGGAACAATGAGATTGCAACTGGAAAGGCTTGAGCTGAGGGAGATCGAGCTGCCGCTGAAGTGGCCATTTGAGACCAGCTTCGGACTCACAACTCATCGGCGCATTCTGATTGTGAGGGTTTTCGACAAGTCCGGAGCGTACGGCTACGGCGAGTGTACTGCGCCGGAGGATCCCTTTTTCAACCACGAGACAGTAGATACGGCGTCGATCATAATCGCAAAATATGTGGTTGCCCTCCTCGCCGGCGCGAACATCGAACAGGCGTCACAGGTGAACAATGCGCTCGCCCGGATTCGCGGCAATCGTATGGCTAAGGCCGCCGTCGAAACGGCCGTCTGGGACCTCGAGGCGCGGATGCTGGGCAAGCCGCTGTGGCAACAGATTGGAGGGACGCGAACCGAGGTCTCTTCGGGCGTCTCGATAGGCCTCCAACCTACCATTGAGGCGCTGCTGGAAAAGGTGTGCAAAGAGGTCGACAGCGGATATCAGAGAATCAAGCTCAAGATAAAGCCGGGACGAGACGTTTCGCTGGTGGAGGCGGTGCGCTCCAGGTTTCCGTCGATTCTACTGAGCGTGGACGCGAACGCTGCTTACACGCTTGAGGATATCGAGACAATGAAGCAGCTCGACAGATTCAATCTGATGATGATCGAGCAGCCACTCGCCGCGGGAGATCTTGTGGACCACTCCAGGCTTCAACACGAGATCTCGACGCCGATATGCCTGGACGAGTCAATCCTGACGGTGGCCGATGCCAGACACGCACTGGGACTTGGCTCATGCAGGATAATCAATATTAAGCTGGGGAGGGTAGGGGGACATAGCGAGGCAAAGTTGATTCAGGCGTACTGCTCGGAGAGGAGCATTCCAGTGTGGTGCGGAGGTATGCTGGAGGCTGGAATCGGCCGCGCTCACAATATTGCGATGTCGACTCTGGCGGGTTTCACATTGCCGGGAGATGTTTCAGCTTCGGCGCGGTATTGGGATGAAGACATCATCGAGCCGCCGGTGACCGTAAGCCCGCGTGGGACGATCGACCTGCCCGTCGGGATCGGCATCGGGTATCAGGTGAATGAACAGCGTCTTGAATCGCTGGTAGTACGCCGTGAAGAAGTAAGGATTTAGGATCTAGGATTTAGGATTTAGGATCTGGGATTCAAGCTAAATCTTAAATCCTAGATCCTAAATCCTGCCTGGGGGGATCAATGTCGGAATTTGAGGGAAGGGCTGCGATAGTAACAGGTGGCTCGCGAGGCATCGGTCGCGCGATCGTCAAAGAGCTTTCCGCCCGAGGCGCGAACGTTGCCTTCAGCTTCAGTAAGAACAAAGAGATGGCCGATGAGCTTGTAGCCGAAGTCGCCGCCTCTGGCCGCCGCGCAATCGCTTTTCAGACGGATGTCACCGATGCCGCTGGAGCCGAGCAGATGGTCCGTTCAGTCAAGAGCGAGTTTGGATCGGTTGACTACCTGGTGAACAACGCAGGCATAACTCGCGACAAGCTCATCATGATGATGAGCGAGGAGGACTGGGACGCTGTCCTGGACACGAACTTGAAGGGCGTCTTCAACGTGACAAAGCCGGCGGTTTCGATAATGGTTCGGCAGCGGCGCGGATCGGTCTTGAACATCACCTCCATCAGCGGCGTCGTTGGGATGGCAGGACAGACCAATTACTCGGCCTCCAAAGCTGGGTTGATCGGATTCACCAAGGCGCTTGCCAAGGAAGTGGGTCGGCGGAGCATCACCGTCAACGCTCTTGCGCTGGGCCTGATTGAGACGGATATGACGAGCACCCTGGCTGAGGAGTACAGACAGAAGATCATCGAGCAAATCCCTCTCAACCGCTACGGCACCACGACGGAGGTTGCTCGGATAGCGACGTTTCTTCTCTCGGATGATGCGCGATATATCACCGGCCAGGTAATTCAAGCCGACGGTGGGTTGGCAATGTAGCTGGGAGAGTGATGCGTGAAGCGTGATGCGTGACTGCAACGCGGTTTGCAATGCACGAATCACGCATCACTCTTCACGCATCACTCCTCACCTCTGCCCTATGGAACTGTGACTGTGACGAAGACGATCTGGCGGTCCCGCTCGATCTTGATCGCGACCTCCTCTCCGCTCTTTAACCCTTTTTCGGCCTCTGCCAGATCCTCCGCAGTTCGCACTTCGGTTCGATCTATTCGATGGATTACGTCTCCGTGTCTGATGCGCGCGTCAGCAGCTGGGCTTCCCGGCAGAACGGACTTTACGAGGGCGCCGCTACTTATGCTGAGCTTGCCCTGTGCCGCTAGTTCAGGCGTTACCGTCTGGGCAGTGATCCCCAGGCGCGCTGCCCGCGTTTCGTCCTCCTGCCCGCCATCTTCGGGCGCACTCCTCATGGCGGCATTGATGTCTGCGGGGCGCTCTACGACTTCGAGAGTGACCGACTTTTTGTCACAATCACGCATGAAATCAACACGGACAGATTTGCCCACATCGGTGGCAGCGACCGCGTCGGTCAACTCACGTGGGGCCTTTATGGGTTTCCCATCGAATGCCGTTATGACGTCACCTCCTCGCAGCCCGGCTCGAGCCGCCGGCGTGTCTGCGGGCACTCTGTACACGAGCGCGCCCGATTCCGCTTCCAGACAGACAGCTCGCGCGGTGGGTGCGTCGAGTGGCATCACGGTTACGCCCAGGTATCCACGCGTGACCTTGCCGTTTCTGACGAGCACGTCAAAAACCTTGCGAGCAATGTTCGAGGCGATCGCAAATCCGATCCCCACATTACCATTACTCATCGACGACCCGGTCAGGATCATCGTATTGATTCCGATGACCTCCCCCTGCATGCTCACCAGTGGGCCACCCGAGTTGCCGGGGTTGATTGAGGCGTCCGTCTGAATGAACTTCGAGTACTGAGCGCCCTGGACCTCGCGGCCGGTCGCGCTGACGATTCCCGCGGTCAGCGTCTGGGTCAATCCAAATGGGCTACCGAGCGCAAGTACCCAATCGCCCTGTTCCACATCGTCGGAGTTTCCAAGCACGACCGTGGGCAGATTGGTCGCGTCGATCTTGATGACTGCGAGATCGCTTTCCTGGTCAACTCCAACCACCTTAGCTTTCATTTTCCTGTTGTCAGCCAGGGTCACCTCGATCTGTTCGGCGTGTATGACGACATGATCGTTGGTCAGTATGTAGCCGTCCGGAGTGACGATAAAGCCTGAGCCGGTGCTGGTGGGTCTCCTCTGTGGCCGCGCCTGTCCCGGACCGTCGCCGAAGAGATCAGAGAAGGGGGAGGGCGACGACTGAACGCTCTCGGTCACGTTGATGTTGACGACGGCGGGTTTGACGGCCTTGGCGATTTCGCGGAAAGAGAGGGAGAGCTCTACGGGAGTTGGCGAAGCCGCAGTTGGTCGAGTTGCCGCCGGCGGAAGCTCGGGCACTGCAGCCCGCGTGTGCCCTTTGAGGGCGGCCTGGATTATGGCAATTGATCCGATCAGCAAGGCGAGAATCAGCACGATTGCGACCCAGGCAAAACTGCTACGGCGCTTAATCGGGATCCCGTCGCTGTCTGGAACCGGCGCCTCTTCAGGCTCAATTCCAGATCCTATAAAACGTTCTTCCATGACAAACGGTTCCTTTCGTAACCATGGTGCTGACTCAAAGATTAGCGAAGATAGGTGATGAAAAGCAAATTAGCGTTTTGCGTTTTACGTTTTGCGTTTTACGTTCAGATAAGCTCCGTAGCGATGGAAGCCAAAACGGGAAACGTAAAACGTAAAACGAAAAAAGGGCACGGCCGATTAGAGCCATGCCCTCTCTTCTTGCCTGCTACGGCGACGTCGGGTTTTGATGAACGCAAAACGCAAAACGCAAAACGTAAAACGATTTAAATCACATCCAGAATGGTGCCATTCTCCGATACCCTCCGAGCCCGCGTCAGGCCGTATGATTTGAGTTGGCGGTAGAGGGTGCTCGGCGAGATCCCGAGAATTTCGGAGGCTTTGCCCTGGTGCCATCCTGTCTGCTCCAGAACGCTGATGATCTGCTTCTTCTTCAACTCGTCCAGGTTCGCCGGCTGATAGTCGTGGCCGTTGGAGAGCGGCGCCTTCGATGCTATATGCGTGCGCAGCTCGAGTGGCAGATCTTCAGGTAATATTTCGTCTCCCGATGAGAGTATTACCGCCCGCTCGATCACGTTCTTCATTTCACGCACGTTCCCCGGCCACGAGTAGTTCATCAGCACCTGCATAGCTTCTGGGCCCAGGTGCCTGGTGTTCCCCCCGGCGACGCGAGCGAGGAAATGTTCGGCCAGAGGGGGAATATCCTCCGGGCGGTCTCGAAGCGGCGGCAGCTTGATCGTGAAGTTGTTGATGCGGAACAGCAGGTCGGATCGGAATCTGCCGGTTGCGACCGACTCGTCGAGCTCCCGGTTGGTTGCGGCGATGATTCTTACGTCGACCTCCACTTTCTTCGTTCCTCCGACCCGGAAGAACGTCTGGGTCTCGAGCACGCGCAGCAGCTTCGACTGAAGCGTCAGGCTCATTTCACCGATCTCATCCAGGAACAGCGTCCCGCCGTGAGCCAGTTCGAGGAGCCCGAGCTTCCGCTTGCGGGCGCCAGTGAAGGCCCCGGGCTCGTACCCGAAGAGTTCCGACTCGAGCAGCGTCTCCTGAATCGCGGCGCAGCTGATGTCGATAAACGGCCCCCCACCTCTCAGGGAGAACCGGTGAATCGTATTAGCGACAAGCTCCTTGCCGGTGCCCGACTCGCCGGTCACCAGTACGATTGCATTAGTGGTGGCAACCTTACGCACCAGGGATATCACATCGTTCATCTTCTTGCTGTTGACGATGATGTCGGGGGCCTTCTCCTTATAAGTGAGACGCGACTGAAGAATCAGGTTCTCGCGCCGGAGCTGCCGCTTTTCGTAGGCCTTGCTCAGGATCGCTTCCAGCTCGCGAATGTGACATGGCTTGGTGAGATAGTCGTATGCGCCGAGCTTCATCGCCTGAAGCGCCGTCTCAACCGTTGCATGGCCCGTCATCATCAGGACCTCGGGCGGCTGCTCCTGCTGGCGAAGCTCGCGAAGGACTTCAATGCCGCCCATCACCGGCATCATTATGTCCAGTAGCGCGACCTCGAAGTCGGTCTCACGTGCGGCGCGCATGGCCGCTTCGCCATCGTGTACGAGTGTGACCTCGTGGCCGAGCCTCACAAGCTCCTTTTGAAGAACAAGGCCCAGGTTCTTCTCATCTTCAGCTATCAATAGTTTGATACTCACGTTGGTACTCACAATGCGCCCTCCATTTCTAATAGTGCCTCGCCCGCAAGTCCGTGCCTATCGCCGGACTCGTCCAGTTGTTCTTTGCCAATTGATTCCGAGCGGGTCAGAGTAACGGGGAGCATAATTCGGAACGTAGATCCCTCGCCTTCTGTCGAATCCACCTCAATCGTTCCGCCGTGCTCCGACACGATGCCATAGCAGACCGAGAGCCCAAGTCCGGTCCCTCGCCCGAGAGGCTTCGTGGTGAAGAACGGGTCGAATATTTTCGGCAAGTGGGACTTGGGAATTCCACAACCGGTGTCGGAGAATTCGGCGCAGACCTTGGGCCCCGTAGTGGAGTCGCTCGCGCTGGTGCTGATAGTCAGCGTCCCGTCGGCTCCCATCGCGTCGTAAGCATTGGAAATGAGGGCGATGAAGATTTGCTTCATCTGCCCCTCGTTCACCTGGACCGGGGTGAGCCCGTAATCCAGGTTCTTGACTATTCGACTCTTGCCAAGTTTGGGGTGGTGCTTGATCAGCAACAGGGTCTGGTCGATGATCTGGTTAATGTCGGCCGAGGTCTTCTCGGCCTGCCGCTGGTGCGAAAATTCGAGGAGACTGTTGGTGATCGACTTACACCTGAAGGCTTCGTCGCGAATAATCTTGAGATATTCGCTGAAGTCCTCGTTCATCTCCGCGTGCTGCATCTCGTCCACCCGCGCGCTAAGGGCTTCGGCGCAGGCCGCAATGGTTGCAAGCGGGTTATTGATTTCGTGAACGACGCCGGCGGCGAGGCGCCCGATTGAAGCGAGCTTCTCGGCGTGGATCACCGCCTCATTCATCTTCTTCTGGTCGGTGACATCTTCACCGACGGTGATCACGTGGGTAACCTCGGCATTATCCACTCGCATCGGAATCTTGCCTATCTTCCACACCTTTCGTTGCCCGTCAGACCAGGAGTCCTGTTCCATGCGCACAATCTCGCCGCTTCGAAAAACCCTTATAAATTCATCCTCCAGGACGCGGCGCGGCTGTTTGGCGAGTACGGTGAAGACGTTCTTGCCCAGCACCTCGTCGCGGCTTGCCCCAAGCCCGCCGATTTCCCGGCTGCGATTCCACGCCACGATGCGCATGTCCCTGTCGACCACGTAGAGCGACACCGGAAGCGAGTCGATTATCTTTTCGGTAAACCTCTTTTGCTCTTCGATCTCCTGTGTGCGATGGGCAACCTCGACTGCGAGGTTGATCGACGTATCCTTTGTCTGGCGATACAATTCGGTGTTTCGAATAGCGAGGCTCAGTTGCTGGGCGACTGCCCCGAGCAACTTATGGTCGTCGGCGGTGAATGTTCTGGCAGAACGGCTTCCACAGAGAAGAATGCCCAGGAGAACGTCGTCGAATATGATCGGAACGATGGTCTCGAGCGCGATTTCCGGATCCTTCAGGAGGCGATTAGTAACTCTGACTTCAATCGAGGCTTGAGAGACCCCCTGGTATGAGCGCAGGTAAGCTTTCACCCTGTCGATATGATGCCATTGATTTTCGGCCTTGGGGTCCTGGGATGGCGCATACACAGCGGATACGATGTTCTCCGACTTGGTAGACCCTTTGACGAGAACCGCACAGGCATCGCAAGCCAGATTCTTGCCGACCGCGAAGACCGCATAACCCAGCAACTCGTCCATCTCGAGGGAGTTCATGAGGTTGTTGCCGAGATTGTAGACGAAGGAGAGCTGGGCGGCGCTTTTCTTCGTTTCAACGAACAATCGTGCGTTCTCCAGAGCAACACTGAGCTGATTGCAGATTGTGGCCAATAGGTCCGCATCCTGCCGGCGAAATGGCTGCTGTTTGTTTGAGAACAGGCAGATCGCGCCTACCATGCTTCCCTTGAGCCCGAGCGGGGCGCAGACCAGGCCGTGAACGTCCCTCAGGATCTCGGGGAGGCCGGCGCGGGCGGTGTCGGGCAGCGGTTCGACGAGCAGCGGGTTACCATTTAGCAGCGGTGCGGTTATGAAGTAGAAGTCGACCAGTGAGGCGCGCGCGGCGTCGTCGATGGCAAAGCCATCCGTGGCTACGACGCTGACTGCGTGGTGAGCGCCGTGGTACGCGACTGCCGACTCGGCGTGCAGGTAGTTGCGCAGAATGGAGAGGGTTCCTCTCAGCAAGACCTCGGGTTCGAGAGAGCTGGCGAGAACAGAGGAGACCGAGTGAAGAATATTCAACTGCTCGAATCTCACCCGGCGTTCGCGCTCCGAGTGCCACGACCTGAGGTGCGAGGTGACCCGCGACAACAACTCCGTGCGCTGATAGGGCTTGGTGATATACTCAGTTGCGCCGGCATCAAGGCAGGCTATCTTATCCTGACCTCGCAGGCTCTTTGAGAGAACAAGAACAGGCAGATCGGCAGTTGCTTCGTCGGCCCGAATGCGTCGGACGAGGTTCAGGGCCTCTTGTGCCCAGTCGAGTTTGCGAAGGCTGTGGCCCGAGTCGTCGCCCTCAGGCTGAACGAGAGGGCCGGTGACACGGGAAGCTGTGAGTTCAATTATTACGAGGGAGGCTTCCAGGGCATTGATTCTTTGACTGGCAGACTCCAGCGAGGTAACGGTGTCGGCGCTGTAACCGGCCGATTCCAGCAGGCGTTCGATCGCGCTGGCAGACTTCGCCTCATCTCCTACAATGAGGATTCGGTCAGAGAACGAACTGAGGCTGGGCATAGAGAGGTGCCTGCTTTAGAGGGGCGGGGCGAAAGGAGATGCTGGGGGGCAGCACTGACAAACCACCGGAGCAGTTTGCAAGTTAAGTCAAATTGACTTAAAAGTCAATAATAATCTCATGTTTAAGCTTGCATTGACGGCCGTTTTATCATACAAAGATGAATGAATCATCATTCAGTTCTCAGAGAGGTGACGATGGCATCCCCGAAACGCGCAGCTAAGGTGACAACCCGGGAGAAACCGAACGGGAAGTACGAAGCGATACTCCGGGCGGCCATCAAAGTCTTTGCTCGCGGCGGCTTCTTCAATTCGAAAGTCGCCGATGTCGCCAAAGAAGCCGGTGTTGCTGACGGGACGGTCTACCTCTACTTCAAGAATAAAGACGACATCCTCGTCTCGATCTTCAACCACGTGACCGAAGAGGCCTTGAGCCGCGGCCGCGCCCGAATCGCGAGGGTAGACGACCCGGTCGAAAAGCTCAAGAGAATTGTCCACACTCACCTCAATCTCTACGGCCGCGATCGCGACCTCGCCGTCGTCTTTCAAGTCGAGCTTCGCTCGTCCACAAAATTCATGGAGCAGTTCTCGGCCACCAAAGTCACAGAATACCTGGACATGATTCGTGCGGTCATCGAAGAGGGGCAGAAACAAGGCGTCTTTCGCGAGAACCTGAATACCAAGATCGCCGCCAAAGTCCTCTTCGGCGCCCTGGATGAGATGGTCACCAATTGGGTGCTCAGCCGCAAGCGTTACAGCCTGGTCACGACCGCTGAACCGGTGATCGATATCTTCCTGAATGGTATTCATAGCAGCCCGACCCGCTGAGGAATAGCAGTAGCAAATGGCCGATGAACCCAAAACGTTGAACGAACTCTTCAATGCTTCGGTCGAAGCCCGCCCTGACGCGGAGTTGCTCCGCTTCAAAAAGGCAGGCGAGTGGCGCTCCCTCTCCTATCGCGAGATCGGACGTCGCGCGCAGGAACTGGCCCTCGGACTCTACGACCTCGGAATTCGAAGCGGAGACAAGCTCGCAATCTGGTCTGAGAACCGGCCTGAGTGGAACATAGCCGACCTCGCCGTCCTTGCCATCGGCGCGGTTGACGTCCCGGTCTACGCCACACAGGCTCGCACTCAAGTCGAGTACATTCTGGCTGATTCATCTACTCGAGCGATTTTTGTGTCGTCGAGCTTCCTCGAAGAGGCGCTCGCTCTTAAAGCGAGACTCCCGGGGCTAGAGTACGTGATAGCCTTTGATGGCGGGGGCGACGCGGAGAGAAACTCGGGAGTAATCAACCTTGAAGAGCTGGCGGAGGGCGGCCGCGCGCTCGATGTCCGAGAGCCCGAACTGTACGAAAGCTTGTGGCAGGCGGCTGCACCCGACGATCTGGCGACGCTGTTGTACACCTCCGGAACGACGGGCGATCCTAAGGGCGTGATGCTGACTCACCGGAATCTGACTCGCGCCGCGCTCAACACTTATCACTGGCTGGGGCTCGAAGGGCACAGGAATGACGTCGCGCTCAGCTATCTGCCATTCACTCACATTTTTGAGCGCGACGCGTGGTACCTCTATGCTTACGCGGGCATTGCGGTGGCGTATGCGGAAAGCATCGAGGCGGTTGCGAAGAATCTTGCCGAGATTCGCCCGACGGTGATGACCAGCGTGCCGCGCATGTTTGAAAAGATCTACAGCAGAATAGTCGAGCGCGGAGTGGCAGCAGGCTTTCCTCGAAAGCAGCTATTCCTGTGGTCTCTCGGAGTGGGCAGGCGTTGGGCTGAGCGCAAGAACCGCGGCGCTCGCATTGGCGCGTGGCTGGGACTCGAACACAAGATTGCCGATATGCTCGTGTTCAAGAAGTGGCGCCAGGCAGTCGGGGGCAACATTCGGTGGTTCATCTCTGGTGGCGCACCCCTCGCCCCTGAAATCGCTTACCTGTTCGACGCGGCGGGGCTCACGATACTGCAAGGGTATGGATTGACTGAAACCTCCCCTTCGATCTCGTGCAATACAGACAAGCGCAATCGAATAGGGACGGTCGGGCCCATCATAGACAATGTATTTGTGAAGTTTGCTGAGGATGGCGAGATCCTTGTCAAAGGCGAAACGGTGATGAAGGGCTATTACAATCGTCCCTCGGCCAACGAAGAGGCGTTCACTGCGGACGGCTGGTTTCGCACGGGAGACATCGGCAACGTCGACCAGGACGGCTTTCTCCTGATCACGGACCGGAAGAAAGAGCTGATCAAGACGAGCGGTGGAAAGTACATCGCGCCGCAGCACGTCGAGAGCCTGATCAAAGCGAGTCGGTTTGTTTCTCAGGTGGTTGTTGTAGGGAACGCCAGGAAGTTTGCCGCAGCTCTGATCGTTCCAAACATGGAACTGCTGAGAAGCTATGCCCGGTTGAAGGGTATCGGATACTCCAACGAAGCCGAGTTGCTTAAGAATTCCAGGATCCTGGACCTGTTCCGGCGACAACTGGACAAGTCCACGCCGGAGCTGGCGAGATACGAAAAGGTCAAGAAGGTGGCTTTGCTCGAGCATGAGATGACGGCCGAGTCGGGCGAGTTGACACCCACGCTGAAACCCAGGCGCAAAGTGATTGAAGAGAAGTACGCCGAAATAATCGAGCGGCTCTATGCCGAAGAGCGTGCACCGGCCGTAGTTAGTGCCGAGTACTGAGTACTGAGTTCTGAGTTCTGAGTCCCCGCTCGGTACTCAGAACTCAGCACTCAGAACTCCATGGAGGATCTCCTTTGAGTTACAGGATTGATAGAGTAGCTGTTCTGGGTGCGGGGACGATGGGTGCGCAGATCGCGGCGCACTTCGCCAACGCCGGAGTGGAAGTTCTGCTGCTTGACATGGCTCCGACGACATTGACCAAACAAGAGGAGGCTCGAGGGCTGACTCTGCAAAGCCCCCAGGTTCGAAACCGCATCGCGAATGGGGGGCTGGAAGCGGCGAAGAAGATCCGTCCTGCGGCGTTCTACTCGCCCGCTCTCGCAAGTTTGATAACCACCGGCAACTTTGAGGATGATCTCGCCAGAGTCTCCAGGGTCGATTGGATAGTCGAGGCGATCGTCGAGAATATTGACATAAAACGGGATCTCTTCAACAAGGTTGATAGCGAGCGCAAGAAGGGAACTATCGTCAGTTCGAACACCTCCGGCATCCCGATCAAAGCGATGGCCGAGGGTATGAGTGATGACTTCCGCCGGCATTTCCTGGGAACGCACTTCTTTAATCCCCCCCGCTACCTGAAGCTTCTTGAACTCATACCTACTGCCGACACTCACCCGGACGTCATGCGATTCGTCGCCGACTTCTGCGACCGGAGGCTGGGGAAGGGAACAGTGTTCGCAAAGGACACGCCCAACTTCATTGCGAACCGCATCGCAACCTTCAGCTCCCTGAACGCAATCCGAGTGATGGCGGAAGGTGGCTACACCATCGAAGAGGTCGATGCCATGACCGGCCAGTTGATCGGCCGGCCGAAATCCGCCTCATTCAGGACCTCCGACATTGTCGGGCTCGATACGGCGCTGTATGTAGCAGACAACCTCTATCGGGCGGTGCCCGATGACGAGAGGCGGGACGTGCTGGCCCCGCCGGACTTCTTGCGCGAGATGGTCAAGCGCGGCTGGACCGGCAATAAAGCAGGACAGGGATTCTACAAGAAACAGAAGGGCGAGGGCGGAAGGACCGAGTTCTGGGTGCTCGATTATAAGGCGATGGAGTACAAGCCCTCTCAGAAGGTGCGGTTTCCTTCCATCGAGGCGGCAAGGCAGATAGAGGACCCCGCGGAACGGATTCGCACTCTGATCTACGGCAAGGACCGGGTGGGCGAGTTTTTATGGAAGACGATCAGCGCCAATTTGATCTATGCGGCCAATCGCATTCCGGAGATTGCCGACGATATCGTGAACATCGACAACGCGGTGAAGTGGGGCTTCAATCACGACTTCGGCACCTTCGAGCTATGGGATGTGATCGGTGTCGAGAAGTCAGTGGGACTGATGCGCGAAGAAGGACTGGCGATTCCACCGATCGTCGAGCGCTTGCTGGGTTCCAGGAAGACGAGTTTCTACGAACGGCTCACCGGACGCAGCTTCTATTTCGACTTCGCTTCAAGTGAATACAGGGCGATCGAGCCGAAGCCTGGGGTGGTTATTCTGAAGTCGCTCAAGGAGCAAAAGCCCCCGATCAGGAAGAACGCTTCTGCTTCGCTGATTGACCTCGGCGATGGAGTCGCCTGTCTGGAGTTTCATTCGAAGATGAACGCAATCGGCGGCGATACCGTCGCGATGATGAACTATGCGACGAAGGAGGTCGGTGAGAACTTCGAGGCTCTGATCATCGGCAACCAGGCTGAAAACTTCTCGGTAGGCGCGAACATCATGATGCTCCTGCTCGGCGCCCAGGAGGGCGAGTGGGACGAGATAGCCCTCTCGGTGCGCCAGTTTCAGAACGCGAATATGGGACTTCGATACTCCCCCAAACCTGTAGTTGTTGCGACGCATGGAATGGCGCTCGGCGGCGGATGCGAGATAACGATGCACGGCGATAAAGCGCGTGCCGCGGCGGAGAGCTACCTGGGTCTGGTCGTGGTGGGGGTGGGACTCGTACCTGGCGGAGGGGGCGTAAAGGAGATGGTCCTGCGCGCTGTGGAAGATGCCCAGCCGGATGAGGACTTGTTCCCTCGAATTAAGAAGGTGTCGGAAACGATTGCGATGGCCCGAGTGGCGACGTCGGCTGTCGAAGGCCGAGAGATCGGATTTCTGCGTCAGACCGATCCGATCACGATGAACAAGGATCGGTTGATCGAGGACGCGAAGCAAACCGCGCTTGCCATGGTTCGCGAGGGCTACGTTCAGCCCCACCCGCGGACCGACATACCGGTGCTGGGCGAACCGGCGCTGGCTACGATCAAGCTGGCGATTCACATGATGATTCGGGGCGGGTTCATTTCCGAATATGACGGGCACGTCGCGAGGAAGCTGGCTCACATCATTACGGGCGGAGATTTGTCGCACAAGACTCTGGTCTCTGAGCAGTACCTCCTCGATCTGGAGCGCGAGGCCTTCGTTTCGTTGTGCGGCGAGCGGAAGACTCAGGAGCGCATTCAACACATGCTCAAGACGGGAAAGCCTTTGAGGAACTAGTAAAACGTTTCGCGTTTCGCGTTTCGCGTTCTCATTTGGGAGTTGGTCGATCCTACTGATCTGGTACCTGCAACTGAGAAACGCGGAACGCGACACGCGAAACGGTTTGATGGAGAAACACAATGACCGATGCAGTAATAGTCAAATCTCTGAGAACCGCGGTTGGGAAGGCGCCGCGTGGCGCCCTGAAGGACACTCGACCGGACGACATGGCCGGCGCAGTTATTCGCGCCGTCGTTGACAGCACGCCAGGCCTTGAGCCGGAGATGATTGAAGACGTGATACTTGGCTGTGCGATGCCGGAAGCGGAACAGGGTATGAACGTCGCGCGACAGGCGTCCTGGCTTGGAGGGATTCCGAAGGAAGCGGCCGCAACAACGATCAATCGCTTCTGCTCTTCGGGCCTTCAGGCAATTGCGTTTGCGGCAGAGCGCATCATGTGCGGCTGGTCCGGCTGTATAATCGCCGGCGGCACCGAAACGATGAGCATGATCCCGATGGGCGGGCACAAGATCGTTCCCAATCCGACCCTGGTGGAAACCTGGCCGGACTTCTATTTGAACATGGGCCTGACGGCTGAAAACCTCGCGCAGAAGTATTCGATCTCGCGCGAAGAGGCCGATGAGTTCTCGCTTCGCAGCCATCAAAAGGCGATCGCGGCCATAGCAGCCGGCCGGTTTAAAGACGAAATCGTGCCGCTCAAAGTCAAGACTGTAGAGCTTGACTCGAAGGGCAAAGCGGTCGCGCTCGAGTCGGTATTCGATACCGACGAAGGACCGCGGGCTGATACGTCGAGGGAAGCCCTCGGAAAACTCAGGCCGGCATTTCACGCTCGCGGAACTGTAACTGCGGGAAACTCGTCGCAGATGTCGGACGGAGCGGCCGCCGCAGTGGTGATGTCTTCGGAGCAGGCCCGTGATCTCGGCCTGAAGCCGCTTGCGCGCTTGATAGCCTTCGCCGTCGCAGGAGTATCGCCTGACCTGATGGGGATCGGCCCTGTCGCCGCGATTCCCAAGGCGCTCAAGATAGCGGGGCTCACGCTCGATCAGATCGACCTGATTGAACTCAACGAGGCGTTTGCCGCCCAGGCTCTTTCGGTGGTGAAGGAGCTTGGAATCGACCAGGACAGATTGAATGTCAACGGAGGGGCAATCGCGCTCGGCCACCCGCTTGGGTGCACCGGCGCCAAACTGACGGCGACCTTGCTGCAGGAGATGCGGCGGCGAGGCTCGCGCTACGGGATGGTAACGATGTGCGTCGGCGGCGGAATGGGAGCGGCCGGCATCTTCGAATCTATAGATTAATCATGCAATGAGGGAATAAAGGAGATTTGCTATGACCAGCACCGTCGCAGAACAGACGAAAGTATTAAAAGGCGGAAGTTTCATTCTCGAAGACCATGACTCACGCGAGGTCTTTACGCCCGAGGACCTCAGCGACGAACATCGAATGATCGCACAGACTGCGCGAGAGTTTACCGAGAAAGAGGTGTTGCCGCTCGATGCGGAGATCGAGTCCAAGAACTATAAGGTGACACGCGACCTGCTTACGAAAGCCGGGGAACTTGGTTTGCTCTCGATCGATATCCCGGAGAAGTACGGCGGGGCGGGACTCGATCTGCTCAGCTCGCTGGTGGCGTCTGAGCACCTCTCGGGACAGGCGTCGTTCTCCGGTTCGGTCGGCGCGCACACAACGATCGGCACGCTGCCGATCGTCTACTTCGGCACCGAGGAACAGAAGAAAAAGTATCTGCCGAGGCTCGGAACGGCTGAACTGGTCGGCGCGTATGCCCTGACCGAATCCGGCTCCGGCTCGGATGCTCTTGGCGCGAAGACCAAAGCCGTGCTCTCCGAAGATGGCAAGTACTACCTGCTCACCGGCCAGAAAATGTGGATCACCAACGCGGGCTTCGCGGATATCTTCATTGTCTTTGCCAAAGTCGACGGCGAGAAATTCACCGCGTTTATCGTCGAACGCACCTTCCCAGGCGTCTCGGTAGCGCCCGAAGAGCACAAGATGGGGCTGTTGGGATCGTCGACTTGTGCGGTCAACCTGGAAGAGGCTCGCGTTCCGGTTGAGAATGTGCTCGGCGAGATCGGCAAAGGGCACAAGATCGCATTTAACATTCTGAATATCGGCCGATTGAAACTCGGCGTTGGCGCGATAACCGGGTCGAAGCGGCTCACCGGTATCGCCACCGAATACGCTAAGCAACGCCATCAGTTCGGCGTGCCCATTGCATCGTTCGGAATGATCAAGCACAAGTTGGCGCAGATGGCGATTCTGGCTTACGTCTCCGAGTGTATGATGTACCGCACTGTCGGAATGATCGAAGGCGCGCTGGCGACGGTCAATCGCGATATTCCCGCGGAAGCGCTCAAGGCCATCGAGGACTATGCGGTCGAGTGCTCGATCCTCAAGGTTGTCGGCAGCGAGACCCTCGACTACTGCGCGGACGAGGCGGTCCAGGTCTTTGGCGGCAACGGCTATTCGAAGGACTACCCGGTCGAGCGGGCCTATCGTGACGCGCGAATCAGCCGCATTTACGAAGGCACTAACGAGATCAATCGACTGATAATTTCGGGCCAGATGCTGCGCCGGGCTATGAAGGGCGACCTGCCTATCTTTGCCGCCGCCAAGAAGCTGATGGATGAGATGTTGAGCCCCGGACTCTCTGAGGATCTGGTCGACGGTGTGTTTGCTGCGGAGCGAACAGCATTGAGCAACGCCAAGAAGATCGTGGTCGCGGTCCTGGGATCGGCGGCGCAGAAGTACCGCGACAAGGTTCAGGAGCAGCAAGAGGTGTTGGCTGCTGCCAGCGACATCATAATGCAGATCTACGGGATCGAGAGCGCGATACTGCGAACTGAGAAACTCATTGCTTCACGCGGAGAGGCCAGTTGCAGCAGTCAGATCGACGCAACCCGCACTTTCACCAACGACGCTATCGGGCATATTGAGCAATTCGCAAAGAACGCCCTGGCCGCGATGTCCGAAGGCGATGAACTGCGAACCATGCTGGCGGTGTTGAAACGATATACCCGCTTCATCCCGGTCAATACGATTGCCGCTCGGCGCAGGATCGCCGACTCACTTATTGAAGCCGGCCGCTACAACCTGTAGTGGCCAGTTGTCAGTTGTCAGTGGTCAGTGGTCAGTGGTCAGTGGTCAGTGGTCAGTTGCGGAGGGTTAGTCTTTTGGGCGTTTTCCCTCTAACAACGGACGACTGACCACGGCCCACGGACAACTTACGACGGACCACTGACCACGGATGGCTGACAACTGACCACTGGCCACTGGCCACTGACCACTGCATGAAGATCCACAAAATAGTTGTGCCCACTCCTTTCTACGTCGGTCCGGTCAACGTCTATCTGATTCAGGAAGACCCACTCACCTTGATCGACGCCGGGCCCCGAACCCCGGATAGCCTGGAAGCGCTCAGAACCGGACTGTCACGTCTCGGACACAGACTGGCGGATATCAAGAGAATCATCATCTCGCACGCTCATGCAGACCACTACGGACTGGCGCGCATAGTTGTCGAGGAGTCGGGAGCAACGCCTTACATCCATGCGTGGGACGCGCCCGCCGTTCAGCCATTTACCGACTATGTTGCTTATCGAGGGTTGCTTGCGGCTGCCGGAGTGCCACGGGAGATCATTGCCCGCATGGAGGCCGGCTATCAGAAATTCAGCGGATTCGCGCAGGCTCTCGACGGAGTCGAACTCCTCGCTGACGACGACGAGATCGTCTTCGAGCATGAAAGCCTGAGAGTGGTTCACACACCGGGACACACTCCAGGGTCCATCTGCCTGATGAGGGCGAGCAATCGAGTGTGGTTTGCTTCGGACACGGTGCTCAAGAACATCACCCCAAATCCGGTTCTGAGTCCCGACCCGTTCGATTCGTCTAAGCGATTTCAGTCGTTGGGTGAGTATCTGGTGTCCCTGGCGCGAATCAGGGAGATGGCGCCGACAACCCTAAAAGGCGGCCATGGGGACGATGTGATCGACTACGACGAGCATTTTCAGAGGCAGTTCCGCGCGACTCAAGCGAGGCAATCAAAGCTTCTCTCCCTCCTGCCGCCCGAGGGGACAACCGGTTGGGATGCGTCCTTTCTGTTGTTCCCTAATGCGAAGGGTTATCACCGCTTTTTGGCAGTTTCCGAGGCGGTGGCTCATCTCGATTATGCGGTACACGAAGCGAAGCTTGTCGTGGAGCGAACATCGGGCCAGGACGTCTATCGTCTCTCGAAATGAAGATTGACTCTCGACCTCAGACCTCCCAGACGCGACCTCAATGTTGAAGTTTTGGAAGGAGGATTCTTCGGAGGGAAGCCATAATTGTGCGAATCTTGAGATTCGCATTTCGAAATTCGCAATTCGCATTTTCCTATCTTATAATCGCGTCCTGATGTCGCTGATCCCTTCATACTTCAATCTCTTTGATTATTTCCTTGGCGACGAGCGTCTCGCGAGTATCGGCGCGCGAACTGCCATTGAGTTTCGCGGCAGCCACATTACTTACCTGGAGTTGCGGCTAGAGGTCGATTATTGGACCGAACACCTTCTTGCCGCGGGGGTCGAAGAGGGTGATCGCGTAGCACTACTGCTCTACGATTCTCCTGAGTTCATCGCCACAATGCTGGCGACGGTTTCCGTGGGAGCCATTGGCGTACCGATCAACACCTTCCTATCACCTGACGAAGTGATGTTCATACTCTCAGACTCGGGCGCGCGCCTGGTCATCGCCGAAGAAGAGCTCGAGTGGAAGATCAATTTGAGTGAGGGCAGAGTCTCTGAACACTGCTCCGCTCTGATAATCGATACCGCCCAACGACAGTTCCTTGAGCCCAAAGACGACGTAGCCCCTCGGCCTTCATTTCCTGCCACCACGCGCGACACGCCAGCCATTCTGCTGTACACCTCAGGGAGCACAGGCGCGCCAAAAGGCGTCTTGCATCGACATGGCTCGGTCGAATACACGGTGGACACTTACGCCCGCTCGGTGTTGCAACTCTCGGCCGTCGATCGGCTCTACTCGGCGTCGCGGCTGTTCTTCGCATATGGACTCGGCAACAGCTTTTCTTTTCCGCTCGGCTCCGGAGCGACAGTGCTCCTCGACACGGCGCGGCCAACTGCTGAGTATCTCGCAACGCTGTTCGAGGAACAGTCGCCGACGGTCTTTTTCGGGGTGCCTGCCGTCTACCGCGGGTTGTTGGAATCCCACACCACCGGCAGGAGGCTGGACACGTCTTCACTCAGGCTATGCGTCTCGGCCGCCGAGGCTCTCCCGGGCAGAATATTCGAGGATTGGGAGCGAGCATTCGGCCTGGAGATCATCGACGGCATCGGATCGACCGAGATGCTTCACATCTTCATCTCGAACCGGCAGGGCAGCGCGCGCGCAGGTTCGAGCGGCTCGGTTGTGGAGGGCTACTCTGCGCGGCTGATCGATGACAGCGGCCTCGAAGTCGAGCCGGAACAACTGGGCCATCTTTGGGTGAGAGGCGGAAGCGCAACCGCGGGATATTGGAAGAGGGAAGAGCTGACTCGGGAAACTATACACGACGGGTGGGTCAAGACAGGAGACATCTACCGCTGCGACGCGGAAGGCTTCTTTTATCACGTCGGCCGATCCGACGACTGCTTCAAAGTGCGCGGCCTTTGGGTCTCGCCTATCGAGGTTGAGTCTGCATTGATTCTGCACCCGGCGGTGGTTGAAGCTGCCGTTGTTGCGGTGACTGACAATGATGGCTTGGCAACGGCAAAGGCTTACGTGGTCATCCGACATCAAGGGGGCAGCAAGGACCTTAAGCAGGAGTTGCGGGAATTCGTCGGCTCGAGTCTTCCGCAGCACAAGGTGCCCTCGCAAATTGAGTTCATAAAAGAGATGCCTCGCACTTCAACCGGCAAGGTCCAACGGTACAAGTTGAGAGCGGAAAGCCAATCGAGCCGAAGCGGAGAGTAGGATGAAATTTAGTCGCACGTTGATTCCAGGTTTTTCTTTGACCGCCGTACTGGCCGTCGTTGTTTCAACTGCAGGGGCTCAACAGGGATGGACCCAGGCTCACACGATCAAGCAGAACGGCAAGCAGGCCACGGTCAGCGCAGTCTTTTACAACGGAGATGAGGTCTGGGTGGTCGGCGAGCACGGGTTGATCGCGAGGTCATATGACGACGCCCGCACGTTCAATGAAGTGGACCTCGGGGTAGACGCCGCATTGAATGATGTCTTCGCGCGCGGCGACAGAGTCTGGATCGTAGGGGATGCCGGCACCATTTTGGTGAGCACCGACGGCGGCCGCAGTTTTGTGAAGAGCCTTCATAACTCCCATAGCAAAGGCCCTGCGGCCCTTGATCTGTATTCGATTCAATTCGTCGACGCGGATAATGGCTACATA
>DASYSA010000362.1:0-5491 GCA_036003885.1 Blastocatellia bacterium | reverse complement strand
GAGTCGTACATAATACAATCCGGGTTCGTGCCGACCTTTACCTGTCCCGTCGCCTTCAGTGTTTTCAGATCAAAGATGGTGACGGACCCATCTCTACCGTTGCTCGTGAAGCCTTTGCCCAGGTCCGCAGCTATTGCGATACCGTGCACGCCCGGCGTATTCGGAATATCTCCGACAGCTGCGCCGGTGTCGGCGTCGAACACCATCACGTGAGTAGATCGAGAGACGTAGAGCCGCCTACCCTCGGGATCTACAATCAGGTAATCCCAGCCGCCCTCCCCGCCGGCTTCGATCTTCTTGAGCAAGTGATAGCCGGATGCGTTGGGCTTACTGCCGGATGGCTGTTGGGCATATGCCGCCAGGACAAAGAGAAGAAAGAGCAGAATCGGCAGGGAGAGCTTCGTGGATGTTTGTCGCATATCGTGGGCCCTTTCGGTTACAACGACTTTTGAGGAAGATAAAAACCTAACCTGTTGGAACCGGCTGGACTCGAAACGCCCGTGTCGCGACGCGAGAAACTCAGCCTGCGCCGTCTGACGCAGCCCAATAACGAAACGCGGCCACTTCGATTCGAGTCGAGCTTCCGCCGGAGAATTAATATCACTCGGCTTCAACGCATGTCCACAAGGTTCCAACTTTCAGGCTCTTGCTAAGTGCCCGGAGGTCGTGTAGATTGGCTGCGGTTCTGATCTGCAGCAGCTCGATAGATCGAGGCCTACGATACACTGAAACATAATCGAGCCGCATCCATCCAGAAACCCTGTTTCTTAACCTGTCCGGTCTTGCCCCCATGGCGGCTGAGATGAAGAGTCGGGATCGAGGTTAGATAGTCAAATAGAATCTACGCTGGCCGCTCACAAGGAGAAATGTCAAACCCCACTTCAGTGGGGTGTCTGTGCCGGGGTTACGACAGAACCGTTTTAACGGTTTCCTCCCGTTGTGTCAGCCACCGGCTTCCGCGACAGATTCTGCACGGAAGATTCAGCTCACCTTTGGGCGGATCGGAAACCGTTAAAACGGTTCAGCCAGTGCTGTTCCCCCACCCGGCACCCCACTGAAGTGGGGTGTTAATGAGAAGGGACGTAAGCGATCACAGCGTTCTCAGAAATGCGATCAGCGCTCCTTAATCAACCTCGCGTGCCTCGATCCGCGGAGGCCGTTTATTTGGGCTTCTCATAAACGAGGAAATGTTGTTGCGGGAGAAAAGCCTTCGTTTCCTTCCAAACCAGGCCGACCACCGCCATCTCTTTGCGTGCCTGGTCGACGGACATTTTGTGTAGTCGTTTGATAGGCACGTCGGGATCCTCAGCGCGATATTCGACCTGGACGACGCGTCCCCCGGGCTTGAGGCTTCGAACGATGCTCTCCATCATCTCTCGCGGGTAGGAGAATTCGTGATAGGCATCGACCAGCAAGGCAACATCAACCGCCTGTGTGGGCAGCTTCGTATCCATCTCAGTTCCAAGCACCCCCACTACATTTCCTGTCCCTAGTGTCCCCTTTCGCCTCTCGATGATCGCCAGCATTTCCGGTTGAATGTCGACGGCGTAAACCTTGCCTTGCGGCACGACCTTGCTGAGGCGAAACGAGAAGTAACCGGTGCCTGCGCCGATGTCTGCTACGACATCAGTTGGCTTGAGCCTCATCTGGCGGACGACCTCGTCGGGCGTCTCGGTTTCCAGCCGCTCACGGCGCTCAAGCCAGGCCGCGCCTTCGTGACCCATCACGTGCGCGATTTCGCGCCCCATATAGAACTTGCCGATGCCATCGGGGTCGTGAATTGCACGAGTTTCGTATTTCTGGTCCCGAGTCGATTGCTGAGGAGACCGTAATGCCGCCGGATCCGTTTCGACTTGCAGGTGAGCGAGAGCCGGTACTAACAAGAGTGAGAGGACGATGAGAATCAGTCTATGGCTCATGATGAGTAGCAGGCATCACCTGCTCCTGTATCGTCGGCGCGGCAGTGAGATTGGCTCTGTTTCTTGTCTCAAAGGTCTTTACAGAAGCGATATCAGCCGTTTGCATTAAAGCACCCTTTCATCGCCTGGGACAAACAGTCATCAGGGCACTCCTGAAGTTGGTGGATTCTTCATACCGAGCCTCCCAGGACAGCACTACGGCCCGCAGGCAAGCCACAACAACGGAGTTGGTGTCCAACCACGTAGTGGTTGAATGTTTGTAGGACTTGGCGACGACCGCCTCTCACCCCGTAGGGGTGAAATGTTTGTAGCACGCGCCAACGACCGCCTCTCACCCCGTAGGGGTGAAATGTGGCGGGGCTATTGAGTAGTTCGATCGCACATACGACCCCTCCGGGGTCGGTGCCCGTCCGCGGTCGTCTTCTACAAACATTGAACCCCTACGGGGTTCGGGACCAAATGAATGAAGGCGTCAGTGTTTGCCCCAAGCAAAATGGCCAAACACCAGTGCTCCGGGCTGACGCCCGGAGCTTTCCTGGTCCGCGCCGCGCCGCTCTTTGTCTTCACTCGGGTTCTCTTCTGTGGTGGCCATCGGCCGACTGGTTGACAGACCCCTTCCGTCTTTGATTCGTGGGAGGCGCGTAGTAAACTTGCGCTCGCAGACCAGGACCACAGACCGCATTTCTCTCGTTGGATGCGGACGAATGGGTGAAGAATCCCAACTCACCAAAGGCCAACTCGAGTTTGAATGCTGTAATTTGGTAGCGCGTTTTGATGCAAGCGGAGGCCATACAGGCTTCATTGGTTGTTCACAATCGAGGAATTACCATGCGACCAATTGCCAGATATCTACCGTTGATCGTTATCACATACGCAACTGTTCTAACTACAGCTCACGCGCAATCGTGACGGCCACCCTCCGACTCTGAACGCTGTCCCTCGAAGTGGGGAGCCGGCGACCAACGAGGATCGGGCAATCACATGAAGCCCGAAAGCGTGCTGCGAGCAATAAAGCTGGTCCAGACCGGCGAGGTGATAGAACTGGGCCACGTGCTCCACTCTGCGATGCCTCTCTTTGGGACGCGGCATTTCGACCTGCATACAAAACGCACCTTCATGAATCCGCAGTCGAATCGCCGGGGAAGCAACGAAGAACTTGTCATCAGCGAAATCGGCCAGGTGGGCACTCAGTTTGACGGCTTTGCGCACCAGACCATCGGCCAGAGCATGTACAACTGCTTCAAGCTTGACGAAACGGCGACCCGGAATGGCTTCGAGAAGCTTGGCATCGAGAATGTCGGCGCGCTCATCACTCGCGGCGTCTTGATAGACGTGGCCGCGTTGAAGGGTGTCGAGATCCTGCCTGACACCTACGAGATCAGCGCGCGAGACCTCGAGCAGGCGCTGTCAAACCAGAAGCTGAAACTCCACAGTGGTGATGCGGTCATCATCCACACCGGTTGGGGCAAGCTCTGGGAGAAGGATAGCGCTCGGTTCGCAAAGGGCGGTCCTGGGATCGGTGTCGGCGCTGCCGAGTGGCTAGCGAAGCAGGATCCAATGCTGGTCGGAGCCGACAACGTATCGGTTGAGGTGAATCCCAACCCGGATCCGAACGTCTCGCTTCCCGTCCACCAGATCATGCTCGTGGTGAACGGCATACATCTGCTGGAGAGTCTGAAGCTCGACGAGCTTGCGTCCAGGCGCGTCTTCGAGTTCGCCTTCATAATGCAACCACTCAAGATCAAGGGTGGCACCGGCTCGACAGTCGCCCCGATCGCCGTGCATTGAGATCAGAGCGGCAGGGCAGTGGGACTAAGCTCGATAGGGGCGCCGAGACGAGAAACGTTTCGCGTTTCTCGTTTCGCGTTTCGCGTTTCTCGTTCTGCTTTCAGGGTCCGGGGAATTCGAATTCGCAATTCGAAGTTCGCAATTCCTTTTGTTTGACAGGTGGCACTTCATGAAGCTACATTAACCAACGTACCCCGCAGTTAGACGCAATAATACCGGCTTGGCGCGAGGCCGCCCTTGAAGTTGCAGGAAGTCGCGCGCTCGAGATCCATGCTAATCATACCCGCGATTAGTCTACCGGCTTGATAGTTGTTGCTGTATTCTCACAGTGGAATCAAAACCCGCGAACCTATACACGGAGGGAGTCTGTATGAAACGTGCCTGCCAATTCTGCTTCGGTTTGAGCCTGGTCATAGCCGTGCTCTTCGCGGTCCAATGGTCCGGTAGCGCCAATGGCGGACCATCTGCGGTCACATTCACCAAAGACGTTGCACCGATTCTGCACAGGAATTGCGCTACCTGCCATCGCACAGGCGAAATGGCGCCGATGCCATTGCTCACTTATAAGGACGCGCGGCCCTGGGCAAGATCGATTCGCGAAGCTGTAGTCCAGCGCGTAATGCCACCCTGGCTCGCAGACCCGCACTACGGCGAGTTCTCCAACGAACGTCGCCTCTCTCAGAAGGAGATCGATACCATCGTCCAGTGGGTCGATGGCGGCGCAAAAGAGGGTGACGCGAAGGATATGCCTGCCCTTCCTAAATTCCCAGTCGAAGGGTGGAAGCTGGGCACACCCGACGTGATATTGGCGATGACTGAAGAGGCGAGTGTGCCCTCGGATGGCGTCGTGGCCTACAGACATTTCGCCGTGCCGACAAACTTCACCGAGGACAAGTACGTCCAGTTTGCTGAGATCAAGCGAGGCGACCCCGCGGTCGTCCATCACGTGATCGTCAGCGTGCGCGAACCTGGTCAGGGGCCCTTGCCGCCGGCCGGGGAGATTCGTTTCGGCGCCGGCCAAAGGACAGGCGGAGAAGAGACCTCAGCCAGACAGGGCCAGGGATCGCCCGGCAACCGAGGCAATAATCCAGACGGGATGCTCATAGGCTGGGCGCCCGGGATGAGCCCGCTGCACTTGAAGCCGGGCCAGGCGAAGTTGATCAAGAAGGGCTCAGTGCTGATCTTCCAAATGCACTACACGACCAACGGCCAGGCTTCAAAGGACCGAACCGCCGTCGGGCTCTACTTTTCCAAAGAGCCGGTTGAGAAGCGCGTCATCACCACCGGTGCCGTCTACGGCAATCTGGCGATTCCGCCCGGCGAGCCGAACTACGAATCGAAGTCTTCTTTCACTTTCAAGGAAGACAGCCATATCGTGAGTTTCATGCCGCATATGCACGTTCGCGGCAAGGACTTCCAGTACAAGCTGGTCTTACCGGACGGGACTTCGAAGATTCTGTTAAGCGTGCCTCGCTATGACTTCAACTGGCAGCTCACATACCTGCTGAAGGAGCCGATAGCGGCGCCGAAGGGCAGCCGGATAGACTGTCTCGCTCACCATGATAATTCCGAGCGGAACAAGTTCAATCCCGACCCAACCAAAGAAGTGCGTTGGGGTCCGCAGACCTGGGAAGAGATGATGATCGGTTGGTTGGATTACACGATCGACAGTCAAAATCTCAGGGCCGAAACCACAGCGGCCAGATAGAAGGAGTGCTGAGTGCTGAGTGCTGAGTAGTGAGTGCGGAGTAGTGAGTGCTGAGTAAAAAGTGTTGAGAGAGAAG
>DASYSA010000361.1:0-3808 GCA_036003885.1 Blastocatellia bacterium | reverse complement strand
GTCCCCGCTGGTCGGCGTGGTCGGCGAGACCGGCGACGTGTTGGGGCTGCGGGCCCGCGGCGGCGCGGCCAACGACGGGCGGGCGATGGGCTCGTTCATCGAGGAGTGTGTGCGGGCCATCCCGGACAAGGCGCGACCACGCCAAGGCTGGACCCTCAATGACAACCGTGGCTTGTCCCGCCTCAAGGCTTCCGGCTTGGCCGGGCACCCGCTTGGCAAGAACCCTGGCGACGTCTGGACACTGCCGACCGCCGGATTCCGAGGAGGGCACTTCGCCGCGTTCCCGCTGGCGCTGGCCGAACGGCCGTTACTCGCCACCTGTCCGGAGCGGGTCTGTTCAACGTGCGGTCACGCCTGGCAGCGAGGGCTGGAGCGCCAAGGCGGCCGACTGCTCGCCGTGGGCGAGCTGCAACCAACCTGCCAGTGCGGAGCCAAAGGCGTCCCCGGCCTGGTACTCGACCCGTTCATGGGCACCGGCACCACGGCGCTGGCCGCTGAGAAGCATGGCCGGGACTGGCTCGGCATCGAGCTGAATCCTGCCTATGAGGCCATGGCCGAGGAGCGCATCACGACGCAACATCAGCGAGGCAAACGCGATCTCGCTGCCTGACACCTCCCCGGTGTCATGCGGCCGTCGTCGTCATCCACGAGCGGATGGCTGGTCGCACCAACACCGAGGAGGCTTCCATGCCGGAACCCCGTAACGGTGGCGTGAAGACGTTAGGCATCAAGGTGCCGGATGCGTTGCACGCCCAGTTCGCCCTGGTGGCGCAGCTTGACGGCATTTCCCTGGGGGATGCCGCCCTGCGGGCAGTAGAGCTGTACGTCGCCACCAAGAAGGCCGAGCCCGACTTCGCGGCCCGGCCTGCTGCCGCGCTTGAGGAGATCGAGCGCGAAGCTGCCGCACGGAGGGGTGCTATCCAGGGGCTGTTTCGGACGGAAGGCCCGACAGCCGAAGCCGCTGACACGACCGAGAGGCGGAGTCGGCGGCGGGGTGGTAAGCCGTCCGAGTAGGACGAGTTCACCCAACCTCATGGGAGTGGAGCGGCGGCAACCTTCAGCCGCCCTCCGCTCCCGACACAACCACGCTCCTATTGTCAATCAACGCACAACGCGTGCACACTATTGGCTGCTTCCAGGCACTGGAGTACTGGGGCGAGGCGAGCCACGACGCAGCCCACAAGTGGACCGGCACGGAAATTAAAACGGTAGTGACCCCCTAGCGCTCTGTGACATCGACTAGCTCCGTCATGCCGTATGCGTTAAGCGCGAGCAACTGGTCTATCAGATCAAGCGCTTCGCTACGGCCTCTAACGGACGATGCCTGCGCATACGCCCTGAACACGAGTTGTCCAACCTCGCGGGCATCTCCCGCCGCACCCGTCGCTATGTTGCCCACATCTGCCCCGTGCACATCGACGAAGCGTCGAGCGCACGCAGTGACGAGAGCGTCCACACGGTCTGGCGCATGTTCCAGCGTAATGAGCAGCTGCGGGACTGCATCGGAGTATGCATCTGAGGAAATGAGAGTCATCAAAATACCGGCGAATGGGCGCAGGCGCTCATCCCGGAGCGCTCCGGCGACTTCAGCAGCTGCCGCACGCACCTTATCGTCGTCATCATTTACTAATTGCGTCAATGCCCGTTCTGCTACCGCCGCGTTCGTGGTATGCGGTAGCCGATGGGCGCACACCGCGGCGACACCCTTCCTGGTTGCTACATCCGGGCTCGTGAGCACCGACGCAAGCAGTTCTTCCTCGCCCCACTCCATGCCAGCAAAGGCCGCGAAGCCCCCGCCACGTTCCCGAATTTCCGTTTCCTCGGCCTGTAGCATTCGTTTGATGATCGGCATGGCGAGCGCCGGATCACCGTTGCCTATATACATAATTAGTCGTTGGAGCGTGTGGGTTGCGAGCAACCTATCATCGGCTTGGATTAACACGTTGAAAGCTTGGATCGCCTCAGGTCGTGCGTGCCGTAGGCAGGACGCGATTACATGAGCGACGCAAGACCGGACGGCTACCGAAGGGTCTTCAGCCATTCGATCTAAGACCGGCACTACCAGAGCAGTGCGGCCTCCATCATGGTCATAGACGAGAAGGTCACCCAATGTAACAGCGAGACTTCCGCGCACTGTATTGATGCCATTTGTATAGATGGCGGTGTCGAGACTCTCCCTGCTGCCCGTTTCGTGACTTGGCCACCTATCCTCGGCAGGATCCTGTGCGTTCAATGCCCTATCTACCATTGTTGCGATGATGTCGGTGGGAACATCAGCCTTCAGATAATTACGATGCAGTGGTCGGCCAAGCCATCGATCATTTGACTCAAGCTGGAGTGATGCGATATGGCGGATGGCGGCGAACACTGACGCCGGATTGGGAAGAGCCTCGGCCTCGCCCAAGCCCATCAGGATCGCCTCGGTGTACGCGGGATTTATGCTGCCATCGAGGCGGAGTGCTAACCGCGCAAATCGATCAGGATTCTTCGTGGTCTCGCCCTTCAGGACCTGCGACAACTCGTGGGAGCCACCTCGGAAGGTTCTGAAGTCCTCCCTGTTAGCACTGTGTCTCGCCATCGCTCGCAACCAATCGTCGTCGCCCATGTGCTGTGCCGCCTCAGGCAATATAGGCGACTCGACCCGGCGCATTTCAATCGGCTCCGGCTCGTCGGGCTGTTCCATTCCAACGAGACGTCTCAGTTCGCCCAGTCGCCGTCGGCCTACCTGGGACAGCCTGGACTCGTCCATCCCTGACAAGAGACAGAAGACGTACCAGCCGGGATTTCTTTGCTCCCACGGAAAGCGCAGGTCAAGAATCGTCTGTTCTAGCCGACCGAAGGCTTCGAGCGACAGATGAGGGCTAATGGCGCCGATAAGTTGGCGCGTCGTCCAAACGCCGTTCGACATGTATCCGCTCAGGAACCTTGTAGGACTCTCCACAAGAAGATCAGCGGTCCACTCAGCAAAGTATTCTGCAGCCTGCCCCCTCAATCCTTCGTAGAGCAGCCATTGAGCTGAGTCGTGTGAGTCTGATGCTAGGGTTTCAAGTAGCGGCCGAGCCGCCTCAGGAGATTGCGCGGCAAAGTTCCGGAGGGCACCGGCAGCGCCGAAGATAAGAACGTCCTCAAGCTCGTGAAAGGTGTTGTGAGGAATCCGAAGGCAGAAGTGGGCATCGTAGAGCAGGTGATTCTCACATTCACGCTCCGTCATCCGCATTACCGCGAGCATGTACGGAATTAGTATCTCGCAGAAGTCCTGCGGCGCACCGTCAGCCGCTTGACTAACGAGTCTGATGACGGCATCGTCGCGGTCCAAGAGAGCAACGACCTTACCCGAGTCGTCCCTAGGGAGGGCATCCGGCCGAAGCACGAGATGTACGGCAAGTAGCTCGACCGCCCAAGTGGGCCGGTGCTTTGCCAGGTCATAGGTAAACATCCACAGGTTATGGCCGTAACTGCCGACCTCACCGCTACGGATGGCATCGAGCAACAAGTCGAACAGCGGCCGGCTTTCGTGCACATCGGCGAACCGCACAATCCATAGAAGCCAGTCACCATATTTTTCGGCACGACCAGCGTACGGCCGGAGAAGCTCTGCCATTCGGTCGGGCCTTTCCTTAACGCCGCCAAGCATGACGTTTAGGGCGTGGTTATGGTATTGCTCATCGCCACCAGCAAGCCAACCCTCAAGCACACCTTCCTCATCGAGTCGTTCGAACCAGGGCAAGGTGCGTAGGGAAAGCCAAATTCTGTCCTCGAACGACGGGTGGACTTCGAGCAGGCGACTTATCATCTCCCACTCGGCACT
>DASYSA010000360.1:0-11723 GCA_036003885.1 Blastocatellia bacterium | reverse complement strand
GGCCCCGGAGAGCGGAATTCGTTCTCGAGTGCACTTGAGCCTGGATCCTCGGCCGCCTGCCGCGCTTTATAGTAGAAGTACTTCATCAACCCGGTGCCGTGGTGCTGCGGTATGATGGCGATGATGCGTGGCGGCAGCTTGTACTCGCGCGCCAGCTCTATTCCCTGTTTGACGTGATTGGCGAGGATTATCGACGACATCTTCGGGGCAAGACTGTCGTGGCGGTTGTCCATGTAGGTCTGGTTCTCGATGAAGTAGGCGGGCCGCATTGTCTTGCCTATGTCGTGGTAGTAACAGGCCACACGGGTGAAAAGCGCGTCCCCGCCGATGGCTTCGGCGGCTGCCTCGGCTAACAGGCCCACCATGATCGAGTGATGATAGGTGCCGGGCGCTCGCTCCGCGAGCTGCTTCAATAACGGCAGATTCAGGTTTGAAAGCTCCAGCAGCTTGATGTTGGTAGTGATCTCGAACAGCCATTCAAACAACGGCAGCAGTATCGAAGCCACCATTGCAGCCAGCACTCCGCTCATGACTCCGCAAGACGTATCGAACATCACTACTCCGATTGCATCCAGACCGCCCCCTGCCAGCATTCGCGGCTCGTTCGCCCCGAGCAGGTCGAGCGCAAGCGCTGCGGCCGCATTGACCAGGCCTATCCACAATCCCGCTCGCACCAGTGCCGTGCGGTCTCTGCAATTCTGCAAGTGATAAATAGCCCCGACGCTCGAGATCAATGTGTATGCAGCCAGGTGTACGTTGCCCGACAGGACCCCGACGAACACCGCCAGGATCGCCGAGAACACAAACGCGGCGTGTGCGTCGGTCAGTATGGTCACAAGCGCCGCGCCGGCCGCCAGCGGTGCGAGATACTTGTACGCCATCTGCGAGTTGAAGGGCGAAATCGATGTCCACTGGCTCATCGCGAAGGCCAGTGAGAAGAACAGCCGACCGACGCCGAGTGTTATCGCGAACGAGGCGACCTGCAACAGGAAGTGGCGGCGCACGCGCAGGTGACGGCGCTGATAGCGCATCAGGTACTGCCATAGCACCACCAGCAGCATCATCACAATTACTACAGTCCCGCCGAACTCGATTGCTCGCTGTCCGATGGGACGGTAGCTGGAGGCGACCCTCAACAGCTCGGCCTTCGCGCGAGTGACAGTCTCACCTCGGTTGACGATTGGCTTGCCGCGCTCCACCGATATCGTGACAGGTCTGATGGCCTGCTGGGCGACCTTCTTCCGCGCCTCGGTCTCCGCATCATTGTAGACGAGATTCGGAATCACCAGGGAGCTGAGCACTTCCCCCAGTGATCGTCGCTCAGCCGCATCGTACTCTACCGGAAGGACCAGCTTATCGGACCGCAGAGAGGCGTGTGCGTTGATGAGGTCGCGAACCGAAGACAGATCAGTCAACGTCTTCTCCTCGCCTGTCTTGACATCGCGGCGCGCGATTCCGGTTGCTCCCAGCCTGACCAGCAGGGTGCGGCGGTCGATTATGCCGGTCATCATCACCAGTTCGATGTGGTCGATCATCAACCTCTCGAGTTCGCCGTTGAACCGATGCTTGATCAGCGTGCCGACCTGGTCCAGGTCGAGAATAATCCCGCTGGCGTCCTTGATGTTCTGGCGTAGCTGGTCGGGCGATGTTTCGCGAAGCCCCTCTCGTCCGGTGGCGAACATCTGCTCGATGCTGTTTCGGATGTCGCGAGTCGCCTTTGGATTGAAATCGAAGACCGGCAAAACTGAAGAAGTTGCCTGGGCGCGCGCGCGCTCCGTCTCGTCCGTGTCCTCGATAGGTTTGATGTCGTCGGGCGCGGTGATGTCAGCGGCCGCAATGGCGCCTGCAGGAAGGGCCTCGATCTGAGGCCGCTGGTAGTTACGCAGGAGCATCAATGAGAGCGCGATGACTATGAACAGGCCGACGCCGCCGTCTACGACCGCTTTGTCTGAGAGAGTTGAGGAGAACTTCTTAACCGCGCCTGAAATCCTTGCGAAGCGGCCGGGGTTGGAGGTGGCGGCGGGCTTGGTAGACATAGTCGGCATCGGGTAGTGCGTGTTGAGTGATCAATGTTCCGTGGCGGCATGGGCGACACGGGTCGGCTCGGTCCGCCAACGGTTCAGTCACCAGACTTCACAGCTTGTCCTCCAGCTTGCTCTTGGAGCTGTGCTCGTAGGCCGTGATTATCATCTGAACGAGCCGATGGCGTACGACATCCTTCTCGTTGAAGTAAACGAATTCGATGCCCTCAAGTCCGCCGACCACGCGCTGAGCTTCAACAAGTCCGGAACGACGTCCGGCAGGCAGGTCTATCTGGGTTATGTCGCCCGTGATGACGGCTTTCGATCCGAATCCAATGCGAGTCAGAAACATCTTCATCTGCTCGGAGGTTGTGTTCTGAGCTTCGTCAAGAATGATGAAGGCGTCGGCGAGCGTCCGGCCGCGCATGAAGGCGAGTGGGGCGACTTCTATGACTCGTTTTTCCAGCAGACGGGTGACCCGTTCGTAATCGACCAGATCGAATAGCGCGTCGTACAAAGGGCGGAGGTAGGGATCTACTTTGTCTTGAAGGTCTCCCGGCAGAAATCCCAGTTTCTCGCCCGCCTCAACCGCCGGACGAGCAAGCACGATACGATTCACGCGCTTCTGCATCAGCTCCTGCACGGCAACCGCGACTGCGAGATATGTCTTGCCCGTTCCGGCAGGCCCTATGCCGAAGACGATGTCGTGCTTTTCGATGGCTTCGATATAGCGGCGCTGATTGGCCGAGCGCGCGGTCACCTGCTTCTTGCCGGTTGGATTGAGGCGCGATTTTGTGAAGTAGTCGCGGAGCGTGTAGGCTCGGTCTTCGGCGATCTGTCTGAATGCGGACTTCAACTCATCGTTGGACATCCGCCGGCCTTCCTCAAACAGAGCCGCGAAGTCTTCGAGGATGCTCAAGACTACCTCGACGTCGGAGTCATCGCCTTCGATCATCAACTCGTTGCCTCTGAGATGGAGGCGTACGCTGATGAGGCTCTCCAGGTACTTGATGTTCTCGTCATATGGGCCGTAAAGGGCCCTTATGCCTTCCTCAGGTAGAACCACCTTCTTTAGCGCTGCCGATTTCTCTCCCATAGATTACTGAAGTCTGTCCACCTTCCTCTTTTAAGATCCTGGTTACGACAAAGCGCTATCAGTTTAGCACAACCAAAGGGGTTTGGAGTGTCGTTTGTGGCTTCTCGTTTCTCGTTTCTTCGTTCTCGCCCCAAGGTGCTGACGCGAAACGGCAAACGACAAACGAGAGCGTTTATCTTTTTCCCGAATTGTCCAATATTGAACATCATTCGATCTCAAATCGGTGTAATTATCGCGATCACAAAGTATGACTGGGTGGGGGGAACATGGCGATCAAGATCACGATTAACGGGAACCCCGCGATTACGAAGAAGGTCAAGAATGAACTGGAGCGGTCGGTGCTGGACGCGATCATCGGCGAGGTCGGGAAGACGATTCGCTCCAGGACAAGCTTCGAAGAATCGCAGCAAATCACCCTTCACGTGATTGGAAATGACCTCGAGAGTCTTGCTTTCGACCTCGAGGGGCCTGAAGAGATAGTTAACAGGGCTCGAGCAGGCTTTGATTAGCTCCGTTGTCTCAGGGAGCGGACACAGACAGGAGGAGGTCCATGACGGCTAACATCTGGAAGGACGGTAGGATTGTCCGTTGGAGTATTGAAGTGGCGCTGACTGATTCGCCCGACCTCGTTAGTACTCGCCAGTGGGAGGGAACCTTCTGCGTCATAGGGGGCGACCGGTTCGATGTCAGGGGGCGCTATCGCCTGGAACTTGGCGATGGCAAATCAGCCGACATCGTCCTTACCCATGTGCTCAGACGGGAGCCTGCAGTGGTCGATTTCCAGGTCTTAGCCTGGAAGGATAAGCCCTCGCACGTTCAATAGCGCGTCAGGGAAAGTCCAGCTCGACTTCGGTCGCGGCGGCCCCGACTCACGGTATGATCACCAATCACCCTGCTTGATTCGCTTCTTGATCTTTCGCCTGGTCAGATCTCGTTTGAGCGGACTGAGATAGTTGATGAAGAGCTCGCCGTCAAGGTGATCGGTCTCGTGGGAGACGCAACGGGCTTCGAGATCCATCACGTCGAGCGTGAAGGCGCTTCCGTCGATGTCCTGTGCGCGAACGACGAGCCGCTGAGGCCTTGCAACCTGAAAGTAGATTCCGGGGAAGCTGAGACAGCCTTCATCGCCGATCTGCTCGCCTTCTTCGCTCTCGATCACCGGATTGATCAGGGCGAGCTTCTGTTTCTTGTTCTTGCCCCCGCTGCAATCCATGATGAACAAGCGTTTCAGCAGCCCGACCTGCGGAGCCGCGAGTCCGACGCCGGGAGCACCGTACATCGTCTCGAACATATCGTCGACAAGCTTGCGGATGCTGTCGTCGAATATGGTGATCTCTTCGGCCTGTTTGGTCAGGACCGGATCGCCGTATTTCACTACTTCCAGAATCATCGCTCTATCTTAAGCTCCCTTGACGTTCTTCGATGTGGCGCCGCTCGCCGACTTTCTCAGCGAGTAGATGGTTGAGCACGGCTGTTCGGGCTTTGAACCCGGTTACTTCTCGCCAGGCCACCAGCGCCAGACCGATGAGTATTATAGCAGCTCCGACAAGCCCCCTGGTCGCATGCCCGATTGCGAAGCCTATCAGTATGATAGTCACCAGCAGCAGATAATAGAAGATGCCGTGAGTGCGAGTCGCGCTGATGGAGCGCCGTAATTCCTCGATCTCGCGGTCGACCTCCCCGAGCTGTTTGGCTGGGCCCTGCTGGTCTCGATCTGTCGCCATCATGACCTTTGCCTTCTTAGCCGAAGGCGGAGCGCGTTTCTCTGCCGTGCACTCCGGGACCGCCTTTAATACCTTTTGAGCTGCTCGACGTATCCTTCGAAGTTGCGCTTCATTTCGCCGAGACTGTCGCCGCCGAACTTTTCGCGCGCGGCGTCCGCCAACACAATGGCTACCATCGCCTCTCCAATCACCCCGGCGGCGGGTACCGCAACGATGTCAGACCGCTCGAAGGCCGCCGCAGAATCCTGTTTTGTTACCACATCAACGCTGGCTAACGGCTGCCTCAGTGTCGAGATCGGTTTGAGGTGGCCTCGCATCCGAATCTCTTCGCCGTTGGTTATGCCGCCTTCGATGCCGCCCGCTCGGTTCGTAGGCCGTGTGAAGCTGCGGGCGACTTCATTATAGCCGATTTCATCGTGCACGTGCGAACCGGTGAGCCGGCTGACCTCGACTCCGATGCCGATCTCAACCGCCTTGACCGCGTGGATACACATAATCGCCTGTGCGAGACGGCCATCCAGCTTGCTGTTCCATTGCGTGTGTGATCCCAGCCCGGGGATTGCCCCCCGAGCGGCCACCTCAAATATTCCGCCCAATGTGTCTTTGGCTTCTTTGGTATCGTCGATCAGCGCAATCATTCGCTGTTCGGCCTCTCGGTCGACACAGCGCAAGGGGGACTCGTCGGGAAGACTCATAATCTGCTCCCAGGTGGCGGCGACGGGTTCCTCCGGAACACCCCCGATCATGGCGGTGTGGCTTGAAACTTCGATGCCGATCTCCTTGATGAGCAGTCTTGCGAAGGCGCCAACTGCCACTCGGGCGGCGGTCTCGCGGGCGCTGGCTCGCTCGAGTATATCCCGCAGATCATGCGTGTCGTACTTCAAGCCTCCGGCCAGGTCCGTATGCCCGGGCCTCGGGCGAGTCAGCCGGCGCGCGCGCTTCTCATCGGCGAACTCGCGCGGCTCGGTATTCATCACATCCTGCCAGTTTTCGTAGTCGCGATTCCGAATCAGCAAAGCGACGGGTGAGCCGAGCGTCTTGCCGTGGCGCACACCTGAGAGTATTTCGGCCTCATCGCTTTCGATCTTCATGCGCCCGCCGCGGCCGTATCCCTGCTGCCGGCGCCACATCTGATGATTGATGAAGGCCGGGTCTATGGGGAGTCCTGCAGGCAGGCCTTCAATGATGGCAACCAGCCCTTTGCCGTGTGATTCTCCTGAGGTAGTGAAGTTGAATTGGGTCATTGGCGCGTTTCGCGTTGAGTCGGTCGGAGCTTCGCCGCTCTCTGAATTTCCGAATCACTCAAGGATTCCCAGAAGAGCCTTTGGCTTCATCTATACAAAGTCTCACCCGATACCAATCTCCCGATTCTTAAGAACCTTGATCTTATCACGCAACTCGGCCGCTCGCTCGAATTCGTAGTGAGCCGCTGCTTCTCGCATCTGTAGCTCCAGGCGCTGCACCGTCTGATTGATCTTCTCAGGCGAGTACTCTTCCATATCATCCAGGTCGAGCGGCACCTTGAAATAGTCAGCTTCGACGATCGACACCAATGAAGACCCGATGGCCTTCACGATAGTCTGCGGGGTTATTCCGTGCTCGGTGTTGTAAGCCCTCTGCCGCTCGCGGCGGCGCTGAGTCTCGCCGAGCGCCCGCCGCATGGAATCGGTGATCCGGTCCGCGTAGAGAATCGCTTTGCCGTTCACGTTGCGGGCCGCGCGGCCAATTGTTTGTATGAGCGATTGCTCCGATCGCAAAAACCCTTCTTTGTCCGCGTCGAGTATGGCCACCAGCGATACCTCGGGCAGATCCAGCCCTTCTCTGAGCAGATTGATTCCAACCAGCACGTCGAAAGTCCCGAACCTCAGATCGCGAAGTATCTTGATGCGCTCGAGCGTCTGGATCTCCGAGTGCAGGTACTGAACGCGCACTCCCAGCTCGGCATAATACTCGGTCAGGTTCTCAGCCATCTTCTTGGTGAGCGTTGTGACCAGCACTCGCTCCTTCTTTGCAACTCGTTCGCGTATCTCGTTCAGAAGGTCATCTACCTGGCCGCGCACGGGCCGCACGTCGACTTCGGGATCGATCAGGCCGGTTGGGCGGATGACCTGCTCGACAACTTCTCCGCCGCTCTTAGTCAGTTCATATGGGCCGGGCGTCGCCGACACGAATATCACCTGGCCAATGCGGTCTTCCCACTCCTCGAAGTTGAGGGGCCGATTGTCCATCGCCGACGGCAACCGGAATCCGTACTCGACGAGTGTCTTCTTGCGCGACTGGTCGCCGTGGTACATGCCCCTGACCTGCGGGACCGTCTGGTGGCTCTCGTCTACGATCACAATCGCATCGCGTGCCAGGTAATCGAGCAATGTGGGCGGAGGTTGGCCCTTGACCCTTCCCGTGAGGTGTCGCGAATAGTTCTCAATGCCGTGGCAGTATCCAAGCTCTTTCAGCATTTCAATGTCGTACAGCGTGCGCTGGTGGAGCCGCTGGGCCTCGAGCAGCTTGCCCTGCTCGATGAGTTGAGGTTCCCACTCGTCGAGTTCTTCCCTGATTGTCCTGACGGCCCGGCGCAGCTTGTCCTGCGGCATGACGTAGTGCGACTTCGGGTAGATCGGAAGCCGCTGGTGCGTCTCGAGCACTTCGCCCAGGAGAGGGTCTATGGTGGAAATGGATTCAACTTCATCGCCCCAGAATTCGATGCGGATGGCTCTCTCCTGATAGACGGGATAAATCTCGACTACGTCGCCGCGGACGCGAAAAGCGCCTCGTTCGAAGCTTATGTCGTTGCGCTGGTACTGAATCTCGACGAGCTTTTTGAGCAGGGCGGTGCGCGACAACTGCTGCCCTCTCTCGACGAACATCACCATGCCGTAGTAGGCGTCCGGATCGCCCAGGCCGTAGATGCAGGAGACGCTGGCAACGACGATGCAGTCGCGCCGTTCGAAGAGGCTGCGGGTGGCCGAGAGCCGCAGCCGGTCTATCTCTTCATTAATCGTCGATTCCTTCTCGATGTAGGTATCTGTGGACGGAATATAAGCCTCGGGTTGATAGTAGTCATAGTAACTGACGAAATATTCTATCGCGTTGCGAGGAAAGAAGGACTTGAACTCCTGATAGAGTTGAGCAGCAAGGGTCTTGTTGTGAGCCATCACCAGGACGGGCCGGTTGATACGCTCGATGACGGCTGCGAGGCTGAAGGTTTTACCGCTGCCTGTGACGCCAAGCAACACCTGGTGGTCCGAGCCTTCGTTAATGCCGCGCGTGAGCTGCTCTATTGCCGCAGGTTGATCTCCCTCTGGCACGTAATCGGATACAAGTTTGAGGTCCATTGGTCTCCACCCGACAAAGCTATGACCACAACTATACAATCAGGTTCGAGAGACCGGCAATAAGCAGTAGGCAGCAGGCAGTACGCAGCAGGCAGTACGCAGCGGGCAGTAGGAGTACGCGGTCGGCCTGCTGTTTACTCCTTGACATCGAATCGTCACCTGTCGATAATGCGGGATGCCATCACATATCCAAGTTGTACGTCACAACCTCACTAGTTGAAATTGCACAGAGTCAGATAAAGGGGAAGAGCGGTTAAAGCAATCACTGAGACCAGTCTTCCCGGCGTCGAATTGTTTCGCCGGGGCAAGGTGCGCGACGTCTACGCGGTAGATGACAAGCTGCTGATCGTAGCAACTGATCGCATCTCGGCGTTCGATGTCGTGCTCCCGAGCGCCATACCTTCCAAGGGCGCGGTGCTTACTGCTCTCTCACTGTTCTGGTTCAAATTTCTCGAAGACACCGTGTCTAATCACCTGGTTACCGCAGACGTTCGACTATATCCGGCACCCTTGCCCGGCTATGGCGAGCAACTCGAAGGCCGATCGATGCTGGTCTCGCGCGCCGAGGTTTTTCCGATCGAGTGCGTCGCGAGAGGCTACCTCGCGGGCTCCGGGTGGAAGGAGTATCGGGAGACCGGCGAGGTATGTGGGATTCGGCTGCCGGCGGGACTCAGGGAATCAGACAAGCTCCCGGAGCCTATCTTCACTCCGGCGACGAAGGCGGAGGCTGGACACGACATCAATATCAGCGAGAGGGAGATGGAAGATCACGTGGGCGAGGAAGCGACCCGCGAACTCAGAAAGCTGACGCTGGCAATTTACTCGCGGGCGGCAGCCTATGCTCGGGAGCGTGGCATCATCATTGCCGACACGAAATTCGAGTTTGGAGTCAGGAATGGCAAGGTGATTCTGGTGGACGAAGTTCTCACACCCGACTCCTCCAGATTCTGGCCTGAGGCGTCTTACCAACCGGGGGGACCCCAGCAGTCATTCGACAAACAGTACGTGCGGGACTACCTGGAAACTCTCGACTGGGACAAGCAGCCTCCTGGTCCGACTTTGCCTGAAGCAGTTGTAACGCGAACGAGTGAGAAGTACCTTGAGGCTTACAGACTATTGACTGGCCATTCGATTGCGGATTGGGGATCGCGGATTGCCCGGTAGGCACGCCGTTCCAATTGCGATACGCGCTCCGCACACCGCAACGCTATGACTATTCTCGACTACTTCGTTCTGATAGTAGTAATAGCGTCTGTTGCCTCAGGCACCACAAGAGGAATACTCAAAGGAATCATCTCGATCGTCTCTGCCGCTGCCGGGCTGCTGGCCGCGGCGCAGTTCTATGAGTACGTCGCGATCGTTTTCAAAACCTTCGTGTCGAACAAGCAGTGGGCCGACATACTGGGGTTCGTGGCGATCTTTCTAATCGTAATGATCGCGGGGAGCATGCTTGCGCGGTGGTTGCGTGGGCGGCTGAAGCGGGCGCGGCTCACCTGGGTTGACCGCTCTGTCGGAGCGGTCTTCGGACTTGTGCGAGGCTGGCTGATCTGTTCGGCGGTTTACCTGGCGCTCACCGCTTTCCCTGTGAGACTGGCAGCAGTCGAGCGAGCGACCTTCGCGCCCGTGCTGCTCGAAGGGACAAGGGTCATCGCCTACATGACATCGGCCGAAGTCAGGCAGCAGTTTCTAAGAGGCTACGAGACTATTCAAGGATTGTGGAAGCAGAAGACCCAATCAAGCCGGGTGGTCAACAAACCTGAGGAGAACAAAAATGAAAAGCAGGCTGGAAGCCCTGGTGACTGAGATGGTAGAGAGAGGAATTCAATTCGAAGACGCGGTTCATGAATTTGAAAAGCACTTTATACTCTCGGTACTCAAACGGACTAAGGGGAATCTATCGAAAGCCGCCGACGAGCTTCGGCTTCATCGCAATACGCTTTCAAAACGAGTGGAAAAATACTATCAGAATGGCCACATGGCTGGCGCACGCCATCGCAGGCCGGGGGCGCGAAAGGCGACGCGCAGCGCCAGGCGGACAGAAATCAAGTCCGGCAAGGCCTAACCAGTGCGGAAGCACCGATTAGTGCTACGAAGCCTCGAAGCCGCACCACGGGATGGCCGGCTTACACTCTCCGTGCCACTTGGTGTCTTTGTGTCAGTAAAACAGGTCTTCGTGCATGCGACTAGAGACTATTGCTGAGCCTTAGTGTCGAGTAGTCGCTGGATGTCATACTCCATCCGCTGAGCCTTCGCCGGCCCGGCGCCGACATATTTCTGGTAGACCTTCCCGTCTCTGTTGACGATATAGGTCGTTGGGAAGCCCATAATATTCAGTTCGTATGCTTGATCGTCGTTGCCCATTAGAACTGAATAAGCCATCTTGAAGCGGCTGACGAAAGGCTTTACCTCGCCGGCGTCGCCCGACGCAAGAGTCACCCCTACCACCTTGACACCCTTGTCCTTGTACTTCTCCTGCAGCCTGTTGAGGAACGGTATCTCAGCGATGCACGGACCGCACCAGGTGGCCCAGAAGTCGAAGACAACCACGCTGTTCTTGAAATGGTCGGCTTTGATGCTCTTGCCGTCCATGTCTTGCAGGCTGATCGCGGGCATCGCCTTCAGCTCATTCTCCTGGGACGGATCTGACTGGTCGGGGCAGCGATGCATGGATAGCGCCCCAGCGCTCAGAGCGAGGACAAGGGCCAGGGTAAACACTAGTCTCATAGAACTTCCTCCGAATAGCAGTAGCCGGCGGTACTCAATACATCCTGGTAACCAGGTCGTACCTCTCTTCGCAACGGTACGCTTGAGTATTAAACCACGCTTCACGTCAGAGGCGCAAAGGAGGGGAAGGAAGGATCTAGGATCTAGGATCTAGGATCTAGGATCCAGGATTTGAGGTTTAAGGAATCATGGTTCTTTTTTCTTTGATTGAGGATGATTGAGGAGGTTGCTCTCGGCGTTGTGATAGCTCACAGACTCCTGAATCCTGGATCCTAGACCTAAATCCTAGATCCTGGATCCTAGATCCTGGATCCTAGATCCTAAATCCTAGATAATCCTAGATCCTAAATCCTGGATCCTGGATCCTGTTCTCGTTGACATAGAGCTTCAGGTTGCTTATCTTGGAGGCTGTTCGGCTGGGCTTTGAAAACATGAAACATTGATCCAGCCGACTGCGTAGGGTGTCAAAGGATCTGAATAAGATGAAATCGATAGGCGCACAGAAAAGACTGATCATCGAGACCGCGGTCGCGGCCGGACTCGTACTGTCCGGGATGCACCTTGACTCCCGTTGCATCACCGCCGGCACGTCGGGCCCCGCCCCCGTCACGGGCATGATCGCGACTCGATTCAAAGGTACGTAACCAGTTCAGCAGCATCAAGTGAGACAGCCGCCGGCGTCAATTTGATGCCGGCGGCTTTTGGTTTTTTGGGCAGTCTTGAAAACCAGTTCAGAACGTGCGAATGAACGCGGCGGTCGCATTGCAGTGCCCGGGCCGCCGACAGTAGCTTCGCTGGCGAAGCTTGGAGAAGACCATGAAGTCGG
>DASYSA010000359.1:0-36563 GCA_036003885.1 Blastocatellia bacterium | reverse complement strand
ACTCAGCACTCATTCCTCGGAACACTAAGGCAATACCACTCAAATACAATCTTCGAAACCTCGTCGTCCGCAGGGGCAGCACTCTCATGACCGTATCTACGATAGCCCTGGTGGTGGCGGTCTTCATTGCTATTATGGCGCTGGCCAATGGGTTGAACGCTGCTCTTGTCTCCAGCGGGGCGCCTGAAAACATAATTGTGATCAGGCCGAACTCGCAGACGGAAGTAAACAGCCAGGTGACTCGCCAGGCGTTTCAGCTGCTTCAGACCCTACAGGGTGTTGCGCGCGACGCTCAGGGTAAGCCGATGGCCTCAGCCGAGATCGTTGCGCTCGTCAATTTGCCTCGTCGCGACAATGGTGAGGCGACAAACATCACGGTGCGAGGCGTTTCCGACGCTGGGTTTGCACTCAGACCTGCCATCAAGCTTGTCGAGGGCCGGATGTTCAGGCCGGGAATCGGCGAGGCGATCGCGAGCCGCAAAGTCGCCAAGCGCTTTTCCGACACGGGTATGGGCGAAGTCATACGCCTTGGCCGACGCGACTGGACCATCGTAGGACTGTTCGAAGCCGGCGGCACGGCATTCGATTCGGAGATCTGGACTGAGGTCAACGATGTGGCCGACGCCTTTGAACGTACAAGCTATTCATCGGCTATGGTTCGCGCTGAAAGCCTGGCAACCAGGGAAGGGCTGGTGAATCGAATAACCGCAGATCAGCAGTTGATGCTCGAGGCGAAGCCGGAAACTGTTTACTACGAGGAGCAGACCAGCGCAGGCGCACCGATCCGCGGGTTGGGCATGTTCGTGGCTGTCGTAATGGGCTTTGGCGCTTGCTTTGGTGGAATGAACACTATGTACGCCGCGGTAGCCGTCCGCACGCGAGAGATAGGAACACTCAGGGCGCTCGGCTTTTCAAAGGGAAGCATCATGACAAGCTTCGTCATCGAGTCTGTGATACTTGCCTTGATAGGCGGCGTTATGGGTTGCATCATTGCGCTTCCGGTGAATGGGATTGCGACGGGTACGATGAACTTTCGGACCTTCAGCGATCTCGCGTTCAGTTTTCGGATAACGCCTGACCTGATGGCCTCGGCGCTGATCTTCGCGGCAGTTATGGGATTGCTTGGCGGGTTACTGCCCTCGAGATTTGCCGCGCGCATGCCGATCACTAAGGCGCTTCGAGAAATGTGAGTTCGAAATTTCACCAGGAACAGAAGTTCCAGCTCACCCGTTTACGACTCTTAAGGATGAGTTGCGAAAGAGCACACATGTTCACCTGCGCGCCCTTGAATCTTCGCGCTCAGGCCAATCGTGCTCCCCTGTTTGAATGCAGTTTGCGAGCTAAAATGCCGTCCCAATGTGAATTGCAAGGGTGACTGCGGTCACGTTGTTGCCGATGGACGGCTTCTGGAACCGAATCGGGACATCGACTTCAGCGAAAAGCTTGAAGTTGTGTCCCTTGATCGGAAACGCCCTCGCGAGCAGAGGTGTGAATCCCCATGACGGCTGATTCACGTCGAAAGCAACTCTGATCCCGCCGGCCCAGGGTCCACTGAGGGTCCAGATCACTCCAGGGTGAACCGTGAGGCTGACGTTTCTAGGGCTGTCCTGAATTGCCGGGACGAGCTCCAGGTCAAAAGCCATTCTCGAACCCTGGCGCTTGATGGTGATGCCCATGGGAAAAGCGGTGGTGAAATTGTCACCAAGGTTGGTAGTCTTACCATCGGCGCGAGTGACAAGAGGGAATGCGACCCCGAAGTGCCCTCCTACAGTATTCTGGGCGACTGCGCGATCGGGCTGTCCAATGATTAGGACCGCGGCAAAAAGTCCGGCCACGACCCAGCCATTCCAAGCCAAACGGCTATTAGTGTTCATGGTCATGCTCCTAAACTTAACATACTTTTTTGTGAGAGCAAGCGAAGTAGCCGACATTCCCGTGGCTTTCTCGGACGAGACAAGGTGCTGCGAGTCCTGAGGATGCCGGACCCTGGATTGACGAAGCCTGCCACCCTCTTTTAGCGCGATCTGCCCAAAGAAAGCGGACCCACTGGCTCCATCCACGCGAGGGGCCTGGTCAGTCCGCGCGTGACATTGGAGGAACAGTTCAAACCCGATCGCGGGCCGGGATGGACGGATGCGTTTGTCAGAGGTGGCCCATGCAAGTTAGCTCTTTGCTCCGTTGACCAGCACCATTATTATGACGAATCCCCAGAACATCACTCCCAAGCCTCCCACAATGAAGCACCACCATACTTTCCCCATCCCTACTATTTCGCCATTTGATTGATTGATGATTCTCATTGCTTTGACTGCCTGGAAAATCGAGATTGCAGAACCAACGCCCATTAACCACACGATTGAGAATATGACCCCCCGCCGAAGTAGAGTATTGACTTGGTCTTGTAAGGAGTTGCCAGCCACTTAATCCTTATTCATCTTGCCATGGCAAGTGTACGCTCATAGCCGGAACCGACTATCCTTTATTTACCCACTGAGCCAAAGTCACAACTATTTCATAATATTGGTTATCAGACCCAGCAGGACGTCAGCGCTGCGGACCGATTGTTGGTAGTCAAATCTCCGCGTGATCTCCCTGTCCCCAGTAGTCAACAGTTTATGCCCTCTCCCTCTTGCGTTCGTTATTCATCGTTCACCGCTCCCAGGACTCAATGTATACCAGGTTGCCCTCGCCTTGCCCTGTCTTGTGATATGGCGCGAGGCTATCAACTCTCTCAATCGCACCTTTAATGTATTCTTGTTTCCTCCCGTCAGCCTCTCTAAATCGGAGATTGTCAGCCGATCGTGTTCTCTGAGCAGCGAGAGAATGCTCACCGACAACTGCGGCAGCGTATCGGCCAAAATCCTCTCGCGCTCCAGCTTCTTACTCAGATTGTCCTTCTGTTTCTTCAGACAGCGGAGAAAAAAGCTCACCCACGGCTCCCAGTCGGCCTCCTCATCCCTGAGAGTCACCTGCGTCTTCCGCAGCGCCGCATAATAGAGATCTTTGTTCTCCTCGATGACGCTTTCCAGCGAGGCGTAAGGCACGTACTGATAGCCGGCTCGCAGGAGGAGTAACGTGGTCAGGATTCGCGACAGGCGGCCATTCCCGTCTTGAAACGGATGGATCGCCAGGAGTCGGACTACAAAGCCGGCGATGATCAGAAGCCGATGAACCGCATTGTCCTCAAGTGCCCGGTTGGCCCACTCCACAAGCCGCTCCACCTCCCACGGTGTCTGGAAGGGCGCCGCCGTCTCGAAAATCACGCCTATCTCGCGGCCATCTTCGCCATAGGCGACAACATTATTCGGCAACTTCTTATACTGTCCTCGGTGGTGCTCATCTTTGGTGCTGTATACCAGCAACCTCGAATGTAGTTGCTTGATATGGTTCTCTGTCAGCGTCAGCGCCTCCCAGGATTGGAAGACCAGATCCATCGCCTCGGCATAGCCGGCGACTTCCTGTTCGTCGCGCGACCTGAACTCATCCCTCCTAACGTTTCCCAGGAGCGTCTCGATCTCTCTATCGCCTAACTTGACGCCCTCGATCCTGGTCGATGAACCAATGCTTTCGATGGTGGCCACCCGGCGAAGCGCCAGCAGGCGCTCCGGAGATAGTGTCTTCAGGGCTTCCCATCGACCCTTGAACTCATCTATCTCGGCGATGAGTCGCAGCGCTTCGTGGGAAACCACCATCTCAGGACCGAGGATCGACATACCCGCAAGTATACCCGATTCTACCCGATTGCGACTTGAAGATCTGCGTCACTACCAGTTCGCTCGGAGGATCCGTCGGCTGCCACCTGGCGGAGTTTTTCTTGACACTCTGGCGGAGCGATTGTACCCTGATCCCGTGGCTGAATCCCCAACTCACAAGTCGAGTCGTTCTACTCACCGTGCTTCCCCCTCGCGCGTTGTACGCCCCAAAACCCCGGGAGCCAGCTTGGGGTTAAGCGCTTCGAACACCCTTGATCTCATTCATCAACTCGAAGATGGGTTCTCCTTTAAGGCGTTACAGGCCTTCGCCTCAAATAGCGGCATATCCGTATCCGTGATCACTGCAATCGTTGGAATCCCGGAGCGAACACTTGCTCGACGCAAGGCGGCGACTAAGCTCTCGACCGATGAGTCCGAGCGATTGCTTCGGCTCTCAACCGTATTCGAGAAAGCGACCGAATTGTTCGAAGGCGACACTGTGGCGGCGGTTAGGTGGCTAACCACTCCCAAGAAAGCTTTGGGCAACTTTTCTCCCCTGATCTATTGCCGCACTGAACTGGGTGCTCGGGAGGTAGAGAACCTGATCGGCAGGCTCGAACACGGGGTCTTTTCATGAAGCTCACTGCTTGGCGAATTGCCAAGCGAAAGCACGCCAAGACTGCATTCACCGGCGAGGGCGCACGCTTGTTTGGAGGTCGCTGGAATAATCCAGGGACCTCTATCGTGTATACGGCACAATCGCAATCGCTTGCCGTGCTTGAGATGCTTGTACACCTCGACTCCCACGAACTGCTGGAGAAGTATGTTGTGTTCGAAGTTGGAATCGACCACTCGTTAATTGCTCAGGTCGATCCTTCACAACTGCCTAGAACCTGGAGAGCCGATCCCTCGCCAGCCAGGGCACGAGCGATTGGTGACGACTGGATCGACGCAGGCACCTCGGCAGTACTTCGCGTGCCGAGTGTGCTGGTTCCTCCTGAGAATAACTTTCTTCTCAACCCTCGACATAAAGACTTCCCAAGGCTTCTAATCGGCAAACCCATGCCGTTCAGATTCGATAGCCGGTTAGTGTGATTGTGGATTCTTTGAAAGCCTTCGTGTTGCAGCACTGAGTTCCACTCTCACCCTTTCAGCAATCCTATCTTGTTCCCTTCAATATCTTCAAACATCGCAATAGTGACCACTCCTGGAATCTCAGTAGGTGGCATAATGGTCTTGCCCCCAAGCTTCTCGGCCTTGTCGAGATACGCTTGCAGGTCGGAAACCTGAACGTAGAAGGTCACGTATGACGGCCCACCCTTCTCGGCTTGTCCGATTCCTCCGGCTACTCCACCGGTGCCTGTTTCGACCATTCCGTAGTTCATCGGATTGTTTGCATCGATCTTCCAGTCAAACAGACTCGAGTAGAAACTCCGAAGCTTCTCTCCATCCTTAGCGTTGATCTCCCAGTGCACAACAGGGTTACCCATGTTAAGTCTTTCTCCTTTTCACTATTCTCAAGTTAACAGACTTACTCTTGCGGCCTCGGTATTGGTCAGACATCGAAAGACAATCGTCTCCACAGGCTAGTCTTATCGGCTCGCGCTTGCGGTCTGTGCCGGCTTGCCATATTTTTGAGTGGCAAACCCGACGATGAGGCCGACGATGCTGCCCGGCAACATTATCTCGAAATAGTAATGCTTCCCGTTCGGATCCGGCATTGCCGCAACCGCAAAGGCCAGCAGCAACCCTACGCCGAATCCAAAAATGATCCCCAGCGGAAGCGAATGAACCTTGCGAGCAAAAAATCCGATCGCTACCCCGGCGATGATGCCCTTGATAGTCGAGCCTATGACGATTCCCATTATCTGTGGCGCCGCCTCCGGAGTGAACAGTGCGGTCAGCCCGTCAAAAATTCCCAGGATGCCTCCAAGCACGAGGCCGAGTATCGGTTTCGACATTATCTCTCCTCCCTGTTCTGCGGAATTGCTCCTGTCCTTCTATTAAACACTCCGGCAAGTCTCTTTAACGTCCCATCGATAGAAGCACGATAAACCTCATCAGGAGATACCCCAATATCAACAGGATGATGAAGCGATGCTGATTCGCCCACCTCCCGGTCCTCTCCACAATGTTCTCTCGATAGGCCGACACCGGCTTGCCATCCAGGAACCTCACGATGTCGTCTGCCATCTCCTGTGCGGTTCCATATCGCTCTTCGCGCTGCTTCGACAGGGCCTTCAATGCCATCGCCTCGATCGAACGCGGGAGCTTAGGGTTGATGTGTCGTGGGCGCACCGGTGCTTTGTTAACGATCTGCTCACGGGCATCTGCCATCGAGATCGGCTCGAAAGGCGACCGGCCAGCCGTCAGGAAATATAGTATTGCTCCCAGGGCGTACACGTCGGTGCGTTCATCGAGCTGGTTTGTCTTCCCCAGAACCTGCTCCGGCGACATGTAAGTCGGAGTTCCTATCACTATTCCACCTGCGGTCTCTCCAACCGCTTCGGCCCCGTGGCTCAACGGAAGGGTCGCTTTTGCGACTACGTTCGAATCGTCTGATATCTCTCGCTCAGTCTGGCCACCGTTGTCTTCTGCGCGACTCGCGAGCACCTTCGCCACCCCCCAGTCCATCACCAGCACCTCGCCGAAAGCGCCCACCATTATGTTCTCAGGCTTGAGGTCCCGGTGAATAACGCCGTGAGCGTGCGCGAAGGCCACAGCTTCGCAGACCTTCTGAAAAATGCGCAGAAGATCCGGCAGCGAGATGTTCTCTTTGACGTACTGATCCAGACGGCCACCCTGCACCAGTTTCATCGCATAGAATACACGGCCGTCGGCGAGCGTGCCTACGTCGTGAATCGGCACAATGCTCGGATGTTCAAGAAGAGCCACAATCCGGGCTTCTCTGAGCATTCGCGCCGCCTGCTCGCCGGAGGAGTCCTGCAGGTTCATGACCTTCACTGCGAGCTTCCGGCCGAGGTTGGTATCCTGAGCGAGATAGACGGTGCCCATTCCACCCGAAGCGACTCTCTGAATCGCTCGATACTTCGTTCCGCTCAGATCGGGCAGATCAGCCTCTTCGCGCAGGCGCTTGACCGTGCTGTCCGACAGCCACTTCATTGCGGGTCCACCCCCAGTAACGTGCGAGCTTCGCGGCGGAACTCCTCGTCGGTCGCGGTCAGCTCGCGCAGTCTCTCCAGCACGATGCGGCGAAACTCCCGACGAGCGGATGCAAGGTAGTTGGTCACGTTGCTGACCGACAGATCAAATTCTCTGGCAAGATCCTTGTAGCTCGGAGGGGAGTCGGGGTCTTCGAGCACGTAGCGATCGAAGAGTCGAAAGTAGATCTCCTTCCCGCCGGCCAGGAGTTCTGATCTAAGAGCATCGACGGCCAGCCCCAGAACGCTTCGAACCCATTCAGCTTCGAAGTAGTCATCGGTCGCGTTGGGCGCAGGCGTCTCCCCGAGAGCGAGTTGGTCTTCGGCGCTGTCGAAATCGAGCGAGAGGATAACCGCATTGCCGCCGCGTTTGATTCGTCTCGCCGCCTTCTCTTCATTTGATACGAACCCGTCCAGGCATGTGCGAAGGAAGGTGCGAAATCTGGCCCTGGCCGGATCGTAGTGGTGGAAGAAGTTCTTCTCAATCGCCGCAACGAAGAATCCCTGCGTGAGGTCTTTGGCATCCTCGCTCGATTTGCCAAATTTGATGCGAATGTACTTGTAGACCGGCATCCAGTAGGCAGCCACCAGCAGGTCAAATGCCCGCGCGCGCTCGGCCTGATCTTCACTGCCCGCGGCGACGATGGCGGACAGCCGGGTTATGGGAAACTTGTCGCCTCGCAGTCCTGGGGAAATGTCATCGGGCATAAGGCCACGCTCAGGCAACTCGAGGATTGCGAAGTTGCCGAGTTGCCGAGTTGCCGAGTTGCCGGGCGTGCTTATGCTAGCAGACAGCCTCTTGCTCTCAAATGAAAGCAAGCAACGCTCCTGCGAGCGCCTAAAAACCCCGACTCGCCACAAGCTGCTTGATGAACTTCGTCAAAGCCGGCTCGACACCCAGGAGCCGTTGATAGACCGTCACCTGACCGCGGTGATACATCTCATGGCCAACTACAAAATTCAGCATGGCCCGCTTCACTAGCTGTTTGCCATTGGGCCCAGTCATCATCTGCTCCCCCAGCTTCTCATCCCCGAATTCGCGGACCCGTTGCGTGCTCTCATTCAACGAACCACGCAGCTGCTCGAGTATTGCGTCCCTGGTATCCGCTGCCTTCACCTGGGGCGCATGTTGAGCAATGAGCTCAAGAGGCGCGCGCTTCAGGTTGGTGTCATCGCAGCATATCTCACTGGAGAGAACGCGTTCAGCCTCTACGATGTGGTGAAGGATCTCGAGCACGCTTCGGCTCCCTTCAGCAGGGCGAAAGTCAAACTGGTCTGCTGGAATCGATTCAACCTCTTTGATCAAACCGTTGCGCACTTCTTGCCATCCCTCGCATATCTCGTCGGTGCTTGCCATACGTTACCTCCAGGCCTTTCTTCAGAATGTGCTAGTCTACCCAGCTTCCTGCGACGCGTCAAAAGCGCGCGCTCCTTTGTAGAAGCGCTCTCTGCTCTTCTATTAAACGTCTCGGAGATTCTCTTTAAAGAACCTGCATGAACGCGTGAGCGGACATTCCTTGCACCTGGGTTGCGCGTTCTTGCACAACTCTCGCCCATGCCGCCGAAGAAGTTGATGCGCTGCAATGAGCCGGTCGAAGCTTTTCTCCATCTCCTTGTCTACGGCTTCCTGCGCAGAGCGATAAGTGCCTGCGTAGTTCTTTCTCTCTTCGCCGAAGCCGAGCCGGATCATCACGCGCAAGCCATTCGACTCCAGCGCCAGTGCAGGCTGAATGCGCGAGAAGAGCAGTATCTTCTCCGCGCCCGGGTCGCCGATCCCGGGGAACTTCTTCAGAGATCTTCTGGCCTGGGCCGAAGGCTGCCTCATGGCACCCGCCAGATCCCCTTCGAACTCCTGCAGGGCGATCTGAGCGATAGTGCGCAGTTTACTGACTCGCGCGTCCGGATGCATGCCGCCGAGTTCGGCTACTTCAGCAAAGTCTTCATCTGAGGCGGACAGAATGTTCACAGGAGAGAGCCCTACTCTATCGCGCAAGGCAGCAAAAGCTTCTTCACGCTGCTCGTCGTTCACAAGATAGGCTACATTCTCCAGCAGGATCATCTCTAACGGGTCGGTAACCTTCGGCGGCTCCGGCTGTCCATAAAAGGCTTCCAACTGGTCGATTACTATCTGGAATGGCTTTCGAGCCTTCGGCCTGACGAGTCCTTCGAAGAATGTTTGATCAGGGCATTGTCAGATGCTGCCGGCTTACTGACCCCAGCGGCACCGTCGGCGTCAGGCAGAATGTTCCCGCGGGGAGATCTACTGATATGACGAGCGGCGAAGCTTTTCAACTGCGGCTTCGTTGATGTGCTTGTGAAGGAGCGCGACCAGCTGGGAAGCTTGAACGACAGAGAGAGACACGCTGACCGGGTTGTCGCCGGAGTTGAGAGTCAAAGTCACCAGCCCGCTCTGGTGATCGACCTCAAAAGAATTCTCTGCGGCTTTCAACGCATCCATATTTTTTCTCGCACGAAGCGGGACAACGTCCAGCTATTGTCCAGCCGAAGGCGACATAAGGCAAGCCAAAGTTGAGATGAGTTCTGAGTTGCTGAGTTCTGAGTTGCTGAGTTCTGAGTTGCGGAGCGTGTTGCATTCAACCAGTACTCAGGACTCAGCACTCATTACTCAGAACTTCCTATTCGAATTGTTTCTTGAATTCCACGAATTGTTGCTTGAGCTCGTCGAGCTCCAATCGGAGGGTTTCTGCCTCTTCCTCGAGCTTCGCCACTCTTTCGTTCTCTGCGCGCACCTCCAGAGCTGCCGGTTCGAGTCTGGGCGTGGCGGTTTGCTCTTCGATCTTTTCGATCTTCACTTCGCCGCCCAGCAGTTGCGCATATCGGGACTCTTTCGTTCCAGGCTGTCGGGCAAGCCTGGTCACAAAGGGATGCGGCTCGGCTATCATCAACGCGTCAAGCACCTGCTCTACCTCTTCGAGACTCTGGAACTCATACATTCGTGCTGTGCGGCCGCGAATTTCGCCCACCGTTTGTGGCCCCCGCAGCATCAACACACCCAAGACGGCAACTTCCTGTTCGGCCAGCGTGAAGGTTTCGGCCATCCTGTGTTCGTACTTAGGCACGCGGCTGCCGGCGCCCGTCACCATCCACACAAGTTTCTTCTCGCGCAGGCTCTCGAGGGCTCGCACGACAGTCTTATCGTCGAATGAGACTACCGGCTCGCGGTTCGATACCTGGTTGCACGCATTGGTCAGGGCGTTGAGCGAGAGTGGATAGTATTCCGGTGTTGTTATGTGCTTCTCGATCAGCGCTCCGAGCACCCGCACCTCGACCCGGTTCAGTACAACCGGGGGCTGATCCTTCTTTACGAGTCTTATCGAACTGGGATCGTTTTCCATGATGTAAGCTCTCGTAGCCGCGAAAAGACGCAACGAAAGGAAGACAGTTCTTTGTCTTCTCTTCTGCCTTCTCGCAGCTATTCTCCTCCCATCTCCATTAACTGCTTCTCGGTTATCTCCTTGATGCCGAGCTTGCGCGCCTTCGCCAGCTTCGACCCTGGGTCAGCGCCGACAACCAGATAGTCAAGTTTCTTCGACACCGACGACGCGATCGAGCCGCCCTGCTCTTCTACCCACTTTTCAGCGGCGCTTCGGGGCATCGTTTCAAGTTTTCCGGTGATTATGAAAGTCATGCCAGTCAGCGGCCCTTCCCTGGCAATGCGCGGCTCCCCTTTCATCTTGAGGCCGGACTCCCGGAGCCGCTCCACGAGCTCGTGATTACGTTCGTCCTGAAAATACTGATGCACGCTCTGAGCTATTTGCGGACCAATCCCCAACACGCCTGCGATCTCCTCTTCTTCAGCATTCATTAAACTGTCGATGTCGTTGAACCTCTCTACCAACAATGCTGCCACGCCCTCGCCTACGTGGCGAATGCCCAACGCCAGGAGGACATTCTCGAACGGTCGCTGCTTGCTGGCTTCAAGCGCGTTCAACAGGTTCTTTATCGACTTGTCCTTGAAACCGGGAAGCCCGGCGAGTTGCGCTTCGGTTACCGCATAGAGATCAGCGCTGCTCTTAACAAATCCCAGATCCATCATCTTCTGAATGGTCGACGGGCCGAGGCCGCCGATGTCCATCGCGCCGCGGCTCACGAAATGATTGAGACCTTCGAATATCTGCGCCGGGCAATCGCGATTTACACAGTAGGCCATCGCGTCGCCTTCTTCGTGAACTACCTTCTTACCGCAAGACGGGCAGACCTTCGGATATTCGAACACCGTCTCGCTACCTGTCCGTTGCTCCAGAACCGGCCCCACAACCTGGGGTATGACATCGCCGGCGCGCTTCACGACGACCATGTCGCCCACGCGAATGTCCTTGCGGCGTACGTCATCTCGATTGTGCAGCGTTGCAAGTTTGATAGTAACTCCGCCAAGCCGCACAGGCTCAAGCACCGCGTAAGGGTTCATCGATCCTGTCCGGCCCACATTGACGCCGATCTGTTTCAGTCTGGTCGTCGCAACCTGACCGGGAAACTTGAAAGCAACGGCCCAACGGGGGTCGCGGCTCACCGTGCCCAGCGAGTGCTGATCGTCCAGGCTGTCAACCTTCACCACAACCCCGTCTATCTCGTAGTCGAGGGAATCACGCTTCTTCTCCCACTCGCCGCAGAACTTGATCACACCTTCCATTGACTCATGCCATCTGTAATTCGTATTCACCTGAAAGCCCCACTGGCTGAGCATCTCCAGCGTCTGCTTCTGAGTATCCATCTCCTCGTCTTCTATGTAACCAATCGCGTAAGCGAAGAAGGCTAGAGGCCGAGACGCGGTGACTTTGGGATCGAGCTGGCGAATCGCACCCGCCGCTGCGTTTCGCGGGTTGGCATAAACCGCCAGCCCTTGATCAGCTCGTTCTTCATTCATGGCATTGAATGCCGACAGCGGCAAGTAGACCTCGCCGCGCACCTCCACGAGCGGGATGTGATCGGCGCCCGTTAACCGCAGGGGAACCTGTTTGACGGTCCTGAGATTCGCGGTGACATCCTCGCCCAAAATCCCATTGCCCCGAGTAGCACCCCGCACAAAGCGCCCCTTTTCATAAGTCAACGCCATCGCGACTCCATCGATCTTCATCTCGGTCACGTAGGCAATCTCGTCGCGCTCCAGCAGCTTCGAAATGCGTGTGTTGAATGCGCGAAGCTCCTCTTCGCTGAACGCGTTTGCCAGACTTAGCATGGGTGCGCGATGTTCAACTTTATTGAACCGCTCCAGCGGTTCGCCTCCGACCCGTTGCGTTGGAGAGTCGGGAGAGGCCAGCTCGGGATGAGCCTTCTCCAGCTCCAGCAACTCGCGAAACATGCGATCGTACTCGGCGTCGGAGATCTCCGAGGCATCCTTCACGTAGTAGAGATAGTTGTGGTACTCGATCTTCTGGCGAAGCTCCGCGATTCTGGCGGCCACGCGGTCGATGTCAACGTCGATGGTCATTTGGAATCTTGGCCCCTTACTCATCCTGGCGAAAACAGCTTGATTGTAAAATAAGAACACCCAATTTGGCTTCTCCCTTCGGTCCTTCTCCTATTTCTCCGCCAGCCACTGGCGACCTGCTCGGCATAGATCCTGAAAACTGCAGACACGGCAGTGATCGGCCGGTCGAACCTCGAAACCCTCGGGAGAGCTCGACGACACAACGTCCAGCATCGCCCGGTCAATCGCACTCGCACAGGCTTCGCGTTCGAGTAATGATCCTGGCAGCCTCTTCTCCAAGTTGGGATCCAGGAAGTGCAATGTCACTTGAATGCGGTTGGCCTTTGGAATCAGCTCGTGAGCCGCCAGCGCATATGATTGCATCTGCAGTTCATAGTCGGCTGCGGCGGCATCGACTTCAGCCTGGATGATACGGTCCGCATCGAAATCCGGAGTCAAAAAGCCGAATGATAGTTGCTCCTGCTCTTGTCCCTTATCATTCGGCGGCTGTTGATCACTTTCGATGCCCCGCTTAAACCGTAGGCGATTTGTCTTGAAGTCGATGATCTCAACGCTCAGGCCATTGGCGTCCTCCCGGACGAGAAGCTTGTCTATGGTTCCAGTCAGAATGCCAAGCGGCCGCCTGAGGCGAAATCGCTGTTCACTCAGCACGCCCATCCCTTCCTTGTCGCCTGCAGTACGCCGCGCCGATTCGATTCGCTCTCGCACTTTGCTTGATAGGTAATTCCGGGCCAACGGTTCCAGGTCCTGAACCGCCCGTCCCCGATCTAATTCCGCGACCCGGTCGCCCAGTTCCGCTTCACGCAACCGCAACACATCATCCAGACTGGTGCGCAAGCACTCGAGCGGATCACCCTCTATGAACTTCTCACAGAACCGGTGTATCACCGCGCCCCGGAGCGTCGCGTTCAAATTAGCCGGCGGCTCAGGAGCTTCGGCATCGTTCCAGACCGCCACCTCCTCGCCGGTCGGCGCATGCAGCACTCGGTCGAAGTAGTACTGCCTCGGACAACGGCGATAGTTGATCAATTGAGTCACGCTGAAGCGATGAACCGCTCTCTGCCGCTCCGTCTCTATCGCGCCGAGCAGCGGAAAGGCTTCCGCGTCCGGCTCGGGCAATTTGATCACCTCTCGTGGCTCTTCCGTCGGAATCACAATCGGCCCAACAGCCACAGGCTCGTCACGCAGATTCAACGTCACACTCACCGCGCATTTCTCGCCGACGTTGGCAACTCCACTCTTACGAGACTCTTCCAGGCCAATCGCCTGGGCGATCCAGCCGAGCCAGTTTCCGCGGCCGGTCTTCAAGTCCTTGGCCGCGCCAGATAGGATCAGCCGATCCTGCGCCCGGGTAGCCGCCACGTACAGCAATCGCATGCTCTCGAACTGGTCGCGCAACTTCGCTCGCTCGCGAAGCCTCGCCATCGTGTATCCAGTAACTCGCCAGCCTCGCCCATCCGGCACCTTCACGGTCAACCCGAGATGCCGGTCCAGTAGATACCATTCGCTTCGCACCTCCGCGAGGCGATGAAGCTCAGGCAGTATGACCACCGGGAATTCGAGACCCTTCGATTGATGAATGGTCATCAGTCGAACAGCATCGGCCGAGTCATCCATCTGGCCTTCGCTTTCGCGCCCACCTGCGGCTTCAAAGTCGCGAATGAAGCGAACGAAGTCCCGAATCATGTGGGCCCCGGATCTCTCGAAGCGCTCCGCCAGAGTGAACAGCTTTTCAACGTTGGCCAGCCTTTGCGCGCCGTCAAAGGTCGCGGCGATCACACTTCTGAACTCGGATGTCTCGACCGCAAATCTGAGGAGTTCGGCAAGACCTGATCGGTTTCTGCGCGTAACAACTTGCTTGAGCCACTTGTGTGCACTCCGCAGTTGGACGAGTCTGATGGGGTGGATGTACCCAATGTCATCCGGATGCTCGAGGGCCGCCATCAGATTGCGAATGCCCCCGTGCCTGCGCAACGCACCCCTTTCCATTCCGGGTTTCCCAGGGGCGCATCTCATCATTAGCAGTTCATTGTCGGAGATTCCGCACAACGGAGACCTGAGCACCGCCGCAAGCGCCAACTCGTCGGTCATGTTATCGAGGAAACGGAGCAACTGAATCAGGTCTCTGATCTCCTCGCGCTCGTAAAAGCCCTTGCCCTGAACGGTCAAATAGGGAATGCCTGCATGGCGCAGCGCCGATTCGTAGATCCACGCCTCGGTCATCGCCCGGAACAGGAGAGCGATGTCCCGAAACGCGAATCTGCGTCCGCCTTCTTCACCAACCTCGACCAACTTGCTGATCCGGGTCGCAACCTGCCATGCGTCCCGCTCACGCGGAGTCTCAACATCTGTCTTCTGTGGTGAATCGCCCGGCCTCAGATCGATCAACAGCTCAACCAACGGACCCGCGTCTACACCTTCGCGCTCGGCCTCGCTCTCTTCGTGTTCGACAAATCCGAGATCCTTCAACTCGGCTGCCTCTGCATTTTCAGCCGGGGCGAATATGCGTTTGAACAGTAGGTTAAAGAAGTCGATCAACGGCGGCTGGCTGCGAAAGTTCAAGTTGAGCGGCCTGGATTCGCCGCCTTCCCCCTCAAGCGCCGCCGTCATCTCGCGAAAGACGTCGACGTCCGCACCTCGGAATCCATAGATCGATTGCTTGCGGTCGCCGACGATGAAGAGATTTGCGCGATTGCCGGGATCCAGCGCCAACCTGGTCATCAGGTCGCGTTGCAGAGTGTTGGTGTCCTGAAACTCGTCGACCAGGTAAAAACGATAGCGGCGCGATGCTCGGCGCAGGATTTCGGGGCGTTCGTCCAGAAGCTTCAGGGATCGCAGTTGCAGATCGTCAAAGTCGAGGGCCGACAACCGCAGCTTCTCTTCCTGCATGCGCTGCTCGATGCGCGCCAGGACCGCCATCAACTCCCCCGCATACTGCCTCGCATAGAGATCGAACCAGAGCTGCGGAACTCGCCCGCTCAGCTTCTGTTTCCATATCAATTCGTCCAGAACTTTGACGAGGTCGCCGATCGTCCCCGACGCATTCGGCCTGCTCGTCTCGCGAAACTCCTCGACCGCCTGACAGTAGTCTGCGAGCGATGACCATGGCAATTGGCCTGCGAGCATCTGGTCAGTCATCTCCAGCAGCATCTGCCTCACGATCGGCCATCGCCGCGAGGTCTCCGCACGTCTGGCCTCTGCGCCCTTCGTAAGCCCGCGTACGGCGATGAACTCGGACATTCGGGCATTCAGCTCTTCGAGCGCTGCCTTATAGTCATCGATGGTCCCGTGAACGTCCGCGGTCATGCGGGCCACGTGCTCGAGCTTCAGGCCCTGATTGCGCATCCCTCGAAAGATGCTGATCAGCCCCTCGGCCAGTCTCACTCTGCCCACGCCAGCGGTCAGCCGGGTGATCGTTTCATCCCCCGAGTCGATGAATTCGGTGAGCGCCTGTTCTACGACCCGTTCTTCGAGCATCGCGGATTGGTGTTGATCCAGAAGCGCGAACTGGGGATCGATGCCGGCTTCGGCCGGAAACTCACGAAGGAGTCTCGCGCAGAAACCGTGAATGGTCGTAATGACGGCGCCGTCGAGCGTGCGCTTGTGGCGCATCCAGATTCTGCGTTCGTCGGGCGCCGCTGAACGGAGTAAGCGGTCAAGCTCCTGCCGCAATCGTTCGCGCATTTCGTTGGCGGCGCGATTGGTAAAGGTGATCGCGACGATCTGGTCTACAGTGATGTCGCGGGTGCGAAGGATATGGAGGTAACGTTCGACCAATACGGTGGTCTTGCCTGCGCCCGGACCGGCAGTGACAGAGATATGCCGATCGAGCGTGTAAGCGGCTTCTGCCTGTGCCGGTTTCAGTTCTCGCACGTTGGTCGTAGTGCAGGGAAGCCCCTGCAAAGTCGCTATTCCTTTCCTCGAATACGGAATGTCTCGTACCTGCATACCGAGGAGAAGTCGCATCGAGGGCAAGTATCCTTCGGCGCCGACGGTTTCACGCGGAAGCTTCCCACCTTCATGCCGTCGATGAACTCCCACATTCGGGCCTCCATTTCACGCCGCACCTGTTGCCACTCATCGTCGGTAAGAGTCGCCGCAATGCTGCCGCTGAGCTTCGTGTAGTCATTGAAACTCATTCGATATAGTCCGCGATTGCGCCGGTCCTGCTTGCCGCGCAAAACATAAAATCCTCCGCCTGCAATCGGGTGACCGCGCAAGAAGAGCTGCTCGAGCGCCGTCAGGTAGATCCCGATCTGAAGGTCCCGGCCTTCTCGCATGTCAGTTACGTTGGCGCCCTTCGACAATTTGTAGTCGTACGCGATCACCGTCCCGTCCGGGGCTATATCGACGCGGTCTATGCGTCCCCGAAGCAACACTGTCTGCCCTTCAGGATGTGTGCGCTCGAGGTATTTTCGCTTCGAATTCGGGTCGCCTTCATCATCCTTCATTCCGAACCCCAGCTCGAAGAAGGTCGGGCGCATAGTCTTCGCGCCATTCGCGTTCTCCTGGAGACTCAACTCATATATCAATACCTGATCCAGCAATATCTTTCTTATCTCCCGGTCGATGCGCCAGACCTGCGGGTTGAGCGGGGGCACCGCGCGCTCATGCTCGTCGAAAACCCTATCGGCCACCTGCTGAAGCTCAGCCCGAAGTTCCTCACGATCCAGGGACTTGAGTTGTTGCGATCGATGGCGTTCAAAGAACCGCCTGAGGACCTCGTGAAGCAGCCGTCCGGCGTCGAGTGCTTTCAGGTCGAGGGCGGCCTCACCCCGCGGGTCGAGCCTCAGAATCCGCTCAGCGTAGAACTTGAACGGACACTTGCCATATAGACTCAGTTCGCTTGCGCTGAAGACGTGACCTTCCCCGAACTGCTTATAAAGCATTCCGATAAGATCGCGATTTGTGATCTCCCCATCGAACTCCGTGAATCGCTTCCCTGCCCTCTCGCGCTCGATGTTGATACGATCCGATGCCCACCAGCTCAGATACTCCTTTTCGCTCGCCCACGAAATTGCCTGCTCGATGTAAGGCAGGGGCAGGAGATTCCCGCCTTGCGAAGCGTGCCGATGTCGCTCGCTTTGGCGAACAAGCGCTACCACGATCTCGGAACTGGTCGAGGCTCGAAACAACTCTAGCCCGTCAAAATCGCGACGCAGGATCTCTGCAGCGATTTCGAACGGCGCGGCTGCTTGCTTCAGCTCCTCGATGTAATAAGAGGCAACCGTCTCAGTGTCGCCTTCGAGCATCAACGGCCTGCTCACGTAGAGCCGCTCGGTTGCCCGGCAAGAGGCTTGATAGAAGTAGTGCTCCTCCTTGAGCAAGGTAGCAGGAGAGATGTCTTCGAGAGTCAACCCGTACGCGCTCAGCCGCTCGCGCTCTTCGTGTGGATAGATCCAGTCGCGGGGCGTGCGCAGCGGAAAGCCGCCTTCGATCAGCCCGGCAATGAATATCGCCCGGAACTGCAGACCACGGACATCGGTCGCCTCCAGCACCTGCAACCCATCGCGATCTCCTCCGCTCATTCCGATCGCCTCGCCCTGTCCTCGCAAAGAACGCATCACCTCATCGATCAGCGATGCCAGCTTGATCAAGCGCGAGGCCGCTTCGACTCCTTCTGTGGAGGTCGTCCAGTCGCCCATGACGCCTTCGGCGATCTCGAAGCTTCGCATTGCGGCGATGAAGGCCCGGCGCATCCCCTCCAGACCGCGCAGATCGAGTGTGGCCCTGGTCAACTCCTCTTCCGACGATAAGCTTCGAGACTTTATTTGGCTGGCAAATTGAAGCCGCTCAAGCAAGAGCAGCAACGAATGTCGAAGATCGGCCGGACGTCCGTCCATCGGCATCTGGCCGATCAAGCTGTTTATGTACTGAATCAAGGTCGCCGCCCAGGCAATAACCGCCGGATGAACCTCGCGCGCAAGCCTGGGCTTCACTTCAGAGCCTGGCTGCTCAATGTCCGGCGCGTCGGAGATGTTCTCGGATTCCACATCGACGGATACGAGGCTGTTATCCTCAGTCTCGTCGTCATCGACCAGCTCAGCGTCGGCTGGTCTTCCTGTTCGCCCGGCCAGTCTTCGCGCTCGCGATAGCCAATCGACAACGCGCATCTCTCCGCCTACGAAAGCGATCGCATTTTCAAGCTCGTCCACATCCCAGACGGCAGGCTCCTTCACTCCATCTTTGCGCGCTCTTATCAGTAGCTGCTCCCGCTCGCGTTTGAATCTCGCGTACAAGGCGGCAACATCGGCTTCGGCGGGGCGGAAGTATCCGGACTTGAGCAGGTCGGCCAGGTCGCCGATCTTCGCGCTTCCGGCGTCTCCCATCTCGCGCAGCAACTGGAACAGCTTTGCGGCCGCGCGAACCGCGGGCACCTCCACAAGCGCGCTGCGCCGTTCAATAGCACAGGGTATCGCTTCGTCTTCGAAGATCCGGGCGATGGCGTCGGAGTACGCCGCGCGCTGGCGAACTACGAGAGCGATCTCCGAAAGCCTGTAGCCGCCCACCAGCGCCAGCCGCTTGATCTCTTTTGCAATGGTGCGTATCTCGGTTTCGCGATCACCGCATTCGAACAGGCGGATGTTTGGTTCTTCCGGCTCAGTCTCAGAAGCGGCTTCAGGAGCCTGTTCCAGGGCGCTAGCCTCTTCACCTTCACGGACTTCTGCGAAGGGGTTGAACAGGCGCGCCCTCAGCTTCGACAAGACCCCGGCAACCGGCTGTTCTTCGACAGTCGTGCACAATTCGAAGTCCGCCATGGAACCAAGTTGCCTGATCGTGCTCTCGTAGGGTCTGAAGATTTCCGGGTTTCGTTGGTCCCCGTTCAAATTCACTATCGCCTCGGGGACCTGGGGGATGAGCAATCGCAGGATCTCGCCTTGAATCGGCGTGAAGTCGAAGAAGCCATCCAGCACCAGCAGCCGCACGTGCTCCAGCCACGGCAGCTTGACCCGCTTGCCTTCAACTTCACCGCGCAACACCGAAAGCGCGCGCAATTGATCGGCGTCGTCTTCGGTGAGATGAAAGCGATCCAAAGCGTTGGAGTACACAGCGTAGATCAGGCTCAGCTCCCGGTCGAAATCGATCTGGCGCGGGATAGTTGCGTCGCCATTAGCGACGGGTTCATTCAAATCTCGCGCGCGAGACCGAACAATCGCTTCAAACTCGGCCGGAGTTTTAGCTGCGCGCTGCATCTCGCCTATCAGCGAGGCAACACTGTTGACACAGCCTTCACTGTGAGCGAGCGGCGCCAGGGCGTTGAGCTTGCCGGCACGGGCCAGTCCCCTGAGGATCTGCGCGAGGAGGCTGCGCTTGAGCGGAAGATCTTCGCGGTCTATGGGGATGCGGGGTAGAAGCGGGAGACCGCTCTCTTCTTCGATCGCGGTCGCAAGCAGGTGCCTGACGAACCCTCGAAAAAGGTGCACCGGAAGGGATCCCCAAACGCCCCGGTTGCGCTCGCCGTCGAGCAGTCCTGAAGTCACCAGCTCCAGCAACGGATAAGAAGCCGTCAGGTAGAGAACCGAGTCGGCTCGGCCTTCGGAGATAAGCCCGGCGCATCGCTCAACAATGCGCTCGCGGTTGTTGCTCAAAACAGGACCAACCCAGATTTGCCTTGCCATCCTTTTTCTTCTCTAAACCCGTTGCGGGCGTGTTCTGTTCCGGCTACCCTGTCTTAAGCCAACCGACGCTCACCTTATCTCCCCCATACCGCAACCATTCGCTCATAGACCTTTCGCGTCAGCCTCACATCGTTCAGGTTATACTCCCTGATCTCGGCCAGCTTTCCCGCCTGGTAAAGATCGAACACGAGGCTTCCGTCCACCTCTTCGGTCTTACTCGATTGCAGACCCAATGCCCAGGCCAGATCGTCGAGGCTCACGCGATTCCTCGAGCCGAGCCACCACCGCAGCATTGTGTCGTAGACGCCTCGCGGATTGTACTCGCTGAGATTGACGAAAGGTGCGCCTGCAATGTTGTTTACGAGGCAGCGCTGAAAGATAAATGGGAGATCGAAGCCTAATACATTATGGCCCACAATCTCGTCTATTTCGGAATCAAAGTCTGACATCAGTGTAAGAAACTGCCTGAGCGCCTGCAGCTCTGGCTGCTCCAACCCATCAGCCGCAATTCCAAAGACGTGTTCGGTTTCATTCGGCTTCGAGCCTTCGATCTCAGGCACGGGTCCGACGTGAACGGCGATAGAAACGATTCGGCCGGAGGTCGCCGCCAGGCTGCCCAGCCGGTAGGCCTCCTCCTCTTCAGCCGCCGCGGCTTCGTCGTATCGCTCCTGCTGCTCGGGTCTCATCTTGCCGAGCCGCGATGCGCGCCTCAGCTTGAGCGCGGCGCGTTCGCGAAACTCGGGCTGCGCGATTGTCTCGATGTCGAGAGTGTACGCTCGCGGCAAGGCAGGTTCAGCGCCTTGAAGCTCGCGGTATTTTTCGACGGTGATGGGCCTGTACTCCGAGAGTACTATTTGTGGCTGATTCTGAAAGGTCTCCAGGCGCCCTACGACTCCCCACAGCCCGGGCTTAAGAGGCTTCCCTTCCCCGGACGCCTGGCTTGGGACTTTGATCGAGACGCTGCCGCTGGCGTTGCGCCCATTTGCCAGATGAAACGACTCGCCCTGTTGCGTTCTTCTCTCTCGCACCGAGGTCACCACTACGGCGAGCCACATTTCCTCGCCGGGTTTCAGCTCTGGTATTGGGATGTTACCTTTCATATCGAAATACCCCCATCGCCCAATCAACTTCGTGACGGAAGATGATGTCACGCCGAACTCATAATCGCCATGCTGAGATGGGAGTTCTCTCCTTCTCCGTTGCGGATTGACAAATCTTCGTGATTCTTCGACAATCTTCGACAGATTTTCCGAGCAGGAGAACACAAAGAATGCCGGTAAGCCCGAGACAGCGGCAGATCTATGACTACCTCTGCCGCTACGTTGACGCCCATCGCAGCGCGCCGACCATCGCCGAAATTGGCGCTCACTTCAAGCTCAGCTCCCCCTCGACCGTGCATCACACTCTGACAGCCCTGGAGCGCGAGGGCTTGATCCGGCGCATTCCCAACGTCAGCCGAGGCATCGAGGTTGTACGTCAGGAGTCCGAAGAGGATTCCGAAATCCCGTTGCTCGGAGTCGTCGCCGCCGGCCAGCCCATCGAAGCGATTCTCAGCAATGAGACCGTCTATGTGCCGCGCGATATGGTCGGCCGAGGCCGCACCTATGCTCTGCGAGTGCGGGGAGACTCAATGATCGGCGATCACATCTGCGACGGTGACTTGATCGTAGTACAGTCCAAAAAGACCGCTGAGAACGGGCAAACCGTTGTTGCCCTCGTGGACGGCACGGATGCTACCGTAAAGCGGTTCTATAAGGGACGGGATCACGTTAGGCTGGAGGCATCCAATCCGCAATACAAGCCCATCCTCGTGAAGCCGGCGGACCGTGCGAGCATTCAAGGCGTGGTCGTGGGTGTGATTCGGAAGTATGCGACATTGAAGTAGAGCTTCACTCTGCCAGCCGCTTGAGGGTGGACCTCCGACTTCGAAAGACCTCGTTTACGGCCGCCTTCACTTTCTCGTCTCGTGCGATCTGCGCGATAGCTCTGACAACGACGTGTGATCTATCATCGTTACTTGCACTTCATCGCCGTCTTTGGCGACCGTCTCGGCCAGGAACTCGCGCGGAACGAGCAACGCCGCTGAGTTTCCGTGGGACGCAATCTTCTTCCGCATTATCCTCAGCCTTCACGCTCCGGACGGTGTGTGCTTGCGTCAAGTCGAAAGGAAATTTCGCATTTCGCATTTCGAAATTCGCATTTCCTATCTCACTCCCCACTCCCAAATTCCGTAGGCGACCTTTTTATCCAGCGGGTGCTTTGACTGCTTCAGCGCGAGCGCGATCTGACCCCGGTGCTGTGAGTCGTGAGCGAGGATGTAACCGAGGAAAGCCATCAGGTGCGGTTTGAAGCCCTTGATCTTCCCTTCTGCAATTCCCTTCTGAAGGAGTTGCCCCATCGCCGTCCCTGAGTCTTTCAGACTGCGGTCCAGTAACTTCTTATCCGAGGCCTGCTCCTTTTCGATCTTTTCCAACCCCTCCATCAACTCGGGCCCCGAGACCTTGAGCCACATCAGCCGGACGTTGTGAATGTGAGCAAACTGCTCGGCGACACTGCGTCCCTTTGAAGCCGATACATCGTTCAAGGCGTCTTTGGGAATTGCGTCGAGCATGTACAGATTGATTCGATTGTTGATGTTCCAGGTGTCGAGAACCTGCTTCTCCCAGTCGGCGTTCATTTGGCGCTGTCCTTTCTAACTGGCTTTGTTTGGCTTTGCCCCTGCCCCCGCTTTCACATTTCGTTTGCGCGACGACGACAAGCCGCCATCTTGCGCGAAATCGCACAATAATGGAATCGCGTTGATCTTCTCCTCGTCGAGGTACTCCCAGTAGATCCCTCTCGGCCGTGAAAGCCTTGTCCTGGTCGTAATGATCTCATCGGGTGTGATTATGAAGTCGACCGGGATGTCGTGCGGCTCGAGATCGATCTCCTGCTCCACAAGTTGAAGCGGATGAACCGTTGTGATAACCGGCGTGCCTGCACCGACGATCCCGATCTCGCGCGCGATTGCATATTCAAGATCGGAGTATCCGCCTCCCTTCCCTACCCTCGCGCCATCGCGGCGGACCGCCACCGAGCCGCACAGGATCACATCGACCGGTTTCATCTCATCGACTGCAACCTGACTGCCGAGCTCGAACGCACCCTTGATGCTCGAAGCCTTGTAAAGGTGCTCGCCTATGCGTTGAGGGTCCAACTCGACGAAGCACTTCTTTTCGCGCAGCCTGGGCACCGCCATGTAGATGGTCTTGCCCTGCTTCAAAGCGAGGTGCCGAATAGCGCGCTGAGGCGAGTCCGGGTTCGCCTTAATGATCATCCCGCGATTCCAGACATCGAGCTCGGCAACTCGCTGGGCACACTGCTCCGCACCTTTGAAGTTGGGAATTCGCCCCTTAGCGCCAGGGAAACGCGCGACGCGTTCTGCTTCCAGGAGTCCCCAAACTCTTTCTCTGATCTCCTGCTTGGTCATACGCAGATTAACCGAGAGCCTTGACGAGACGCTCGACTCAAACGTTGAAGCTCCGAGTGCAGGCCTGCTGATGACGTTCTTGAAGAGGCCCGCGAACGGCTGCGTGTCTTCAAATGAGTTTGCGAACTCGATAAGAGAATTAGCAACAGTTTGAGCGAGCGCTATGTCTCCGCCTGTCTGACTACAACCTCAGCAGGACTCCTCGGGCCTCGGATCCAGTAGCTCGTGAAATTGCCTGGGCGTAGATTCCAACCTGATTGCGATACTCCTCAAGCTTTCCCAGGATCTCGAAGTCCGTCTTGAAGTCTACAACTGTCCAGCCCACATTCGAGTCATCAACGAACGCCAGGTCTACCTTCCCTTCCACCAACGTTCCATCTTCGAGCAGCATCGCTACAGGAGTCTCACGACGGCATCGGCCCTCAAGGAACGCCACAGCCGCGCGCTTCAGCAACGGATGCTCGAACGCACGCGCTACCGTTTCGGTTGCTGCCGCGACCTCTTCGGAAGTCGCTCCAACTACCCGGCCTTGAAGCTCCACAACCGCTTCAATCCCAGAGCGGTCCGCCTCAAGATCGACTAAAGACAGAATTGCATGCACTAGTATCCCAAAGCGCTTGCCGTGCGGGCGCGTGAAGTCGATGCCGACTGTTTCGACCATAACCTCCGGCCATTCACCCCGTGAGACCTCAGAACCTGTCGAACTCATCGTTGAATTGATTACTGAAGAGGTTGGCTTCGCGGCTTCGTCATCTGCCGCCTCGGAAGCCGCTCGTTCTACTGCGTCGAACAATGGGAATAGCGGCGGGAATAGCGAGGCATCGTCCAGCGCACGCTTCCGCGACCGCCCCGGCCTTGTCTTTGGCGCGGCCTCGAATAAAGGCTCGACTTCAGATTCGGGGATAACACGCGTCTCTTCGCTCGTCACTCCTGGAGTCTCCTTGGGTGAGGCTCCTGCAGCCAGTTTCACGGCATAGGCGGTGGCATGCGCGACTCTCAGGCTCGGGGATTGCCCGTACTCGCGAACTCGCACACGCTCCGCCTGCCATGCCTCGTGATCCCGAATACCCGCCTGGCTCTTGACCGCCCTCTCGTCTGCCGCAAGCAGTTTGTTCAATCTCGACCCAAGTTCGTCCTCCTTGCCTAACTCGAGCACGTTGGGGTCCCACCATACGACTCGATGCTCTCCTACCTGGGCTTTGTGCAGCCCGGGAGTGACCGACTCGCCTGGCCTCAATACACCGGGTGCCCGGCGAGCCACATTGTCCTCCCCTAATTCGGGACAACCCGGGGGGTGATTGGTCTCCGGTTGAAAGCTCCGCTTTGCCGGGGGGTAGATCGCCGGGTTCAGAACTCCCAGCCACCCCTCAAACGGGCGATCGCCCACCGCCGACACCACCAGCAGATCGCGTGCGCGCGTCGCCGCAACGTAGAGCACTCGCGCGGCCTCTTCGCGCTCGAGCTGCATCTCCTCCTCCGCATGCTGCTGCAGCTCGGGCGGGGCACAGCCGGCCAGCTTCATGACGGAGAGCCCGCGCGAGGGGTCACTCCACTGCGAAGGTTCGCGAGCCTCTCTCGCCGTCAAGTCCGCCAGAATCACCACCGGAAACTCGAGACCCTTCGCCTTGTGGACAGTCATGATGCGCACGCCGTCGACCCCTTCTTCGATTATCGGCGCATCGCTCGCTTCCCCGCTCTCGGCTTGATCGGTGAGCCAATCAACGAATGATCGGAATGAGATCATGCCGCTGCGTTCGGCTCGCCGCGCCATATCCATCAATCGTGAGACGTTCGCAAGCGCCTGCTCGCCCGTGGTCCAGTTGGCAAAGCCAGCGTGCGCCCGCGTCGTCGCGAGCAGCCGCCCGATCGTGTCGGATATGGGCCTGCGATTGCGCTCGCGGTGCAGCTCGCGCAAGATCGCGAGAGCTTCGACAACTTCGTTCAATGCTTCGGGCAGGTCATCGGGTGGCTGCTTAAAAGTATGCAGCGATCTGCACCGATCTCGGTAAGAGAGCAGTTGCGCATCGCTCAGCGCGAACAGCGGACCTTTCAGGGTCGCAAATATCGCAAGCTCATCATCGGGACGCTCGATTGCTCCTAGCGCGTTGCGAAGCGCTTCGACCTCTTCGCGTGTGTGAAAGCCCGTGCCTCCAACCAGCAGGTGAGGCAATCGCCGAGCTTCGAGCGCGCGGACATAGGGCCGGGTCACGTCGGTGTTGAAGCTGCGGAATCTCCGGAAGAGCAAACAGACGTGCCGCGCCTGAACCGGCACACGATTGTCGGGCTGCTCGCGTTCGGTAACTGTCCAGCCACTCTGGTGCACGAGCCAGTCTACAAAGGCGGCGACGCCATCGGGCAATGACTTGTCTATCATCCAGTTCACTATCCGGCCGTAGTTGCTGTAGGGGTCCGGCACCGGCAGCGCAATCACCGTCGGCTGTGTCTCGACTCCCGTGCGGCGTGGAAGGAGCGGAACGTATCGCGCTTGAGTCGATCCCTGTCGCGCCATCACCGGTGCAAACGCCGCGTTCACCGCCTCTTGAATCTCGGGCACCGCGCGAAAGCTGACATTGAGATTCAGCAGCGCTCCGCCGGCGGCGGTGACCTGCTGCTTTACCTGTTCGTACAAAGCAACATCGGCGCGACGGAAGCGGTAGATCGATTGTTTGGGGTCGCCGACGATGAACAGCTTGCCCGGCAGCGGCCGCGCGCTGCGCCAGTCTCTCTCTTCAGGATCGTCGGCCGCCAGCAGCGTCAATATCTCGGCTTGGAGCGGGTCAGTGTCCTGAAACTCATCGACGAACACGTGAGTGAATCGGCGCTGCAGCTCGGTTCTCACGGACGAGTTGTCGCGAACCAGATCTCGCGCGCGCAACAAGAGGTCGAGAAAGTCCAGACACCCGGCTCGCTCCTTCAGGCGCTCATACTGCTCGATCGCCGTCCAGAGTTCGTCGCGCAGGCGTGGCGCAAGATCGGCTCCTGCGGCCTGTATGAAGTCATCGAGATGTTCCTTGAGCGCTTTACGTTTTTCAAGCAGATCCTCTTTCGGAAACGCGCTGTTCTTCGCTTTGAAACCCACCCATTCCGAGTGCCACATGCGCACGAAACCGGTCAGCCGGGCTTCTATGCCGTCGTAGTCCCGCCGGCTCACTGCTTCCGTCCGGCTGATCTCGTCGACAAAGCTCTTCAACTCTTTGAGCGATTTGACGAAGAAGTCCTTCTCGTCACCCGAGTCGGCCCAGGCGGCTAACACCTTCATCTCTGCCATCAAGACGTCGATCTTCGCTTCGCGGTCGAAGTCGGGATTGCGTTGCCAGGGCGCGGGAAAGTCGCGCCGCTCGGCCAGAGCCCGCGCAGCATGCCGCAGCATTCCCTTCGGCCCTTCGTCCTTTGGGCGCCGGCGCAAGATTCGGCGCACGCCTTCGCCGGGATTTGCAAGTTGACCCTCGAACCAGCGGTCGAAGGCGAGACCGAACAGCGGACGCGTTATCTCGTCCGAAGCAACTTCGAAGAGAGGATCAATACCAGCCTCGACCGGGCGCTCGCGCAGCAGATCTCCGCAGAAAGAATGAATGGTGCCGATGCGGGCCTCTTCCAATTGAGGCAGTGCGGCGTTAAGTAGCTGGCGCTCTTGAAGAGGGCAGTCCGGATCCTGTCGTTCCCGCTCGATAGCGGTGCGCACTCGAAGCTTCAACTCTCCTGCCGCCGCGTCGGTGAACGTCACGGCGACTATTCGATCCAACTTCGCGCGGCCGCCTTTGATAACCGCGACTATGCGAGTGACCAGTTCGGTGGTCTTCCCGGTCCCGGCCGCGGCTTCGACGACCAGCGACGTGTCGAGGTCGTTGCGTATGCGGTCTCGCGCGGCTTGATCTGCTAGAGGTTCTGCTAGAGGCTTCTCGCCCATTTGTGTCTCTCGGCCCGTGATGCGTGATTCATGATTCGTGAGCGAAGCACCACAACGAATCGCACGTTGACCTGAATCGATGCACCACGGATCACGCATCACGGATCACGCATCACTCACGGCATCTCCCTCAACTTCTTCAATTCTTCGAGCGGCTTCTTTGGTTTGCGCATAACGCGGTTTTCTTCATTAGGCCCGCAGACCGGGCGATAATCGCACCACTTGCACCCATCCTTTTCAGGCGCAGCCGGCAGGAAGCCTTCGCCAAGCGCGCGGCCGACCTCTTCGACCAGAAGCCCGGCAACACCGCGGCTGAAGTCGTCGAGGGGAACGACCCTCTCCTCGTAGCCTCCGGCCGAGGTGCAGTAATAGAGCCGGCCCGATTCCACTGGCTCATCGAGCAGCTTCTCGCACGCAAGCGCATAGAGCACCGGCTGCAGGTGCTGTCCGCCGCCGATGACCAGCCCGGTCTTCGCGCGCGCCTTTCCTGTCTTGTGATCGGTCGCGCGTATCTTCCCGGATATGTGGCGCTCGACCAGATCGATTGAACCTCTCAGCTTCAATTCCCCGACAACCGGCACCGCGTCCGGCACGCTTGCCGGGTCTTCGCCGGGCCGGTCGCGATCGGCCAGGCCGAACGACAGCTCGAAGCGATAAGGCACCCATCCGTCATTGGCTTCAACATAACGAAGCAGCCACTCCCGAAGGTCGGCGCGAATGGCGTTGATGCTGTCTTCCCAGACTCGCGGAATGGCCGGCGCAAGCTCTTCTCGATATTTATAGGCAACGCGGTCGAGCACATCGTCGACTGCGTCAGTCGCGCTCCTCAACGTCGCCGCGGTGACCGGAAGCTGTCCGGCTTCACGGAGCATCGTCAGCACAAAGAACTGAACTTCGTGAAACAACGCGCCGCGGGTAAGAGGGTCGACGATTTCGATCGCGACCGGCTCCTCGCGCGGCTGGAGCCGGTGAATAGCCTGAAGAAAGAATCGATATGGGCACCCCGCATAATGTTGAAGCGCGGTAGGAGAAAATGAACGAGCGCTGAGCTGATGGTGGGCGAGCGCTTCGCGGGCAAGGCCGTCAGGCTCAACCAGGCCGTCAGCCGGGGTCCAACGCTTCAGCCACCGGCGCGCTCGAGTTCGAAGCGCGCGCGCCAGGTGAGGGTTCGACGACATCAGATAGTGTGCTGTGCCCGCCACCGTCTCCGGATCGGCGTCGATCAGCGGAGCGAGCAGGGCGAGATCATATTCGGCCTCGTCTATCGCGTCGTGGGGCAGCTCGGGCGCCGGCCAGCCAAGTCTCGCGCCTGACTTGGATTCGGCGTCCTTTGCCATCTTGTCAAAGCCGGAAAGCTTTCCTTCGACTGCATGCAACGCCTCCAGTCCGTAGAACGAGGGCACTCGCGGACGCGATTGCTGAACATCAACGCGCGGATAAGAAAGGTGGACACGCTTGCGAGCTGCTCCCAGAGCCAGTCTCAGGGCTAGTCGTTCTGTAGCTATGCGATCCTGCTGGGTTGCCAGTTCGGGGATCACCCGCCGTTGTTCGTCGAGCAGTATCGGATCTTCTACGATCTTCCTGGGGAAGAGTTTTTCAGCAAGGCCGGGTACGAAGACCACATCGAAGCCCATTCCGCGCGCTCCCTCAGTCGATCCAACGAAGACTTTTCCATAACGCCCTCCGCTCGGCCCAGGCTCGGCCTTCTCGCTCAGTTCTCGGAGACGCGGCATCAGGACAATGAGAACCTCGTCAAGATCAATAGGTCCCACCAGACGCATTGGCTCAAGCTCGGTCAGAATGGCCAGCACTCGATTGGGGTTGCGCAGGCCGGCCACTGCCAGTTCGCGCAGCACGGTGAGCCATTCGCTCCAGGCGCCTTGCGCCGGAAGAGCTGCCAACCGCCCGATCAGTGGGAGCGCAAACTCGCGCAAGTGTCTGAGATCGCGAAGCTGGTGGTCCAGACGATCAGCCCGTACTTCATCCTCCTCCGCTATCTCCTTGCGCTTGATCAGCAGTTCGGTCTCCAGACCGGCCAACCGCTGCTCCCACCGCTCCCTGCCGCCGATCACCGCGGCGTCGACCAGCAGTTGTTCCCAGCGCCAGGGCGCACGCAGCGTACCCTCGATGCTGACTGCGACCTCCGGGTCAGCCAGCAACGTGTCGCGGTCTCCCTCTGCTGTCTCGGTCTCCTCAAAAACCGACTCCACAATCTCCGGCAACAGGTCGTGATCAGGTGGCGCCCAGCTCTCGATTGCATCGAGACGCTCGTTCGGATCAGGCTGATTCGGCACTTGAGCGAATGAGATATATTCGGCGAAGCGACGCGCCGATAGCCTCTCGGCCGCGCATTGCAGCAGGCATATGAGCGCACGGCCCGCCGGGTCGGGACTGGTCGTGCCCTGAGCGAAGTAAGCTTCGATATCGGCACGCCTGAAAGCCTCTTCCAGGTGCCGGCGGTATTCGTTGGTCGAGTGTAAAAAGACCGCAATGCGATCGAAGGGAACGCCTCCCGCAACTTCAGCTTGAATTGTTCGGACTATCTCAACGCACTCCCGCGCCTCTCCCGGCCACGATCTCAGTTCGACGCTCGAGTCGATCGGCCTGCCTTCGGGCTTCATGTCTTCAAACAGACACGACTTCAATGAAGCAAGCGAATTGGATTCAGAGGAGTCCTGGATGCTCTCGATCTGGCATTCCAGCTCACGCTCAAGGTATCGGATCGTCTGCGTGTCGCCATAGGGAACCGTTGCGACGGTTTCAGACGTCAGGCTGGCGAGCGCTGCAATCAGCGCAGCTTCGAGACCGCTTGTTATCGGCAGATCGAGCAACAGAAGCGGCAGCCCGACGGGGTATGGCGGTCGATCACTCTGTATTGAATGAAGGGCCGCTTCGAACCTCGCGGCGCGATCGGCAAGCCGAGCTTCCGCAAGCTCGATCTCTATACGTTCAGCAAGGACAGCCAGGTCCGGACCACCGCGTGGGAGACCGCGAATAGACTCCAAACTGACGCGATTCATTCGAAGCTCTTCGATTGTGCGCGTGATCGTTCGGGCGAATCCAGGGCGCCGCGCTATGGGCGAGAAGTATGAGAGCGCACCCTCGGCTAAAAGTAAGTGAGCGGCCCGGGCCGCTATGGCTTCCAATGACAGCCGGCTTAACTGAGCACGCCCCTCTCGTGCGAGTATTGGAGTCGCAAGATTCGAGACGAGGCGTTCGATCGTTGATCTCATCAGGCCGAACCGCGCGCCTGCATCTCGCGCGGCCATCCGAACGAAGTCATCGCCTGCTTCCCATGTCGGCGCCAGAACCAGAATCTGGGCGTCGCGCGAATGGGCTTTCAACCACTCCCTGGCCGCCCTCAGGCGCATTTCCGCGTCACAGGCGACTATTACCCTGGCCTTTTGGCTCGGACGCATACAAGACCCACAGTAATTCATTAAAGGCCCGTGCGCCACCGCAATACAACAGCCTTATGCCCTCCGTAGCGCCTGCATGAGGCTGCCTCTTAGTACGGGCTCAGCTTGCGAATCGATCCCAGCTCCCCGATCAACAAGTGCACCAGCGTGAAGGCGATCAGATACACGACGGCGCAAACCGCAAAGAGCGGCGCGAATGAGAGATTCTGCACAACCCAGCCGATATACCATTGCGTAATCGCGCCGACCGCTCCACCCAACGCTCCGCCCAGCCCGGAGACGGTTCCAACAACCTGTTTGGGAAAGACTTCAGCCGGCAGCGTTATGTTGCCCCAGGCGGCATGCCCGAACATTATTCCGGTCATCAACACTATGGCCAGCGCCGGGCTCTCAACTCTCGTCACCAGCAGACACAAGACCGGCATCAAGCACGAAACAACAAGCATCGTCGTCTTCCGCGCTCGATTCACCGTCCAGCCGCGGCTGATCAAATAGCGAGGAATTGCCCCGCTCGCCAGGTTCCCGACAGTCAACGCCAGAAACGGAATCCAGACATACAGACCTACATCTCCCAGGTTGAAGCCGCGCTCCTGTTGAAAGTACTTCGGAGTCCAGAAGAACAAGAAATACGAAATCGGATCGGTGAAGACTCGCGCCAATACGCAACCCCAGGTTTCACGCATTCCGAGCAGCTTTCCGATAGAAACCGGGCGTCCATTTTCGCTGCCCGCGCTTTCATCAGAAGCGATCAGAGCCCTCTCTTCGTCGCTGATGCGCGGATGCTCTTGTGGAAGGCGATAGAACGCAGCCCACACCGCAATCCACACAAACCCGAGCGCCCCCGTCAGCACAAATGCCCAGCGCCAACCCCATGCCAGGGCTATTCTTGGGACAACTATCACCGCGACGACGGAACCCATCGCAGTGCCTGCGTTGAAAATGCCTACCGCCAGGGCGCGTTCGCGCATCGGAAACCATTCGCTGACCGCTTTCACGCCCGCGGGGAAGTTAGCCGGTTCCGCCGCGCCAAGTAAGAAACGAAAGACTGAGAATTGAAGGGCCGTGTTTGCAAGCCCGTGCAGCATGTTCGTGATGGACCAGGCTGAGACGAAGATCAAGAACCCGCGCCGCGTGCCGACAATGTCGATCACTCTCCCGCTCACGGCATACATCACCGCATAACTGATGAGGAACGACGAGGTAATGTGCGAATAGTCTATCGTCGTCAGGTTCAGCTCTCGTTGAATGGTATCGGCCAGAACGGACAATGTTTGACGGTCCAGATAGTTCAACTCGGTGGCAAGGCACAACAGCACAGCAATGTACCAGCGCAGGTGGCGAATCGGCCGCTTAGTCATTCTTCGTTACCTCGCCTGTCTGCCTTCAGTCCCCAGCGTTACCGCGCCGATCTCCAGGTGGAATCGGTCTGGATCCCACTCTGCTGAAAAACGCCCCCAGGGCTCGATCCCGACGTATCCAGCAGGCTGCGTGGAGGCCATCGCGAGAGCTTCGGCGATCGAACCACCAGCGAACCTGATCGAGTTCGCAACTGCCCGGTCCATCGTGAGCGAGGAGCCTGCGAGATTCGTCGCCCCGGGCTCCGCAACCCGGCCAGAAGCACTCAACTCGATTTTGGCCTCGCCAATCCTGTAAGAGCCGGGAGGCGACATTGCAGCCGCCGTCGCATCGGTAACCAGTATCGAGCGCAAGGGAGATTTCGCCCGGATCATCGCCTTCACCGTCGCAGCCGGGAGATGATGCCCGTCGACTATGAAGCTCGCCAGCAATTCGTCAGCCGCCAGTTGCTCCCAAATCATATTCGGATGGCGGGGTAGAAGATTCGCGCAGCCGTTGCCAAGATGAGTTGAAAGAGTAGCTCCGGCTTTAATCGCATCCCGGATCTGTTCTGCCGACGCGGACGTGTGGCCGATTGCGACTCGGATGTTGGATTGGACCAGAAACTCGATCAACCTGAGGGCGCCCTCGGCTTCGGGAGCCAGCGTCACTAAAACTATTCGACCGCAAGCAGCATCCTGCCGGCGGTTGAAGTCTTCGATAGAAGCCCTGACAACGTGTTCGCGTGGATGTGCGCCTCGAGGTCCGTCGTCAGCAGAGATGTACGGCCCTTCCATGTGAAGGCCGGCAATCGCCGGATGAGCGAAGTCCAGTAATGCCTTCGCGCAACTTTCGAAGCGATCGATCGGGGACGTGATGAGAGTCGGCAAATACCGGGTGACGCCGGTCTCCCGCATAGCATCGGTAGCATGTTGAAGTTGCTCGGCAGTGCAGCCGGGTGTATTGAAATCGACTCCGGCAAACCCATTGACCTGTAAATCTAAAAAACCTGGGGATTCGATTCTCATTTGGGGTTCGTTCGAGCTATCAAGTCTCGACTGAGTAAAGCCGCCGAATGGGCGTCGAGATAGATGGTCGTATGATCATGCGTTCGCAAGATCGACGCCGGCGCCATCGGCGAAATCTCGCCTTCGAAGCATGACTTGACCGCCCGGGCTTTTCGCGCGTCGGGCACAATGCAGATGATCTCTCTGGATTTTAGTATCTGGCAAATCGACATCGAGATGGCTTTCTGCGGAACTTCAGCAAGCGACGTGAACCATCCCTCTCCGACTTGCTGGCGACGGCAGGCCTCATCGAGCGTGACCAGCAAGTACGGTTCCTCTGTTTCGAAGTCGGCCGGAGGATCGTTGAACGCAAGATGTCCATTTTCGCCTATGCCTACAAAAGCGATATCGACAGGAGCGCTAGCCAGGGCACTTCCTACCGCGCGGATCACATCGTCGGGATCGGCTTCTCCGTCGAGCAGATGATATTTCTGTATGCCCGTTGTTTGAATCAACCTCTCCATCAGGTACTTTCGAAAGCTGGCCGGGTGCTCGATCGGCAGGCCCACGTACTCATCGAGGTGAAACATTTCTACTCTTTGCCAGTCGAGGCGGGCCTCGGTGAGGGCCTTCAGGAACTCGAACTGTGAGGCGCCGGTCGCAGCGATGAAGCGCGCGCTCCCTCGCTCCGCTATTGCCCGGCGAATTGCTGCCTCTGCCTGAGCGGCCGCCGTCTGCCCGAGCACTCTCTTATCATCGAACACCTTGAGGATCACGGTATCGTTCTCGTCTTGCATGGCCTGATATTGCCTCGTCTTGATAGCACGAAGCCGAGTCTGCCATCCAGTTAGTAAATCAATGAAAATCATGTGAGGCCGCTGCTGCGGCCGTGAAGTGAAGCGGCTGGATGCGTCCGGCTCTTACAGAGATGGTGTTGTCCTGATTCTGCAACACCCCCTCGATCAGAAGAAACGGGCAGTCAATCGCAGCTCGATTGCTGTCGAAAAGATCCGGCGTGACGATTATGTTCGCTATCCCCGTCTCGTCTTCCAGGCTCAGGAACAGAAACCCTTTGGCGGTGCCGGGGCGCTGGCGCACGATCACGACTCCGGCAACCCTCACCCGACGGCCGTTCTTGATCTGCTGCAGATCAATGGCGCGCAAGACTCCCTGACGATTCAGTTCGTCGCGCCGGTACGCCATCGGGTGTCGCCCGATCGTAAGGCCGGTGCCGCGAAAGTCGGCTTGGATGCGCTCATCCACGGTCATCGGCATAAGCGGAGACTCGCTCGGGTCCTTCTGGTCGCGCAGTAACGGTCCTACCGGTCGCGCGGCTCGCTCAACCTGCCACAGCGCGTCGCGTCGATGAGAATGCTCGGCATCGGCTCGGATGAAATTCAGCGCTCCAATCTCGGCGAGCTTTCTCATCTCGTCTTTGCGTAGCAAGGAGACGCGATTGTGCAGATCGTCAACGTCCGCAAAGGGACCTTTTGCGCGCTCGCGAACGATGGCCTGCCCGGCCTCTTCACGAAGCCCCTTCACATATCGCATGCCAAGTCTCATGCATCTTTCTCCGCCCTCGTCCTTTTCGATCGAGCACAACCAGTCGGAACGCGTCACGTCAATCGGCTTCACCTTCAAGCCGTGGCGCTGAGCGTCCTTGATGATCGTGAATGGCTGATAAAACCCCATCGGCTGGTTGTTCAATATCGCGGCGGTGAACGCAGCCAGATAATGGCACTTGATGTATGCGCTGGCGTATGCGATCAGCGCAAAGCTGGCGGCGTGTGATTCGGGAAAGCCGTACAGAGCGAACGAAGCGATCGATTGAACGATCGCATCTTGAGTCTTACTGTCGATCTCGTTTCGATCCATGCCGCGACGCAATTTGATTTCGATTTCGCGCATGCGAGCTTCGGATCTCTTGTGTCCTAAAGCCCGCCGCAGCTCTTCGGCTTCACCGCCGGAGAATCCGGCACAGGCCATAGCCATTCTCAGCAGTTGCTCTTGAAAAAGGGGGACTCCGAGCGTGCGCTTGAGCACCGGCTCGAGCGAGGGATGAAAATAGGTGGGCGCTTCCCTTCCCAGCCGTCGGTTGAGATAAGGGTGAACCATCTTGCCGACGATGGGGCCCGGGCGAATGATGGCCACTTGCACGACTATGTCATAGAACTTCTTCGGATGAAGCCGAGGGAGACACGACATCTGCGCCCGGCTCTCGACCTGGAACAGGCCGATGGTGTCGGCTTTCTGGAGCGCGGCATAGACTGCGGGATCGTCCGGAGGGAGATGCGCCAGATCGACCTCCTCTCCGTAAGCATCGCGTATCAACCCAATCGAGTCTTCGAGTGCGGCCATCATTCCGAGGCCAAGCAGGTCCACTTTGATGATGCCCATATCTGCACAGTCGTCTTTGTCCCACTGAATGACAACCCGCCCAGGCATCGATGCCGGCTCGAGCGGAACGACAGAATCGAGCTGTCCCTGGCAGATCACCATACCGCCGGAATGCTGGCCCAGATGCCGCGGCAAGTCTTGCACTGCGATATACAGCTCGAAGAACTTTCTGATTCGCCGATTCTCCAGGTCGAGCCCGGCATCGAGAAACTGCCGCTCGGGGGTGTCGTTTGGGTCGCGCCACTCCCAGGTCCTGACGAGCTTCGATAGTCGTACGATTGTCTCCTCATCAAACCCCATAACCTTCCCAACCTCTCGCGCCGCGGAGCGGCCGCGATACGTAATGACATTTGCAGTCATCGCCGCGCCAAGTTTCCCATAGTGCTCGTAGACATGCTGGATTACGCTCTCGCGCCGATCGCCGCTCGGCAGGTCAAGATCGATGTCAGGCCACTCGCCGCGCTCTTCGGAAAGGAAGCGCTCAAAAAGCAGCTCCATGCCTACAGGATCGACGGCGGTGATTCCCAGTGAATAGCAGACCGCGCTGTTGGCCGCCGAGCCGCGCCCTTGAACCAGAATGCCCAGGTCGCGGCAGAAATTTACAATGTCCCAGACGATGAGAAAGTAGCCCGCCAGATTGAGCTTCTCTATTATCGCCAGTTCGTGATCGAGCTGGCGGCGCGCATGCTCATAGGTTGGAGTGCCGCTTGTGCCTGTGTACCGCACGCGCGCCCCTTCGTAAGTGCGCTTGCGAAGAAACGACGCCATCGTCTCGCCGGGAGGGACTGAATACCTGGGAAACTCATATCCGAGATCGCTCAGCTCGAAGTTGAGCCTGGAAGACAGATCTAGCGTATTGGAGATGGCTTCAGGCAGGTCGGCAAAGATCTTTGACATCGTCGAAGCCGGCTTCAGATATCGCTCTGAGTTTCTCGCAAGCACGCGGCCTGCGGTTTCGAGTCGAACTTTATTATGTATGCATGTGAGGACATCAAAGACTTCGCGCTGCTTCGGGGTGGCATGGCAGACACCGTTTGTTGCCAGCAGCGGTAGCTTCAGCCTGCGAGCGATATCTATCACCGCGTGATTGCGGGCCTCTTCTGCCCGA
>DASYSA010000358.1:0-4739 GCA_036003885.1 Blastocatellia bacterium | reverse complement strand
GAAGGTCAGACTTCATCGCGGCGACATACGCCTTATCCTTGGTGTTGGCGAACTTCGGAATCGCGATCGCGGCAAGAATGCCGATGATGACGACTACGATCAGAAGCTCAATGAGGGTAAAACCCTTTTTGTTGCTCATTTCGTACTCTCCTGAAGCGTTAGTATATCGCCGCCGGCTTTCTGGGCCTTCAGCGTTCAAAAGACGCGGTAGCTCGAAACGGGGCAACCTCTGTTAGGGCAACGCTCGAACCGTATCTGAGACTTGAGGCTAAGTGGTTGCCAATCCCAAGCTTACGAGCCGATTCCTGCTGGGGTTGAGTTCTAGGAACAGTTGCATTTTGCAAATCGACTTGCAGCTTGCAACGGGTCTGAGGCCTGCCAGCGGAGCTAAAGTGGCCTGGACCATCCCGGGCGTTATGGCGTATCATCAACGTCGAGATCGCCTACCGAGACCGGAGCCTGGCATGCACTACAATATTATAGGACGCGCCCCTCGTCTTTTCCTTTCGCTTTCTTACAGTGCTTTCGCTGCGCTCCTTTGCACCACTTCGCTCCAGGCGCAAGCAAAACCCGCCGCCGGCCCGGCTCCTTTGACACCACCAAAGAAGGTCTACATGAAGCCAAGCGATGCCGAACTCAAAAAGAAGTTGACTACCCTGCAGTACTCGGTCACCCAGCGCGAAGCGACGGAGACTCCTTTCCGCAACGAGTACTGGGATAATCACGAGCCGGGTATCTACGTCGATGTCGTATCGGGAGAGCCGCTTTTCAGCTCACTCGACAAATACGACTCCGGCACCGGCTGGCCAAGCTTTACGCGTCCCCTCGAACCAGCGAACATTCACACCAAAACTGATCGCCTTCTCGGGTACGCGAGAACCGAGGTCCGTTCAGCGCATGCCGACTCCCACCTTGGTCACGTGTTCGACGATGGGCCGCGGCCGACCGGCTTGCGCTACTGCATGAACTCGGCGTCAATGCGTTTCATTCCGGCGTCTCAGCTCGAGGCAGAGGGTTACGGGCAGTACGCGGCGTTGTTCAAGGCGAACCAGGCCGTCAAACCGGCCAAGTAAATCCGGGCTTGTGCAGGTAGGCTGAACCCCCGATTTTCGGCGGAGCTTTTCAGCCTCTTCCCGGGCCCGAGCATGAGAGCCATCAGAAAGGGCTTCACCCTTATCGAGCTCCTCGTCGTTCTCGTAGTGCTCGGGATTCTCTCCGGCATCGCAATCGCGAAATTCGTCAGCACCAAGGAGTCTGCCTACATCGCATCCATGAAGGCAGACCTGCGGAATTTCGCGCTGTACGAGCAGAACTATTTAATGGACAGCCAGGGCAGCTACTTCGCAGGGAATGGCGCTGCTCAGGGGTTTGTGCCAACAGCGGGTGTTACTGTCACCGCGACAGTCGATGCCGGACCTCCTCCCGCCTGGCACGCCATTGCCACCCACGACAAGACGGCAAGAACCTGCTCGATTACGACCGACGGCCCCTCGATCTGGGAAATCAACTGTCCCTGAAAAGGTAGGCATTCGAAAAGGCTGGCCGCGCCGAACCGATTCAATCAGATTTGCTCGCCAATGCGCAGTCAAAATCTTTTGAATCGCGACATGGAATGCTGGCTGATCACGTCACGCGCTGAGGTAATGCGCCTCGAGTTCGGCGACGAGCCGCCGGCGGAGATTTGTCTTCCCGACAAGCCGCTGCTCGAGATCGAAGACAATGCCGTGCAGAAGGCGATTCAGGACGCCCCATACATCACCTACAAGCGATTCCACCTCGCTCATGAGAGCTGGCGCCTGGGGATAGTGTATTCTCTTTCGCCGCCGACAGTCGGAGACATTCAGATCCTGTCGGCGTACCGGGCGGGCCATGAGGCACGACCACACCTCGTATAGGAAGCACTGAGCGCGGGCTCGCTGACCCTACTCTTTCATTTTCTTGCGCAGCTTGTCGATCGCGGAATCGAGGAGCGCCTGCAGCCGCAGATACTCCTCATTTATCCGCTTTCCAGCGGGCGGAAGCTCAGCCTCTGCTTTTTCGGCAAGCTCGGCCAGCCGCTTGCCGGCGTTCGTCAGCTCCTCGCGCAGCTTCTCGAGAACCTGTTTGATGTCATCCATACGTGCTCCTCGTTGACTTAACGATGCTCGCGCAGTGGCGAGTAGTCTACGAAGCTACTTCTTTCCGGGTTTCACAAGCAGCTTCTGGCTGATCTTGACGCGATCGCCTTCCAGCTGGTTCCACTTCCGCAATGAATCGGGGGTTGTGTCGAACTTCCTGGCGATGCTGAAGAGAGCATCCCCACGCTTCACAGTGTAATAGAGCGGCTCATTGATAAGCGCTGTGACGGCAGCTCGCAGTCTTCGCTCGTACGCAGCATCCCGGCGCTGCTCTTCGTGCACGGTATTTACGTAGTCAACCAGCGAGTCGAGCGCTGGCTCCTGACTTCCCAGCGCGGCGAAGTCACCTCGCGGAACGCCAGGATGTGACACGCGGACGCCGTGCGCTGTAAGGAAGTACAGGCGTCCGGCGCGCATCGTCAAAAGCGTATCGTTGGGGAATTCCTGGGTGAGAATGACGGGCGGGGCGTCCTCGCTCTCGAACTTGCTCCCCGGAGCGACGCCGATGAAAATCAGCCGGTCGTTGGTCGCATAAAGGACCCCGTTTGCCCCGCGATAATAATCGCTGGGCCGGCGCATGAATACTTTGGCTTTGCGCTCGACCTTCTCACCGTAGTGAAGCGTGCCGCCCTGCAGCTCACGATCGGCGGCGACCCACGCCTTCGGCGCGTCGACGTGGCGCATGAAGAAGAAGTACCCGAAGAGCAGAAGCGCCACCAACACGATGGCGAGTCCGATGACCGCCTTTTTGAGGAAGTGAAAGGAGCGGTACAGTCCCTCGGACTCTTTCATTTCTGATCAGTGTAGTGGGAGCGCGGCACCGGCGGGAGGGCAATCTCCATACCGGGTGTGGCATGTGAGGTGCAACCGAAAGGGTCTATGGCCGACCTCGAGTTCGACCAGCGTCAGGAAGGGGCCGGAGATCCGTTCATCAACGTTGCGGTTCGTAGACCGCGGCGACCTCCGGCACCTCGCTGGAAAAGAATTCTGAAGGCTGCGCTTCATGGTCTTGGCGCCGCGGTCTTGCTCGCCGCCGGAACCATTTGGACCATTCGACTACAACATCCGAAGTTTGTGAAGCCGGGCGAGTTGCTGCACCTTCCGCCGGCGCTCGTCACAGCGGTTACTCCCGGCACTGAGTCCACCCCGCCTCCACCAACCGACTCCGCAGCCCAAGTCGAGATAAAGAAAGTCGCCTTCTCGTTACGGAAGTACACCGGCGATACCGTGTTGGCGAGAAGGATTGCGCAAGCGATCGTCGTCGAAGGAGGGAAGAAAAACATCGATCCGGCGCTCCTTGTTGGCGTAGTGCTGACCGAGGACGCCAAACTCGATCCGAACGCGAAGAGTTTTGTTGGCGCGCGTGGTTTGATGCAGGTGATGCCGTTTCATGCCGGGAAGTGGAAGGGATGTACTTCCGCCGATCTTTTTTCGATCGATTCTAACATCTGCCACGGCACGAGCATTCTTGCGGATTTGATCAAGCGATCGCCGAACGTGGCGAGGGCACTCCAGCGATACAATGGTTGTGTGAAGGGGACCAACACGCCGAACTGCCACAGCTACTCGGGTAAGGTCCTCAAATTCGCCGAGCAGGCGGCGACGCAGATGCTCAGTTTCGGGATGTCGGACTAGCCCCGAACTAGAATCGTTGGAAAGGTACCGGCTGGCGGCGTACCTGTTATCCGCTGCCCGTGCCCGCTTCCCGCTTCCCGCTTCCCGCTTCCCGCTTCGCGCTTCTCGCGTCGGCTCCCGCCTCCCGCTCTCGCCTTCCGTCTCACCCTGCGACTCGCGTCACGGAGCTTACTGACGTCACAATCATGACATTTTGACGCCAAAGGTTTATCCTAAAATCCCAAAACTTTTTCTTGACGCAATGCGTCAATATAGGTACCGTAATACGTATCTCAGCAGTGGCATTACCACAATAGATTCACAATGGCAGAATGGATTGGACGGGAACTCGAGCGAATCAGAAAGCTCAGAGGTCTCCGTCGTGAAGACGTTGCGGCCAGGCTTCCTAGACCTGTGTCGCCGTCAACCATACGCAATATCGAGCATGACGAAGAGTACAACGTCTCGCTCGATCTTTTGCGACAGATAGCGGCGGTACTGGGCGCGAAGATCCAGGTCTCGTTAGAGGCCGAGGATCTGAAGCGCTGGCAGACCCCACCGGGGCAGCGGCCGGCAATCGATGTGGCCGACGTACCGGCACAAGCGCATGAGAGGTTGATCGACAACGAGTACTTCATTCGGTACATCCGGGCGCGTTATCCGGATTGTCCGCTGACGAACTCGCAGATCGGAAGAAGGATGTGGGACTTCGCCAAACCCAGAGGTGCGGAGTTGGTGAAGGGAAGGATGCAGGTGAAGAAGCTGCCGTCGAACGAGAGCATTGCTACATACCGGCTCCCCACGACAGCGGCGCAGTACCGTGTACGTGAGCGTGACATGGAAGTGCTGCACGGTTTTGCGGATCGGTTGGGCCGGGCTTACCGGGATGAGAAGGGAAGGGTTCTGGTTCCACTCATCTAAGTCTGCTCGACACGCTAATTCGAGGAGAACCTGTGAAGAAATCACTCAAGCCACTTAGCGCGCCACCGGCAAAGCTGTCTTCTCCAA
>DASYSA010000357.1:0-4656 GCA_036003885.1 Blastocatellia bacterium | reverse complement strand
CTCGAGTGGCCTGACCCGTGACAGCGGCTGCTCCCTGTCAATGCCGAGGACCTCGCTGCGAATTGCCCCGCTCAGAGTAGCAAGGTCGCCGTCGGTGCGCACAACCAGGGTCATGCCTGAGAACGGAGACTGCAGATAAGGCTCGTAGGTCTGCATCGTGGTTGGCTGAGCCAGGCCATACTGCTTGACATCGGCGACGATGCCGACGATCTCGCGGAACCGCTCAGGCCCGTTGGTCACGTTTATGCGTTTGCCGATCGGGTCCTCGTCCGGGAAGGACCTCCTTGCCATCTCCTCGTTGATGACCGCCACCCTCGGAGCATCTTTGTTATCCTGCTCTGTGAACACACGGCCCCTCAACACCCGAATGCTCATCGCCTTGAAGTAGTCGGGGCTTACTGCATAGTAATTTGTTGAGAGCCCTTCGCCGGGGGCAAGGGGTGGCCGTCCCTGAATGTTGAAGCCGAGCAGATAGTCGCTCTGGATTGGAAGAGATTGAGTCGCCCCAACTGCTGCGACCCCGGGAAGCGTTGAGACTCTTTCGATGAGTTGCCTGAAGAAGGCAGACCGCTGATCGTCCTGAGGGTACTTCCTGCCGGGCAATGACAATCCTATCGCCAGCGCATTCTTTGGATTAAATCCGGGGTTGACCTGCTGCAGCCGATAGAAGCTGCGAATCAGCAAGCCCGCGATTACGAGAACCAGAAGCGCGATAGCGACTTCGCTAACGACCAGCGCGCCGCGTACGCGATGGTGGCTGCCCGTTGTGCCTCGTCCCCCTTCTTTGAGTGTGTCATTCAGATTCGGATTGGAAGCTTGTAGAGCGGGAGCGAGGCCGAAGATCAAGCCGGTCAGAAATGAAACGAGAAGCGTGAAGCCGAGGACTCGCGCATCGAGCGTGACATTCCTGACGCTGGGCAGATCCTGGGGGGCAATTGCAATCATCGAGGCGAGACCCCACCTGGCGAGCAGCAATCCCGCGCCTCCGCCTATCAGCGCAAGCAGAATGCTTTCGGTCATGAGTTGCCGAGCGACCCGCCACCGGCTCGCGCCAAGGGCAGTGCGGATTCCGATCTCTTTCTGCCGCGCCGTTGAGCGAGCAAGCAAGAGGTTGGCTACGTTAGCGCAGGCGATCAACAGGACCAGCGCGACCGCGCCCAGCAGGACCAGCAGCGCGGGTCTGATATCGCGGACATCGTACTCTTGCATCGGAAAGACGTTGACGCGCCAGCCGGTATTCGTATCAGGGAATTGCTCGGCCAGTTGTGCCGCAATTGTGTTCATTTCCGTGTTCGCCTGCTCCGGAGTCGCACCGGCCTTCAGACGGCCGACGACCGAGATGTAATGGGCGCCGTGTTGTTGGGCCTGGTCGGCGTTGAAAGCCATAGGCGTCCACAGGGCTGTTTCACGATCCGGAAACTGAAAGGTGGACGGCATAATGCCGATGACCGTGTAACTCGTCGCGTTGAGCGTTATGGCTTGCCCGATTACGCCTGGATCAGAGCTGAATCGCCGCTTCCACAGACTGTCGCTCAGGATTACTACGTTCTCGTGTCCGGCCTGATCCTCTTCATCAAGAAACGTGCGCCCCTGTGCCGGCTTGGCGCCAAGCATTTCAAACAACCCCGCCGAGACGCGCGCTCCTGGCAGCCGCTCGGGCTCCGATTCGATAACCAGATTGTAAGCGTTGCCGCCGACAGCGACGAGCTTCTCAAATGTCGTATTCTGCTTCTGCCAGTCGAGGAAGTTTCCAGGTGAAACGGAGAACTCGGGAAACTGCGGCAGCTTGTTCTCCCTCAAAACCATGAGCCGGGCGGGATCGTCGTATGGAAGCGGACGCAATAGAACGGCGTTCACTACACTGAAGATTGCCGCGTTGGCGCCTATGCCGAGAGCAAGAGCGATCACCGCCACAACTGTGAAGCCGGGGTTCTTCAAGAGCATCCGGACGCCGTATCGCAGATCCTGAAACAATGTGTTCATGAGTTCTCCTATAGCAGTTCTGAGTTCTGAGTTCTGAGTGCTGAGTTCTGAGTGCTGAGTAAGGAGTGTGTTCGGAGTTGAGTAGTTGTGTGTCCTGAGATGCTCTCGAACCCGGAACTCAGAACTCAGCACTCAGAACTCAGAACTCAGCACTCAGCACTCTGTTCGCTATGGTTTCCTGGTGCCTGTCCACTTACCGCGAGCGACATCGTTGAAGGCAACCGTGCCCGTCATCCTGGTCGCCGATTCGATCGTTCCGGTGTACGTGGCTTTGATAGTCTCTCCATCCCTGGATGCCTCAAACCCAAACACGGCCTTGTTGGCATTAACGGTGCCGGTCACTTTTTGTTCCCCTAAAGGTCCCGAGTAAGTTCCGGTGACCTTCTCGCCTTCCTGTTTGAGGACGAACGTGGGATCCCCATGTCCTCCATCATCCAAATCAACAGAGAAGACCCAGGTCCCCGAAATGTCGACGGCCGCCCCGGCTCGAGGACTGCCCGCCCCAAACGAGGCGATCAGGCCGATCAGAAAGATCGCTATCAGGTGGTTATTCATGGTTGCCTCCTTAAGACTGTTGACTCGAGTTGGTCAGTTGTCAGTTGTCCGTGTGAGTTGTTAGTCGTTAGTTGCGATTCTGAGATGCTGCCGCTTTCCACGAACCACGAACCACTGACAACTGACAACTGACAACGGACAAATCACTCATCTCTGAGCGCCATCATCGGATCCACTTTTGTTGCCCGGCGTGCCGGCAATAAACACGCAACCACCCCCACCGCAATCAGCAGCACCGCCACTAAGGAGAACGTCACTGTATCGGTTGCGCTCACGCCAAACAGCAAGCTCTCCATCAGGCGAGCTGCGGCGAAGGACCCGGCCAGCCCGATCGCTACACCGGCGACTATCAGCGGCAGACCCTGTCCTGCAACCAATCTGACCACGTCCATGCGGTTTGCCCCCAACGCCATTCGGATGCCGATCTCCTGGGTTCGCTGGGTGACTGAAAACGAGATGACGCCATAAATACCGATGGCGGCGAGCAGAAGAGCCAGCGCGGAAAATGCAATCAACAAGACCAGGGTGAAGCGCCGCTGCGCTACTGAGCTCGAGACCCTCTGTTGCATCGACGCGATGTCGTAAACAGGTACGTCTTTATCGATCGCGCGCATCTCATCGCGAACCGCGCCCGTGAGAGCCTGTGGGTCGCCCGCTGTTCGAACGACGAGCTGCATGTACGAATCTGTCCACTGCGCGCTCGGGACATACGCCTGTAGATCGGGCGGCGTATCCAGCCCGTAGTGATTTACGTCGCCGACGATGCCTACAATTGTGAGAAGCGGATCGTCAGGGCCGCCCAGCCTTATCCGCTTTCCAAGCGGCTCTTCTTCTCCCCATATTCGTCTGGCCGCAGTCCGGTTGATCAGCGCTACGCGCAGCGCGTCGCTACTGTCCTGCTCGGTGAAGCCACGGCCTTGAAGGACTGGAATCCCCATTGCCCGAAGGTAGCCGGGACTTATGCCGTATCGCTCGGCGCTCGGCGCGAGTGCGGGGTTGGGCAGAGGTTTCTCTTCAATGTGGAGACCGCTCTTGTCCATATTGCCGCCAAGCGGGAGGTTGCTGACTACTCCTGCCGCTTCCACTCCCGGCAGGGCCTCCATCCGCCTTTCTACTTCGCGGAAAAAGGCGCGCACCTGATCTTCGGTAGCATAGTTAGCGCCTGCTGCCGGGACCGACATCGTCAGCAGCCTCTTTGGCTCGAATCCCGGAGCTACATCGAGCAAACGCGAGAAGCTTCGTACCAGTAATCCCGCGCCCGTCAACAGCACGAGCGCAAGAGTGATCTCACCAACGACCAGTAAGCTCCGCAATCGTCGCTCACCCTTCGATTGCCAGCCTCGCCCGCCCTGCCTGAGCAAAGAATGAACGTCCTGCCTTGCTGCGTGCAGTGATGGAGCGAGACCGAATAAGAATGCAGTCAGCACCGAAATCCCGGCGGTGAATCCGAGCATGCGCGCGTCCATCGTCACTGGCTGGAGGCGCAGCATCTTCGCCGGACTTAGTGCCACCAGCAGTTCCGTTCCCCATGCCGCCAGAAGCCATCCGGCAATTGCGCCGAGCAAAGCGAGCGCGAAACTCTCTGCGAGCAGTTGGCGCATGATTCGCCAGCGCCCGGCTCCCAACGCTGCGCGAATGGCGATCTCCCTCGACCTTTGCGTTGCGCGAGTCAGCGTCAAGTTCGCGACGTTGCCGCAGGCAATCAGCAATACAAGGCCGACGGCTCCCATCAGCAGGTACAACGCGGGACGAATCGAAACCAGAAACAGGTCCTGAAGCCCATTTACCCTGGCAGTAGGAGTCGGGTAGTCGTGTGGATGCTCGCGTTGGAGTTGGGCGGAGATGCCATTCATCTCAGTGCGAGCTTGCTCGATCGAGAATTCGGGCTTGATGCGCGCGACTGCTTTGAGGTGCTGGCATGTACGGCAGGCCCACGGCTGCGCGGCGTCATATCCGAGCGGGGCCCACGCGTCGGCGGGCTCATAGAAATTGGCGGCCAGAAAGTCTTCGAAGTCCGGCCGCATCACCGCGACAACCGTGAATGCCTGCCCGGTCAGAACAATCTGCTTGCCTATGATCTCACGATCGGAGTTGAAACGCCTTTGCCATAGCGAGTGG
>DASYSA010000356.1:0-17555 GCA_036003885.1 Blastocatellia bacterium | reverse complement strand
TGCGCAATCCAAAATCCAAAATCTAAAATCCAAAATCCAGAGGGGGTATTTATGAAACAACTCGCTATGGGTGTTTGTGTGCTCGCTTCTATGTTCTGGGGCGCCGGGTCCGCCGCCCGAGCGCAGTCCCTTACAGACCAGATTCGCGCATACCGCCAGACTCACGAATCTGAGATCGTCGGCGAGCTGATCGAGCTTCTGTCCGTTCCCAACGTCGCGTCAGATTCGGTGAACATCAAGCGCAATGCAGCGATGCTCATCGGGATGATGTCCCGACGCGGAATCCGCGCAAGATTACTTGAAGGCGGCGGACCTCCGTCAGTCTTCGGGGAGTTGAAAACGCCGGGCGCAACGCAAACGATCGGGTTCTACGCACACTATGACGGGCAACCCGTTGATCCGTCGAAGTGGGAGAGCGACCCGTTCAAACCGGTCCTTCGATCGGCAGCTCTTGAAGCGGGAGGAAAGACTATCCCTCTGCCGGGCCGTGGTCAAAGGTTCGATCCGGAATCGCGACTCTATGCCCGCTCAGCTTCCGACGACAAATGCCCGATCGTTGCAATGCTCGTAGCGCTCGATGCGCTCAAAGCATCCGGGAAGGGGCTTTCGGCGAATCTCAAGTTCTTCTTCGAAGGGGAAGAAGAGGCGGGCTCGCGCCATCTGGAGGAACTGGTCAGACGAAACGCCGACCTGCTGAAGGCGGATGTGTGGCTATGCGCCGACGGGCCTGTCCATCAGACCAGAAGGCAGGCTCTCTTCTTCGGGATGCGTGGAATCGTCAGCCTGGACATCACTGTCTACGGCGCGAATCGCTCGCTGCACAGCGGCCACTATGGCAACTGGGCCCCGAACCCGGCGATGAGACTAGCCCGCCTGCTCGCCAGCATGAAAAACGACAGAGGGCGCGTCCTGATTGAAGGGTTCTACGATGACGTCGCGCCGCTTGGCGAAGAGGAGAAGAGGGCTTTGAGCGAAATGCCTGCGGCAGATGCCGATCTGATGCGCGAATACGGACTGTCCGGGACCGATCAAAGCGGTCGCTCGCTCGGAGATTTGATAAATGAACCCTCGCTCAACATAGATGGACTTCGGAGCGAATATGTGGGTGAGGAGGCGCGCACAATCATTCCTTCGGAGGCGATTGCAACTGTCGACCTGAGACTCGTAAAAGGAAACGACCCTCGCCGTCAGGTTGAGCGCCTCATGGCTCACATCAGGAAGCAGGGATATTTCATAGTTACTGAGCCGCCGGATCGAGAGACCCGATTGAAGCATCCGCTCATTGCCCGTATCACAGTGAGAGAAGGTTATCGCGCGGTGCGCACACCCATGAATCTTCCAGTCGTGAAGAAGATCATCAGCACGGTCGGCCAGGCGATCGGGCGGAAGCCGGTGTTGATTCCGACACTCGGTGGAAGCGGACCTTTGTGGATATTCGAGGAAGCCACGGGAGCGCCGCAAGTGGGAGTGCCAATCGTCAATCATGACAACAACCAGCACGGCGCTAACGAAAACCTGCGACTCCAGAATCTATGGGATGGGATCGAGGTACTTGCCGCACTCATGGCGATGAACTAGACAGGATCTAGGATTTAGGATCTAGGATCTAGGATTCAGGATCTAGGATTTAGGACTTAGCGTTTGGGTTCCGCCATCCAAATCCTAACGAATCCTAAATCACAAATCCTAAATCCTAAACATCCTAAACCCTAAATCCTAAATCCTGGATCCTAAATCCTAGATCCTACATCCTAGAGATCCTAGATCCTTAGATCCTATTGGATCTGACGCACAGTCTGCCGAAAGCCGGTCATCTGTATGTACTGGAAGAACGGCGTGCCCGGCGGCAAACGGTTAATGTCCAGGAATGCCGTATTGAAGACCCAGTTACGCGTTGGGGGAGAATAAGTCTTCCCTCCGTTCTTGTGTGCGCCGTCATGCTGGCGACTGTTGAAGAGGTTGATCAGAGATCCGCAGTAATTGAATCGGTTGCCTCCCCAGTTTTCCAGGAAGCGCGGGAAGTTATGTACTCCTCCTGCAAGGTCGGAGTCGCCGCCGCCCTGATTGGGCCGCCCGGCGACCCTCAAGCTGCTTCTCGTGTCGCCCATCAGGAGCGCCGCTCGAACAGCGGTTTCGCCCGCGGCATCGACAACGCGAGTCCCATAGTCACATGGATTACGGAAGCTCTTGGCGTCGTTCCATTCCTTGGAGAGAATCGTGACCGCATCTGCCACAAGTGAAGCCGGGACTTCGGACCCACTGTAGTCAGCCGGCTGCGACGGGGTGCCGACCGCTGTGATTCCCGTCGCATTGAAATTGCCAAGCGTGTACAACCCATTTTCTGAGGCGACACTGTAGCCCCGATTGAGGGTGCCGTACGCCGTCAGCGTTTGGCCGTTTATGACACGCACTGCTCTTCGGAAGTACTTCCAGTCTATCAATGCGGCCACATCGCTCTCGATACTGACATTGTAGCGATCCGCCTCCCACAGGTAGTCTGCTTCCAGAGTCCCGTTATGATTCACATCTTCACCCGGCTGTATGACTCCATCGTTCGGCCCGTAGATGTCCTCCATATCGTATTCGCCATCGTTGTCCCGGTCACCGCGGCGATCCGACACGTAGATAATACAACCTGAGCCGCCGTTATCTGGGATGTCCGAGGATTTAAGCCCGTTGGGGAACTGACCGTTCCAGGTTCCACTCAGGAATCTGTCCAAATTACCCATGTCTATGTCGATAACGCTCAGGACGCCGACGACTGGGACTTTTGAGGTCGTCCCCATGCCAACCCCCGGCGAGGTGCCGGTGTAGAGATACCACCAGGAAGGAGCTGTGGAGCTACCGGGCGAGAGCACGCTTCCCTCGGGAAGGTCTTCGTTGTAAAGGCCCTCGCGCGAGCTGTACATCTTGATTGGGAATGGCACGACGCGATAGTCGATTCCGTCGATCTGTTTGTCTACTTCAAACTCGGTGGGCGGGGTCGTTGTGAGCGTGGTCGCGGCGGCCAATGGCGCCGTTCCTTCCTGGGCTGCCACAGCCTGATCGGTACCCGCGATCACGGATGCCAGCCATTTTTGGGTTGTAGCATCCCTTCTGCTGGTTGCCACATAGTTGAAATTGGGTGTGGCGGCACTTCTGTAATTGCAGACAGGCACTGCGCCGACACCGGTGCGGGCATCCACCAGCAAGGTGAATAACGCGGCCGGAGTCGTGGCGTTGGTTTGCGTAGCCTGAATACTGGTGGCTGCCACCTTCAGCGGCGGGCCTATCATTTCGTAGCGTTGCATTTTAAGGATGGCGCGATCATCCCCGATGTTGAGTCCGCCGGCGTCCTTATGCGTGAGTCCAAGGCTTAGAAAATCCTCGGTTACGTCCTGCGCAACAGGCTGAAGCGCGCTGTTCTGCGTCACAATCTCGACTTTGATCCAGTTCTCACGCGATGGGGGCATGCCGGCGTCGGTGTAACTTGGTCCGGTGTAGAAGCGATGGCCGTTGACCCGCTTGGCCTGGTAGCCGTCATTCATTGCTCTCGGCTTATACCCTCGGGTCCCGTCAGCCGCATTAGCCTGGCTTCCGCTCGCAGCGCCGAGCCCATCATACTTACCATCGAGGCGAAGGCCACCTGTCCCGCCCGGCAAGCGACCCTGGCTATCGCTCAATGAGACTCGTATGCCAGGTTTGTTGTAGTAACGCGAATCCCTCAGAATGGCGCTCTCTCCGGTAATCCCTCGCTTGACGATCTCGATGGGATCATCGTTAGTGCCGATCTGAAGCGGTAGTTGAAGCTTCGGCTGATTCGCAAGCAAATTGCCGCTGAAGACCTTCAGGTCCTGAGACCAGGTCGCGTTCTTGGTCCAGTTCGGCATATCCGGGTCAGTGGCCTGGGTGTTGGGTGAACTCAGCTTCAACACGCTTCCCCTTACGACCTCTCGAAACGTGTTTGATGAATCCGCAACCCAGACCTTCCCGTTCCAGCTCCAGCCCGCGTCCCCGCTGCGTAGACCCATTCGAGACGTGTCGGTGATGACCTCTCCCACGGCTGTCACTCTGGAACGGAAGTAGAGATTGGAACCACACATCATGAAGAGGTTTCCGTTCGAGTGGACGCGGCCGCCGAAGTTGAAGTTCGGGCCAGGGTGCAGTTCCATGTCGTCGTTGTAGAAGATCCCGAACTGAAAGATCGGAATCTGATGATTATAGAACGTGCGCGTTAATTGCGCCTGAGCGCCGTTCGCGTAGGTGGCTACCGCCTGAAGGTCCCAGGGGGTGCGGAGCGACATGAGACCCGAGAACGGACCATCCTCGATCGGCTTCGTGCTCGAGGCAGCGTCCTGCCTGATGTCCTGGACGAATCTAAAGGCTGTGATTGTCGGCGTCGTCGTCTTGATCCTATCCAGGTCAGCGGCGGAGGGTCTGAGCTGAACGTCGAAGATCTTGTTGAAGTTCCGTGACATGAGCTCGAGGCTCGCTTGCGCCGCATAGAAAGCCTGGGTGTTGGAATAGTCATTACCCATTACCAGGGCCTCAGTCGTAACCCGCGAGAGAGTTGCCGCGGTAAACACCGCAAGCAATCCCAGGATCAACACCGCGGTGAGCGTTGCCGTTCCCCGCTGGTCCGGCCTCCCCGGGCCCGTGTCGATCTGATTCTCGTATCTCTCAATACTCATACACCTCTCCTTTTGGCTATTCCGCTCGGCTTCCTGAGCCGTCCGAGACACACAGTTGGAGTCTCAAACTACGACTCATATCTTCTCGTACACGAGGTTGCGTGTACTGAACGTAGATGTCAGCGTTGTCCTGAACGGCAGATGCTGGCCGGTAACCGGGTCGCGCGGCGCGTTCGGATCCGGATCAGGACTGCGAACTGCAACGCTGAGGCGGACCTGGCGTATGTCATCCATTTGACCCACGGCCGGAACATCAACCACAGAGCCGTCGATCAGCACGTACTGAATCTGCAAATTCTCGATGCCGAATGCGAGCGGCTGGTCCACCCATCCGGTGGCTCCTCCATGCACGCGACGGATCAGGACGCCAGTGCCTGCGTCAGTTCCGACATCAGGTACGAGAAAGTAAGAGACCCACGATACTCTCTGCAGGCTTGCAGGCGCCTGGATATTCCCTATGGGACTTGTAGCCCCTGGGTTGTCAATCTGGAGTGGGTCGGCGGTGGCGAAGGTGACCCTGTCGGTGTTGGTCCCGGCTACCTCGGTACCCCCGTCGTGCATCATTCCCAGCGCAGAACCGTTCTGCCCCGTAACTATGTAGATGTCTCCCTGAGCGCAAGGTGCGTTGTTGAAGCCGGGTTGGATTCCCAATTCCGCGCCCTGATTCCGGATCTCTGTGATCGGCAGCGACACTCCTCCGTTGAATGTGTCGTCGATGAACAGGAAAGTTATCTGATCGGTGGCGACTCCGTTGATCGTTTGCGAGTCGTTGCGAGCAAAGACCGGAGTCAGCACGTCGGGGTCTGTGTCCGCGTCGGCGGTTCCGCCCATGATCGTAGCAAGGCGATCGTCGGGCAGAGTGGCGCCCAGATTCGGGTACCCTACTCCTGCGTTGATTGCATCGCGGCTCATCGTATTAATCGCGATGCGGGCATTCTGCAGGATCTCAGAACGCTGGTTAGTATTGAGCCTGCCGCCTCGCGCCACCATCAACAACCCGTAAATAGCGCCCATCACTATTGTGAAGACTACGACGGCGACCGATATCTCTATGACCGTGAAACCGGCATCGCGCCCGGTCCCGCCGATGGCTTCCCGTGCAACTCTATTTCTGTTTGCCATCTCTGTGTCCCCTCAAACCACCCTAATCCGGTAGTTAGCAATGTAACTGGTGAATGTCTCCTGGCGCTGGATGGGCCCTACAGAGTAGTAGATGGTCACATCGATTTGCCGCAGCGTTATGGGCGAAGTGGGTCGATCCGGATCAACAAGATCAGTCACAACAATCTCGCGCTGCATGCCGATCGCCGGTTGGCCGTCATCCGAGTTCCCGGCTATCCCATCAGCGCCCCACCCGTCATCTGCCGTTCCGACAATGCCATCCTTACCCGCGGTAGGGTAGATATTCTGCTTGCCCGCGACAAAGATCGCGCCGGGAACGGCTGCGTTGCCCACGTTTCCGACCGCTTCCCACTTGAAGGTCTCCAGGTCGCGCGCGGTGAAAATGGATTCCACGGTCGAGGAGGCTATCTGCTTGGCAGCCAGGGCCTCCTGACTCCTCGTGGTCATATTGATTCCATTCGTGATAGCCCCAACCAGCGCCATCACGCCAATCAACAAGATCGCGACCGCGATCATCACGTCGATGTAAGAGAAGCCTGCTTCCTGTGTCTTGATCCTGGTCATCACAATGTCCCCGAGATGAATTGGGTGTTGGTGGCGTCGTATTTCCATGCCCTCGTAGAGCCGCTCGGCCCAAACAGGGTGACCGATCGAACCAGAGTACCGCTCTGGTCGTTCATATCGAGCGGAGTGAAGAAGAACGTCGCGCTCACAGAATTACCGGCCGGGTCGACTACCGAACCATCCGCCCGAAATCTGAACTGGCAGACACCCGCTGTGAACACAGCAGTGTTGTAGTTATAGGGAGGAGGTGGGAGAGGGATAAGATTGCCGCCAATGCTGGGCTGAGTCATAGCGACGGTCCCATTCAGCTTCCCTCTTATGATCTCCACCTCGTCGCCTCCCGGCAGCAGCCCTTCATCCATCAGCCGAACCACGAGCTGATTCCGATCAATAGTCACCCGCTGAGTCTGTCGTTGTGAAAGGGCCCGTTGGTGGGCCTCTCGAAAGAAGCTCACGATCTGGTTAGCCTCATCATCCGGAGCATACGACCGCTTGCTGGATCTCAAGGCGAAAACCGATATCGTCGTCAGAATCACTACCATCGCAATCACGATGAGCAGCTCTATCAATGAAAATCCGGCTTCTGATCTCCGCCCCGCAAAGCTGTCGTTTGAAACCTCGCTTCCCCAAGTCATCAACGTTTCTCCTATTCACTTCAAGACTTCATATCCGCCTGGTATCTTCGACCATCCAACCTAACTTCTCCTCAGCAACCCACCTTCTTGAAAGTCACGTGCCCAAACGCAAAGGCAATGCCACGTGCCCCCTTTCGGGCCATACTGGTGAGGTCTGCACGCAGGCGTCTTATCCTCGGCGAGGACAGACGAACCCAAACCACATTGGAATCGCTTTTATGGGTTATGTTTTGACTGTTTTGTTGAATTGGTTGCCGCGAAGGGATCGCCCCAAAAGTCAACAACCCGCCGGTCAAATTGCTCGGATCGGTTGGCACCAAAAATTACATTGTCTGTAGCAGCGTCCACAGAAAGCTGACGTCACGGTCGGGGGTTAGGCGTGAGAAGGAGAGAAGGGGGAGAAGGGGGAGAAAGGGAGGCTCAGGATAGAGCTACCTCTTCTCGTCCTTGCAGTCTATGCCACGAACACGGTCCCGGATGCACTTCAACAACTTGTCTTCGAGTTCGCCCTTTGACGAGAGAGCGACCCATTCGCTGCCGCTCAACCCATCCGTCATGCCCTCGAACCGCGCGGAGACGCCAACCAGCGAGGTATGCGGCGAAGCCGGAGAGATTTGAATGCGCAACGTGTAGCGGCCCTTCCCCCAGTTGCGCACTTCGGCCACCGGCACGTCGCAGTAGTGCTGAAGCTGACTCCTGGCAGTGATGCCTCGAGTAAATATCACCGGCTTGCTGATAAGGGTGCACTCACCGGTCGTCTGACTGCAATCTTCCTTGTCCAGAGGGATCTCGCGAGTCTCAAGCATCTGCTTGGTCGCTGTTAGTATCTCATCGCGGGCGGCGCCGATGATCGACGGGTTGGGTAGCGCGGGCTCAGCTTTGGGCTTGCTTAACTGAATCTGACCACTCATTCCAGACGACACAACAAGCACAAGCAGGATCGCAGCTATCGCATGATTGAAGCGCAGCCCATCGACTCGATTGAACATTTTTGCTTGAATCCCTCTCATCAAAGTTCCGCTTGAACCATAGCAGCGCCGGGACCTTTCTTCAAGTTTCGGTCCGATCGGACGAATCGCGTCTTGAGGCCGGGCAATTGAAAAGTTCTCGATGCGAGAAGAGACTCTGGACTCCTGTGCTCACCTTTAGTCGCCCGCTCGTGAGGCCCGCGCAGCCGAATCGTTTGCGTCGAAGTGTAAACACGTTTAACCTTTAGGCTGACTCCGACAGACATCTTCAGGGGGATCTATGACCGCATTGATTATTAAGCGCCTGACTCGACTGGCGGCAGTCAGCGCGACACTACCGCTCATTGCTCTATGCATCTTCGCTCAGCAACCGACCGCCGCTCCGGCACCCTCCTCGGCGTTTCCGAAAGTTGTCGTGCCTTTCACCAGCTATAGCTTTAACGATGTCTACCGCGGCGAGGTAGTCAGTCAGATCTTCATCGTAAAGAACGCGGGGACTGCCGATCTCGTCATCAAAGACTTTACGGTTAGTTGTTCGTGCGAGGTAGTAGAGTGGGATCGAGTCATTCCTCCGGGTAAGGAGGGCAAAGCACGCGTCAAGCTCAACACTGCCCTGGCACTCGGGGGATCCATACGGACGGCCACACTGCACACCAACGATCCGGAACGACCGTCAATAGTGTTGACGATAATCGTTAATGTGCTCTCAAACCCTGATGGGAGTCCAATCGCAGGAGCCATTCTACGCGAAGGCAAGTACATCGGACCGGTGTTTGTGGGACCCGGGCTTCGATGGGGAAAACAGATCAAAGAGGGGGAGAAGGCCAGCACCCATTTCGACTTTTCGGTCGAGCGGGGACCCTTGAAGATCTTACGCGTCGAAGGGGACCAGTCCCATTTCGCCGCTCGCCTGGAGACGGTCGAAGAAGGCAAGGTGTATCGATTGGCAGTAGAGAATTTGCCGGCGGACGCACCCGGAAGGTATGACACGCAGCTACGCATCATTACCGATAGCGCGGTGCTGCCTTACTTTGAGATCAGACTCTTCCTGGTCGTGGCGCCGAATGACTTGAACAAACCAAAGGCTTGACCGCGGCGTTCACCTGCGCGTGACGCGCACAAGCATCTCGGTTCCCGGTTCCAGCCGCAACTCTTTGCTGCCTTGAACCGCGATCGATCCCGCCCCGGCGGCTCCGCCAATGATCAAGCCCGCCGCAGCGCCCTTACCTCCGCCAATCAAACCGCCCACAACTGCTCCTGCAACGGCGCCGATGCCGCTTCGCTTGAGCGTCTGCTTTCCCCGGCCGCCCGATTGAGCGTTTCCTTCTTCGTCGACCTGCGTAGAAGAGTTTCCATCGTACAAACGGATCAGTTGGCCGTGCATTGTTGCCTTCCGCCCATCGCGCAACTGAATCGAGTCAAACGACAGCGCTATACTTGTCCGTCCCTCGACGCGGCCCGACTTTCTTATCGAGCTGACGTGCCCGGCGACTACAGCACCTTCGTAACGGCTCGGGGTTACAATGTCGGCGGTGAAGCGGTCTCCAGCACGTGCCTCCTTGCTCGAGAGTCCGCGGTTGAGCCGCACCCTCAGATTGGTACCCACTGGTATGACCCTGGTATCCGTGTAGGTCGGTCGCGCGAGTGTTCTCCGCCTGGTCTGGGCCTCGGCCGTCAAGCACATCTGCGAATCAGGTTGCGACAGAAGCGGCAACATAACGACAAGTAACACTCCGGCACACATGAGTGAGATTGGTTTCACCATAAGCGGTTTCATCGCGCCCTCCTTCTAAGTAGTAATGCTTCATGATAATACATCGTTCAAGCTGGCAAAAGCGGGAACCGGCCGCTATAATCGCTAACCTGTTCGGCTTTTGAACAAGGGTGGCCTCCCCGTAGCACCCCCCCGATGCCTTAAGATACCTTTAAGGCAGCTTTACGATGAATCAGCCGAATTCACAATGGATCAGATTCTTATTGGCCGGGGTCGCTGTAACGGCGATCCTGTGTTGGGCCGCGCCCCGGAGGGTGACCAGCGCGCCGAGTATCCAGAACGCCGTCAAGACCTACTTGCCCAATGATCTCGCGACGAATCCGAATCTGATCAGGTTTACGCGCGGAGTGATCGACACGCGCACCCGTGCCGATTTGGACACAGTAGAGGCGGACACCAGCCTTCTCGTAAGCCCGGGAGCTGCCGGCGGCGCATCCAGGCAGCTTCGGGTAGTCCAATTCGCCGGCCCGATCAGGAGAGAGTGGATCGAGAGGCTCAATGCCACTGGCGCCGAGATAGCGGGCTTTATCCCAAACAACGCCTACGTCGTGCGTGCCACCGCCAGACAGATTAAGCTGCTTTCCACCTACCACGGCGGCCAGACTGCGGACGAGACACATCCGATAAGGTGGATGAAACGCCTGGATCCGATTCTGAAGATAGATCCAAGGCTCGACGACGGACAGCTACAAGCGGCAAATGGCGTCGCGAATGTAGACATCGAGTTGCTCGATTCACCCGAGAACACTGCGACTCTTGAATACATCACCTCGCACGCGCTTGCTATCAGTCATGAGCCGAGGCGATTTCTCAAGTTCGTTGTTCTCTCTGTAACGTTGCCGATTGCGCAGCTCTTGCCAATCGCAAGCTTCGATGAAGTGCTGTTCCTGGGACCGACCTTTGTTGGCCAGCTTCACGACGAGCGTGGCGCGCAGATAGCGGCGTCGAACCTCACCGGCAACGGCATGGAGCCGGTTGGCCCTGGTTATCTCGCTTGGTTACAATCCGGAGGCCTGAACACTCAGTCCAGTACTCTGATTGACTTCGCCGACTCGGGCCTGGATCGCGGCTCCACCTTGTCGAACCTTGTACATCCCGACTTTCGGGACAGCCTGGGCAATAGCCGCGTCGCATATTACATAAACTATGCGAGTGACAGCGCTGATGATCGCAGGGGGCACGGTAGTCTTGTGGCGTCCATCGCTTGCGGATCTGGTGGGAGTGGAAACACGGACGAGGCCGGCTACTTATTCGGCCTGGGTGTGGATCCTTTTACTCGGTTGGGAGTATCCCGGATATTCAGCGCGACCGGGGGCTTGCCGTTCAATCTTCATTTCAGTTCAGTTGCGTCAGCGGCTTACGCAGCGGGTGCTCGAATATCAAATAACAGTTGGGGCAATGGGGCCGGAGACTACGATGTGGTTGCGCAGGAATACGACGCGCTGGCGCGTGACGCTCAGCCCGGCGTGGCTGGAAATCAGCAGATGCTCTTCGTCTTCTCGGCAGGAAACAGCGGACCCGGGGGTCACATAAGCTCGCCGGGAACCGCCAAGAACGTGATAACGGTGGCAGCCAGTGAGAACTTCCGGCCGGCGGGCTGGGATTCCTGCGACCTGGATGGCATGGGAGCGATCGGTCCCGACGGTGCGGACAGCGCGCTCGACATCTTGAGATATTCATCGGGAGGGCCTACGCGCGACTTCCGCGCCAAACCGGATATCTCTGCGCCGGGCAGTCACATATATGGTTCTGCCTCTCAGGCTGATCTTTTCAATGCCAGCGGGCTCTGTCCGGGCATCCCGATCTATCAGCCACCAGGGCAGAGACTCTTTACGTGGTCATCGGGCACCAGTATGGCCGCCCCTCACGTTTCGGGCGCGGCCTCGCTGCTCTCCAGGTACTTCGTCCAGCACAATCTCCTGGGAGACGGTCGAATGCCCTCGCCGGCGATGTTCAAAGCCTTTCTCACAAACTCGGCCTCGTACCTGACCGGCGACAACGCTTCCGGCAATCTCCCCGCCGAGCGACAAGGGTGGGGACTGGTCAATCTTGCTCGCGCATTCGATAACAGAAAGCGAACACTGATAGATCAGACTAAGATCTTCAGTGACAGCGGGCAAACCTTCGAGATTCGTGGTTCGCTTGCAGATCGAACTCAGCCGCTCAGGGTGACGCTAGCCTGGACCGACGCACCCGGCATGCTTGCAGGGCCGGCGCTGGCTAACGATCTCGACCTCGAACTGAAAGTTGGAGACACGACCATCTACCGCGGCAACAACTTCTCCGGTCAGTTCAGCGTTGCGGGAGGCGCGCCCGACAGAACCAACAACATCGAAGCGATCTATCTTTCGCCCGATTTCCTGCCTGCCGGAGCTCAGGGGAACTTCACAATCACAGTGCGCGCGGCAAACATTTCGAGCGACGGCGTGCCCGGCAACGCTATTGATTTGGATCAGGATTTCGCTCTGGTGATCTACAACATTGCGGACGCAGTTGTTGATCCGCCTCCGATCAAGGTCCCGATCGTCAACACGGTGGGTTACGTAAAGAAGACGCTGACCATACAGGGAAGCCAGTTCACGGCGGCCGCGCGCGTGGAAATAAACGGCAAGGTGATCGATCGGGAGTTCATATTCGATGCAACATCCAACTCGCTCAAGCTCAAGCTCAAGGCAAAAAAGCTGAATCTTTCGGTAGGCGCCGACAATCAGATCGTGGTTATTGAGAATGGCGAGCGATCGCTTCCTTTCATTCTGCGATTGTGAGCTTCTTGTGCGAAGGGGAGAGAGGGAATGGGGGAGTGGGAGAGTGGGAGAATGGCGGGCTAGCGCCTCCAGTCCACCTTCAAATCTTATCGCCTTTTAACTGTCTCTGAGCGCGGACGAAACTGCGAAATGCGATTAGCAGCGCTCTCCCATTCTCCCACTCTCCCTTTCTCCCCTTCCCCCACTCTCCTACTCTTACCCTCACGGTCGGATGTTGTAGTACCTGATCTTGCTATTGAGAGTGGTGGTGTTCATACCCAGGAGTCTCGCCGCACGCGACTGGTGGCCGCCGGTGATCTCAAGCGCGCGCCGGATGAGCTCAATCTGGAACCGATTCACTTCATCGTAGAACGAGATCCCACCGGATATGTCGATCTGAGTTGCCACGCCCTGTCCCCCGCCGTGAGCCGTGGGCTGCTGAGGATTGAGGATCTCATCTCGCAGGTCCGCACGCTGGATGTGGTCGCCCTGTGCGACGATGACGGCCCGCTCGATGACATTCTCGAGCTCGCGGACGTTACCTGGCCAGTGGTAGGCCTCGAGCAGAGACAAGACCTCGGCCGAGAGTTGATCGGTGATGTGGCGCCCGTTCTCGGCCGCATACTTGCGAATGAAATGTTGAGCGAGGGGGAGAACGTCGCTGCGGCGGTCGCGGAGAGTAGGCAGGCCTATCTGAATCACGTTGAGGCGATAGAACAGGTCTTCGCGGAAGGCGCCTTCCTCAACGGCCTGCTTTAGATCGACATTGGTGGCGGCAATGATGCGGACGTCAACCTGCCGCCGAGTTGTATCGCCGAGCGGAGTGAAATCGCGCTCCTGGATTACCCGAAGCAGTTTTGCTTGCGTCTCTATCGAAATCGTTCCAATCTCGTCGAGAAAGATCGAGCCGCCGTCGGCAACTTCGAAGTAGCCCTTTTTAGCCGCGAGCGCTCCTGTAAACGCGCCGCGAATGTGTCCAAACAACTCCGACTCCAGCAACTCGGTGGGAAGGTTTGCGGAGTTCACAGTAACGAATGCCTTGTCGGCCCGCTGGCTCTGATTGTGTATGGCGCGGGCGATCAACTCCTTGCCGGTCCCGCTCTCGCCCGTTATCAGGACGGTGGTACGCGCGGGAGCAACCTGCTCCACGAAGGCGAGTATGTCGAGCATCTTCTCGCTTCGGGCGATGATCTCCTTGCTCTCGGTGCTCCGCTTGAGCGTCTGCCTGAGGGCCCGCCGCTCTTCGTCCTTGCGCCTCCTGCGAATGCCGGCCGAGATCAGCCCTAGAATCTCTTTGTTGTCGAAGGGTTTCTCGATGCAGTTGAAGGCTCCGCGCTGCCATGCGGAGATGGCGGTATCGAACGTCGCGTAGGCGGTGATCATTATGACGACCGTCTCAGCATCAACTTTGAGCAGCTCTTCAAGGGTCCGCAGCCCTCCCATTCCGGGCATCGAGACATCGAGCAGAATAAGGTCGAATGGCCGCTGCTGAAATTTGTCGAGACCCTCCTCGCCGGTCTTTGCGAAGTCGACCTGGTAGCCTTCCGGAACCAGAAGCGTCCCGAGAACGTCACGCATGACCTCCTCATCTTCGACGACGAGGATGTTTCCCTTTTTTCCCATACATTAGAAATGCTACAGCCTGGGTTGATAAGCTGCCAGGCCATACAACGATTCACTTTTTCGGCATCAGTGTGATCGAGGAAGGACTAGTCGCTGGCCACCTGCATGTGGCGGGTGAAAGCCGCGGGCAGCTTGATGGTGAAGTGTGCACCTTCTCCCGGACGGCTATCCACGAAAATGCGCCCGCTGTGCTCCTGGATTATGCCGTAGGAGAGAGCGAGCCCGAGACCCGTCCCCTGGCCCACTTCCTTGGTCGTGAAGAATGGGTCGTAGATCCGCGCTATGTTCTCGGGTGCTATTCCGACTCCCGTGTCCCTCAATTCAATTACCGCGGAAGTATCTACCACCCGGGTCTCGATCGTGAGACGCCCGCCCCCGTGCATGGCGTCGCGCGCGTTCAGAATCAGGTTCATGAAGACCTGCTGCAGCTTGGATACGCTTCCGTAAGCCGCCGGCAGATTCTCGTCATAGCGTCTAACAAGCTCGATGGAAGTATTGCGCAACTGAGGCTCGAGTAACTGGAGCGTGTCCTCCAGTACGCGGTTGATGTCTACGTCGCGGAACTGAGCGTCGCCGGTTCGCGAGAAGTTCAGCAGATTGTTGACAATCCCCGACGCCCTCAGCGTCTGCACCCGAATCTTCTCCAGCAATGTGCGTTTCGGGTCATCCTCCGAGATCTGCTTCAAGAGCATCTGCGCGTAGGAAGAAATACCTGCCAGCGGAGTGTTGACTTCATGAGCCACTCCGGCCGCCAGCAGACCGATCGAGGACAGCTTCTCGCGCTGCAGCAGCTGTTGCTCGAGTTGAACCCGTTCGGTGACATTCTCGATCACGATAAGCGTACCGATCACTACACCTCGCGCGGCTTCAAAAGGCGCCAGCGATATGTTCAGAGTGAGAGGGCGCCCGTCTTCGGTTGCCGCGTTGAACTTGTAAATATGCCGCGCATCCGGAAGCGCCCAGTCATCCCGTCCGACCACATTTTGAATTGTCTCAATCAGGTCGGCATCGAACACCTGGCGAATGTTCTCGCCAAGGGCTCGACCGCGGGTGATGCCCAGGATCTCTTCCAGAGCGTTGTTCCAGGTCGTGATGTTGCCCTCTCGATCCACGACAAGGATGCCGACGTTGACGCTTTCTATAATGCTCTCCGAAAACTCCTTCAGTCGGGCGAGCTCTTCGGCCTTGTCCATCTCCGATTCGTACAGAAGACTGTTTTCAATCGCGACGGCGACATAGCCCGAAAGCGCTCTCAGGAGATCAGTATCCTCGCTTGTGAGCAGCGCGCCTGAAGCCGCTCTTTCGATCCCTATAATCGCAACCATCCGGTCGCGCACCACGCAGGGCACGTAGTAGTAAAGATCATCCCTCGTTCTGCCAAGAGAATCTTCGCCTTCTTGTCCCGGCACCGGAGGCAGCCAGGACTTCCGAAGTGGTACCGCAGGCCGGGAACTCAATTTGTCCAGGTCCGATTGACGGCTTGGGTCGGTTTTTGGGATGTCTTCTACGGTGATCAGCCCCCTCCCCATCGAACGCATCCGAATTATCTTCTTTATGCTAACAGGCAGCGTCAGACCCCCTTCGATGCCGGACAAATGTGCCAGGGAAAAGCCTGAAGGCGAGTCGGGTTCCTCGATAAAGATCGCAATCTTCCGGACCGATAACATATCTGACAGTCGCCGCACGAGAGAGTCGAGCAAGTGCGGCAATGCAGTGGTCTGCGCAAGAGTTCTGCCGAAATCCTGAAGGCCGGTCCGAAGCGTGTATCGTTCTCCATAGAACCATCGGTCTGCCCACACCTGAAGCTTGTTCTTGATCGGCGCGAAGAGCATTGCCACGACCAGCATACACACAACAACCACTACGCGAGTGGTCCACGCCGCCGGATCGGCGGTCGTCCAGATAAAAGTGACTACGCTGCCAACCCCGAGCAGTACCGCCATGTAGATCGCACCCACCGCAATCGTGGCCATCACATGCACGAAGCTTCGGCGCACGATCACATCGACGTCCATCAGACGGTAGCGCACTATCGAGTAGCCGAAGGAGAGCGGAATCAATATCAACGGTCCGAACCCAAGGGCCTTCATGATCAGTGTAATTCGCATAGCCGCCAGAAACGGCACGCCATAGAAGACCACAAACGGCGCCACTGACAGAGCCAGCCCCCATATGATCCACTTCAACTGCTGCCGAAGCAGCGAGCTCTTCGTCCGCACGAACGTTCGCACAAGCAGCGCGCTCCCCGCGAGGAAGAAGATCGCATAGTGCAGAACCTCGGACCAGTTGAGCCAGCTACGCAGTTGATCCAGTCGCAGACTGGTGGTGAACCCGAGCAGCTTAAACTGCCAAACGATGCTCAAAGCTATGAGTGCAACTGCCGGCAGGTACAACACGATGGCAGGCGGGCGCGAGCGCATCGACAGGTTTCGCCCCGAGGGGAAGTTTGCGCAGAAGTGTAAGAAGACAGGCGCCAGCAATGCCAGGGCAGCGCCGTCAAGCGCGTATACAAGCTTGTCGAATGGGATGAGCTCGCGAGTGGAGCTATAGAAGTAGACTACAAATGAGATCAAAAACCAGGCGAAAAAGTGATAAGTCAGAGCCGCGCGACTCTGCTTGAACAAGACAAACAGACCGATAACGAGATAAACAAATCCAACAAACGCCAGATAGAAGCCAACCCTCTCCTGCGGCCGCGTGCCGATCCTGAAATCCGCGTCGTAAAGCCCAACAGCAATACCGTTAATGCTCTGGAGTACGGGGTCCTGATGTTCTATTGCATACCGGGCGTCTCCATCTACACCCTGATGGTCGAGGTAGCGATCCAGTTCCTCTACCAGGGTGATCCGCTCGTATTTGAGCGTCGTGACTCCGTTCACGACTTCGCGCTCATTGACGAAAAAAACTGCCCTTACGTAGTCACCAGGCTGAACATAAAGAGCAACCGGTGAATCCGGGGAGACGGATCTGGCCTGGACGCCATCGGCGGTATTCACCCATTCGACCCCGTCATCGGGAACCGGAACCGCTGGGGAGCTCAAACGGTCGCGAAGATTCAGAGCTCCGATGACGACAAGTAGAGCCGTTACCGCAAGGACTGCGACAAGCTTTGACTTGCTCAATATGTCCGTCATCCCTAACTCCGCCCGTTCGAGTAAATTGGCGAGAAATCCGTAACTTAATTGCAACTGCTATTCCGACGTTGAGCCGGCACGATTCAAACGGTATTCTCGGCGTCCCGGCCTTACTCGCTCACCTTTTTGTCACAGAGCCGTCCATTTTTTTGGAAATTCTCCAATTTCTTGGATTCCTCTGGACAACTGCTCTTTTCTCCAGTGGCCAACGAATAACTAAAGGAGGCACAACTTGAGCTTGAAGTGGGAGGAACGGGGGGACTAGATTTGCTGAGCGTTCCGAAGAGCCCGCCCACCCGCAAGCAGCAACCGAACGAACGT
>DASYSA010000355.1:0-16642 GCA_036003885.1 Blastocatellia bacterium | reverse complement strand
TGGATGAACTACACGAGAAGGTGAGCGTTCTGGTGGAGCAATCGGTCACCAGCAACGAAGATGCGGCCCTGACCTTTTACAAGATTCGCGAGCTTGCATATGAGGCTCGCGGCGATGCCGCTCCCAGACGAAAGATCCCCGAAATCGAAGCGCTGAGACTCCGGCCCCCGCGGTTGACTGAATCCTGGTTCTGCTGCGCGGAACCGACGCGGGACCAGTTTCGTCCGATCGAGAAGACTGCGGTGGTCTACAACATCTCGAAGGGATAGGCCACAGAACCTGTCGATTTTTAGAATGAGGGTTGTTGTCGCGAGTCCGTGTGGAGTACCAGGGCACAAACAGCTATAATGATCGATCGAAAGAAAGAACCAAACCCAGAAGGAGTGCAAGCATGAGTTCTCCATTGCAAATTCAAATCAGGGCCGAAGTTGACACCCAGGACATAAAGGTCTGCCGGTTTACGGTCGACCGCCCGGTTGAAGCGGGCGCGGCGACCTTCAACAGCAAGGAAGAGGCAAACGGGAACGCTCTTGCGTCGAAGCTCTTCAACATACCGGGGATCACCTTCGTTGAGCTCAACGACAACCTGGTGACCGCGACGCAATCGGGGCAGGAAGACTGGCGCCAGCTCGGCAAGAGGATAGGGACAGCGATTCGAAGCTTCCTGAACCCGCCTCCGGATCTGCCCGAGGGCGATCGCCTGCCGTCCGAGGAGGTGAGGCGACGAGTGCAGAAGGTGCTCGACGACCAGATCAACCCGGGCGTCGCTTCTCACGGCGGCTTTGTCGAATTGATAGACGTCCAGGAAGACAACATCTTTATCAGGATGGGCGGCGGGTGCCAGGGCTGCGGAGCGGCCGACGTAACTCTAAAGCAGGGCGTGGAACGGCTCATTCGCGAAGAGGTACCGCAGGTCCGCGAGATTCTGGATACCACCGATCACGCCGGCGGCTCCAATCCTTATTACGCTCCTTCAAAATAGAGCACCCTTCTACGACAAGCTCAGGCCGGCGCGGCCGGCCTGAGCTTTCGAATCCTTCCACGCAACCCGGGATTCCTGGATGACAACAGCAGTCGAGCAAGTCGACTCCTCTCCGGTACGAAAGAGCGAGATCTTCGGCTGGTGCATGTACGACGTGGCCGATTCGGCCTTCACCACCGTCATCGTCACTGCCCTGTACGCTCCCTACTTCAGCAAAATCGTTGTACGCAACCCCCAGCAGGCGGATTTCCTGTGGGGAATCGGCGCGTCTATCTCTGAGATTGTCGTTGCACTGCTGGCGCCGATACTGGGAGCGATTGCCGACTTTTCTGGCAGCCGGAAGAAGTTCCTGGGAGTCTGCGCTTTTACGATCGTCTTCTTCACCGCTGCGCTCTACTTTGTCGGACCGGGGATGACGGCCCTCGGGTTGGCACTGTACATCGTTGCCAACATCGGATTCTCCGGCGGGGGCGTTTTCATCGACAGCTTCCTGCCGGGCATCTCGAATGAGTCGAATGCGGGACGCATCTCCGGAATCAAGTGGGGCCTGGGTTATGTGAGCGGCCTGGTGGCGATGGCGATCTGCTATCCGCTGGCCAGGAACATAGTGGACGATCCGACGCCTGAGCAGCTCAACCTGGCGCGGCTAATCCCGGTAGTCGTTGCGGTATACTACGCGATTGCAGTCATCCCTACCTTTGTGTTCCTGCGCGATCGTAGCGTGCCCCAAACGCTTCCGCCCGGCGAATCCTATCTTACGGTTGGTTTCCGCCAATTGATGAACACGATCAAGCACATCAGGCGTTACCGCGAGCTCTTTAAGCTGCTCATCGCATTCCTGGTGTACAACGACGGCATAGTGACGGTCATCTACTTTGCAGCGCTGTACGCCAGCGTGACAATTGGATTCACCACGTCTGAAATTGCGATCATGTTCATCGCGATGAATGTGGTTGCAGCAGCCGGCGCGTTCTCATTCGGATGGGTTGCAGACCGCATCGGACAGAAGCGGACGATACTAATTTCGCTCACCATATGGCTGACCGCGGTGGTGGTCGCATACTTCGCCTATTCGAAGGCGAGTTTTTATGTTGTGGCTACGCTGGCAGGAATAGGGATGGGATCCTGTCAGTCGGTGACGCGAAGCCTCCTGGCTCTGTTCACGCCGAAGAAAAACGCCGCCGAGTTCTTCGGCTTCCTTGGAATCGCAGGCAAGGCGCTTGCCTTCCTGGGCCCGATCGTCTTCGGCACGATTTCGAGAACGAGCGGGAGCCAGAGGCCCGCGATTCTCTCGATCGGAGTCTTCTTTGTGGTGGGAGCGATCCTGATTTCTTTCGTGAACGAGGAGCGAGGGAAAGAGGCGGCCAGGATCCCCGTAGATGTATGAACGATGCAGGATCAACGAATGTCGCCCGTGAGCACGAACCGGCGCGGAAATTCGTGGCATATGTTGCTTGCCTTTTGCTCACCGTCTCGGCCGCAACCTCGCAAGCCCGCAAGACCACAACAACTTCTCCTCCACGATGGCTCGCTCAAATCAATGCTCAATCCGACTTCGATCTTCTGGCGCGCGTCTACTATCGGGGTCGATTCTACGCGCTTCCTCACGTGATGTTCGTGATCGACCGCCGCGCCCGCGGCCGCGTCTACTACGTCAACTCGAAGCTGTATGAATTCCATAAAGACTTCATCAACGCTTCCTACCTGTCCCTGGAACGCGGACGCGCGCTCTATGATAATAACTATTCGAAGGCCGACCGCCGCTTCCTGCTGGGGACGGTCGCATACCAGACGGCAGCCGGCAAATTCACTTTCGAGTTTTGGGAGAGCGACAACCTTACGACACAGTTGCTGAATGAAACCTATGCCGCACTCGGCAAGAGCTTCTTCGCGCCCATTTACTTCAAACCCAATTCGCTCTCTCAGGAAGAGACCGCCAGTGCGGCGGTCGCCGGCGGAGGCGCGCTCAAGACGCTTACATCAAGCGACCTTGCGCGTGACGCCGCGTACCAGCCGCTCAATATTGCGGCCGGCATCGGCCAGCTTCGCATCATCGAGCGGATGACTCCCGATACCGTGATTGATCGCAACCAGATCGTGATATTCAGCGAAGCGCCGATTCAACTCACGCCCCTGTCGGGGATCATAACCACGCAGCCCGCGTCGCCTCTCTCTCATGTCAATATGCTTGCGAAACAATGGGCGATCCCAAACGCCCACATCAAGAATGCCGACAAGCTCTTTAAACAGCTCGAAGGCAAGTATGTGCGCCTGGAAGTACGGGAGGACAATTACAGCCTGACGCCTGCGGACGTTCGAGCAGTCGAGGCGCGACAACGAGAGTGGCTCAAGCGATCCGATCTGATCACACCAAAAGCGGACCTTGGATATGACAGGCTGACGAACCTGAATGAGCAGCGGGCGCGAGACGCCATTCGATTCGGGGCGAAGTCAGCCAACCTCGGTGAGATCATCAACGCGCGCCTTCCGGAGATCACTGTTCCTCCCGGCTTCGCGATCCCTTTCCACTACTATCGGGAGTTCATTCTGCGCAATAATCTCGAAGAGCGCATCGCGGGGGCGGTCGAGGAGGACCGCTTCGTTCATGATCCAAAATACCGAAAGCAACGGCTGACCGACGTGCGACGCTGGATTACGGAGGGACGACACAGCGAAGAGTTCCGGAAGGCCGTTCTTGAAAAGGTCCATCGCGAATACGGCGACAAAGGGCTGTTCGCCCGAAGCTCGACCAATGCTGAGGACCTCCCGAACTTCAGCGGCGCGGGGCTGTACACCACGGTCCCCAACATTCGCTCTGACGATCAACTGATGGAAGGGATCAAGACGGTATGGGCATCAGTGTGGAATTACGAGGCGTACGAAGCGCGCGAGAGCTTCGGGATGAACCACTTCGGGGTCTATCCTGGGGTATTGATTCAGGAAGGAATCAACGCCGACAGCGCCGGGGTTGCGATCACGACCGATCCCTTCGATAGAACGGATCGCCAGGCGATTTACATAAATGCCAAGCGCGGCCTCGGCATCAAGGTAGTCGAGGGCCGGCGCGTGCCCGAGCAGGTGCTCTACAGCGCGCGAACGAACGCTATTCGGGTGCTGACTCGGTCGGAAGAGGACACGATGCTCGGGTTCGATGAGCGAGGCGGCGTCAAGGAGATACAAATAGAAGAGCATCGGGCGGTGCTGACAGACGAGATGGTGCGGCGATTGGCGAGGGCAGCGCTTCGGATCAAGCGGGTGTTCGCTGGCCGCGATCAGGACATAGAATGGCTTTATCAGGCGGGCAGGCTCTACATCGTTCAGTCCCGGCCATACATCGAAGGCAGTTGAGGGTGGGACTGAAAGGTGGTTCAATAGGTCGAGATCCGAATGTTGCAATAATGGTCATAACCGCAAGAGGCAGGAGAGACCGGCGCAAACATCTTGAAGCAGGCAGGGCTGAAGTCATGAAAAAAGTTTGATCATCGTTGAAGCAACCGAGACCGGTTACTCGGCATACTCTCCCGATGTGCCGGGCTGCGGATCAACCGGAAGAACCAAAGAAGAAGTTGAGCGGAATATTCAGCAGGCGCTTGAATTTCACCTGGAAGGGCTGCGGGAGGAAGGCTGCGAAATTCCAGAGCCAAGCAGCTACTCCTCATACGTTGAAGTTGCCGCCTAAAGCCGCGCCGAACGAAACAGCAAACGGTTGGTCAGGCTGATGAACAATAACTACAAGTACGAAATAATCATTTATTGGAGCAACGAGGACGGAGCGTTCATCGCCGAGGTACCTGAGTTGCCAGGCTGCGCTGGAGATGGATCGACCTATGCAGAGGCTCTAGCCAATGTGGATATGATAATTCAGGAGTGGATTGAAACGGCAAGAGAATTGGGTCGTGCGATAACAGAACCGAAGGGTCGCTTAATGTACGCGTGACCCATTTGAAAGATTCGCAGTCCGTTAACGCGGCCAAGCACGAGATGCTTGCGTCGCTCGGCAATACACACAGAAAGTGGATCACTGTCCCGTACTCCGGCGTGCGACATCTCCCATTCGGGCGAGCCCTCGGTCCTTGCGGTCCCCTTAGAATTGGCCCCTTCACTGAGGTTGTACAATGACGGCTTCGTTGCCGCGAGGCTTGAGCCAAGTGTATACTCGCTCCTGATACGATCATCGCTTAACTAAGAAGTGTCTACTCGCAACCGAATTGGTCTGATCCTGCAAAGCGCCTCACGTCAGCGCGCATCAATCCGACTGTTGAAGCTCACGGTCACATTCCTGCTCGTTGCCGCAGCGGCGCATTGGGTGCACGTCGCAACTCCGGGCGAGGCAGCGCAAAACGAAGGCGCCGTTGTCGCCGGAGTAGTCTCTGATGACAAAGCCTCGCCGGTGGTCGATGCAAAAGTGACGATCGCGTCCGGAGATTTTTTTGCGTCAGTGCGCACGCAGGCAGATGGCAAGTATGAGTTCCGCAACCTCAAACCCGGCCAGTACAAAATCACGGCCGACGCCACGAGTTTCCGCAAGCAGAGTGTTACCGTAACCGTGACCCGTCCGGATGAGTCGCTTGCGGCGCCCATCCTCAAGCTCAGCGCTTCATCTCTTCATGTGAAAGTCGGGGATGCCAATAATCAAGCGCTCCGGGGCGTGTCCGTAAGTCTCTCGTCCCAGGAGCGCGGAGTTGCGTCCAGCATGGTCGCGCGGGTCACAACTGACGATGGAGGCGACGCTTATTTCGGCAAACTCGCCCAGGGTTCCTATCAACTGAATGTCGTGCAGCGAGGTTTCGACGAGTATCGCAACCAGGTGTCCATCTCCTCTGGAATGACGAACGAGCTCGCGGTGCAGTTGTCCGTTGCGCCGGTGATTCCGATCAATGAAAAGGCAGTCCTGCGCCGAAGCGTTCCCAATCTTCCGTCGAAGAATGTCCAGGCCATATTTCAAGACAGCGAAGGATGGATGTGGTTCGGAACCGATAAAGGGGTCGCTCGCTTCAATGGAGCGGACTTCGAGTCGTCGGCGGTCAGCGGTTCGGCTTATGAGGAACTGGCCGGCGAGGATATCAGGTCGATTGCTGAGGACTCCAGCGGCGCAATATGGCTTGCGACTCCTCGAGGTGCGCGGCGAATCAGCAAATCCGGGGTCGGGATTTCCGGCGGTCTCGAAGGGCGCGATGCACGGCACGTGTATGCAAGCCCGGCCGGCAAGGTATGGGTCTCGACTGCCGATGGGCTGGTCCGGTTCGACGGAAGAACCTCGGTTCAGATAGATCAGTCGACAGGCTTGCCCTCGAGCGATGTGAGGGCCGTCGCAGAAGACAAGAGCGGCAAGTTGTGGGTCGCGACCGCGCGCGGGCTGGCTACAATAGAAGGCGAAAGAGTTGCCTTCTTCAACCAGCCAGTAACATCATCGAACGCGATAGAAGCCAGACCGGCCACCCAGGACTCTCGTCCTCACACCGCTTCCGAATCGCCTGCAGCTGGCCCACCTTCGACTGCGCGCTCGCTGGACGGGTCCGATGTCCGCTTTATCTTTGTAGACAACCGAGGCGCCCTGTGGATTGCGACAAGCGCCGGCGTGTACGTCTTCGACGGTACAACTCTAAGAGCAGTGAGATCACCTGCGCTGGATGCCGGGGGCGACTCTTCCGTGAGAGCAATCGGGCAGGACCGCAAGGACCGGATCTGGTTTGCGCTCGGCGCCGGCGGCGCGCTTCTCTACGATCCCGGCCGTCGCGAGTGGCAGCGTGTCGGATCTCTCGATCGCAACCGAGTTGCCGCGGTGTTCACCGGGAGCGAGGGAATAACCTGGTTCGGAACGGATAACGGAGCTGTGCGAGCCGATCTCTACAGCTTCGTCAGCTTCAATGCAAGTCGCGGATTGGCGGATAACGACGTTCGGGCAGTCGTAGAGATACCCGCTAGCGGCAGGGACCGGGGCAAACTGTGGTTTGTGACCGGCTCGGGCATCTCGCAAATGGAAGGCGAGCGGTTTGTGCCGGTCGACCGCTTTCGCGCAAACACCAGCGTTCGCGCGATCGCGTTTGATGATGAGGGTTCGTACTGGCTTGCCACTGAGCAGGGAGCGCTCAAGCTGAGCGGCCAAACGATTACTCAGTTCAGCGAAGGCAATGGGTTGGAAGCAAACAATGTTCACTTCGTTGCTGTTCTCGCTGATGGGTCATCGGTTGTCTTTGCCACGTCGAAGGGTGCGAACATATACAAGCGAGGCGAGATCAAGAGGCTCGAGGCGTTGTCCGGATACGATGTGCGGCACGTGTTCGAAGACGCGGATGGAAAGTTGTGGTTCTCAACCGCTCGAGGAGTGGTCAGGATCGATCCGGGGACCAATGCGAGTGAAGTTGTCGATTCGGGGCGAGGTCTCGCGGACAACGATACTCGATGCATCACTCGCTTCAAGGACCAGCTGCTGATCGCCACACGCGCGGGCGTTCAGGTCTATCGTGAAGAAAGGCGTGGCGGGTGGGCCCTGGGAACATTCGACGGAGAGCCCGCGAGCACATTGTTCGTGGATCGCGACGGCTTTCTCTGGGTTGGCACTGACGACGGACAAGTAAAGAAGTTCGCCAGCATCGGCGGACATTCGATTTCAGCGATCTATTCCGGCGAGACATACGCGCTGACCGGGAATCGCGTGAACTCGATCTCGGAGGACAGCGCGGGCCAAATCTGGATTTCCACTGACAAGGGCGCGGTCCGGCACTTGCCGATGAGGCAGGCTCCTCCGACTCAGATCTCGCTAAGAGCAGACGGGCAGACCGAGAGGGCCTATGGTTCGGGGCCTCACGCTCTGCCGTATGGCGGCCAACGCCTGACGTTCTACTTCACCGCCGCGAGTATGACAGGGCAGGTGCGCTACCTGTATCGGATCAATCCTGCAAACGCCAGCGAGCCGTGGACTCTTCTTGCAGTGCAGCCGGGGGCCACGCGCGAGGTAACGCTTTTCGGGATAGGCGCAGGCGAACAGGCATTCGAGGTCATTGCGCTAAACCGGGATCTATACGGCGCGGGTTCTGAGATCGGCGGCGCGGCGTTGACTCCGGCCGCAGTGCTGGTGGTGCGGGTAGCCCCGCCGTTCTGGACCAGCTGGTGGTTCTATTTGACAGGGCTGGCTCTGATCTCGCTCACGCTTGCGGGTATCCTCGCTGTCCGTAAGCTTCGCGACCGCGAATACGATTTGCCGAAGGAACTCCGCAGCTATGTGCCCATAGAGCCGAACCCTTACATCGTCGGCAACCCGATTCGCACCGAAAGCATGTTTTTCGGGCGAGAGGATGATTTCCGCTACGTGCGTACAAAGCTGGAGGGAGTGAGCCAGGGAGTGGTAATTGTCTTTTGCGGCGAGCGCCGAGTGGGGAAGAGCTCGATTCTCTACCAGGTGCTGAACGGGCGGCTGGGCGATCGTTTTGTGCCGGTCTTCGTCGATATGCAGGAGATGGTCATATCGTCCGACTCGGAATTCTTCGCCCGAATCTCCCGCCTGATCGCGGAAGCCGTGTCGGCAGCGCTCGGGCCGAGGCCGGCGGCATTGCCGAGCGCAGCAGACGCTCGCGCCGAGCCCGCCAATATTGCGATGGGTGGAAGCGCCCGAGCGGTGTCTCGCCGGGCCGGACCTCTGGTCAGCGTTCCACAGTTTGACGGCCGGAATCCCTATCCGCTCTTTCTCGACTTCCTCGATGAAGTGCTTGCCGCGCTGGATACGCGTACGCTGCTTATTCTCATCGATGAGTATGAACTCATGGAGGCGAAGGTCGATGAGGGCAAGCTCTCGCCGGATCTGTTCACGTTTCTGGCCGGGTTGATGGACAACAAGGAGCGGTTGGCCCTGATCTTCACCGGATCGCGCCGCCTCGAGGAGCGCGACAAGAAGTACTGGCGCGAATTACTCAGGCGATCGCTGTTTCGCAAAGTAGGATTCCTATCCGAGAAAGACGCGGCGCGCTTGATCAGCGAGCCGGTCGCCGGGCGAGTAGTCTACGGCCGCGGCGTGGCCGATGTAATCTATCGGCTCACCGCCGGCCAGCCTTTCTACGCGCAGGTCACCTGTCAGAATGTCGTCGACTACATGAACGAACACCAGCAGAACTGGATAACGCTCGCCGATCTTCAACATGTGATCGCCGACATTGTCGACAATCCGCTGCCGCAGATGATCTACGCGTGGGATGGTCTGTCGGATGACGAGAAGCTGGTGCTCTCGCTTATGGGTGAGCAGCTGTCTGACGGCAATCTATTCACCACGGCCTCCGAGTTGCGGGCCTCCGTCAGGGCAAACGACTATCCGGTGAACCTCTCCGAGAACACGATTCGCCTTACGTTGGAAGAGATGTTCCGAAGGGAATTGATCGAGAAAGATGCCAAGGACGGATTCAGATTCAAGATCGATTTGCTGAGGCTCTGGATTCGGAGGTCGCATTCGATCTGGCAGGTGGTCAAAGAAGTGAGGACCCTCTAAGATGAGATAGAGGCTCGCGGGAGGCGAGCAAAAGCCAGATGCCCAGCAATCCCTACCTCAATCGCGTAGCAATCAAAGACCCCACGCAGTTCTTCGGACGCGCGAGAGAGGTCTCCAAGATATTCTCGCGTATCGGGGCTTCGCGTCCGCAGTCCATCTCAGTCGTAGGCGATCGCCGCATAGGCAAGTCATCGCTCCTCCATTTCATCAACAATCAGCAGATCCGCGCGCGATACCTCGACCGCACCGAGTTTTTCGCTTTTGCCTTCATAGACCTTCAACAGAAGCGGCGTCTCACCCTCACCGAGTTCTTCAGAGAGTTGTTCACCCTGGTGGCGCGGGAAGTGGATGATGACTCTGTAAGACAGATGGACCCTACGTTCGATTCGGTGCGCGCGCTGCTCGAGACCTTCCGGCGAGAGGGTCGCAAGCTGGTCGTGCTGTTCGACGAGTTCGACGCAATCACCACCAACCACGCCTTCGATTTGGAGTTCTACTCCTTCCTTCGGTCCGTTGCCAATAACTACGACGTCGCCTACGTAACAAGCTCGGCCCGCGATCTCCAGGAACTGTGTCACACACAGCTCATCGCGGACTCACCTTTCTTCAACATCTTCACCAACGTATTCCTGCGCTCGTTCAACAGGAGCGAGGCCCTAGATCTTATTTCGAAACCGTCAGCTGAAGCCGGCGTTCCGCTTGAAGGCTACGCGCGGCGAATCATGGAGATCGCCGGTCACCTTCCGTACTTCCTGCAGATCGCGTGCTCGACCTACTTCGATCATCTCTCAGAAAGCGAGGGCAAGCTTGATCGCGAGGAAGTTGAGGCCACTTTTCTGGATGAAGCAAAAGGCCAGTTCAGATTCATCTGGGATCACATGAGCGAGAGCTCGCGCCGCTGCCTTCGCGACTTCATATCGAACGGCCGGGTCGAGAAGGAACAGGAACACATTTACGAAGACTTGAAACGGGCCGGCTACTTCGTCGAGGACGACCGGGGTCCTCGCGTGTTCTCGACGCTGTTCTCATCGATCGTGTCGCGCCCGCGCGTGGTTACGACGGAATTGCGCGATACTGACCGGGCCGCGATGGCAGTGCATGACGGCAAGACGGAGAAGGTTGTGGCTCCCCCGCTGATCGAGCCACACGGGCACATAGGACGCTTCGATATTCGACGGTCGCTGGGTTCGGGCGGCATGGGCGAGATCTTCGAGGGGCACGACATCGATCTCGATCGCACGGTTGCAATCAAAGTGCTGGCATCCAGATATGTTGAAGACGAGACGATGAAGCAGCGATTCCTGAGAGAGGCGCGGATGGCATCTCAACTCAACCACGCGAATATCGCAACGATCTACGAGATAGGCGAAGCGTCAGGCAATCCGTTCATCGTGATGGAGTATGTCGAGGGCGAAACCCTGTCGGACAGGCTGGCCGATGGACCGCTCGACTTTGAGTTGATAATCCAAATCGGCGCACAGGCAGCCGACGCACTCGCGGAGGCCCACGAACAGGGAGTAATTCACCGCGACATCAAATCTTCAAACCTGATGTTGACCGGCCGCGGGAAAATTAAGGTACTGGACTTCGGGTTGGCGAAGCCGCTGCCACTTACTGATTCGGCGGCCAACAAGGATCGGTTGACGGAATCCGGCGTGCTGCTGGGGACGGTAAGCTATATGTCACCCGAGCAGGCGACCGGACGCGGCGAGGTCACCCATCTCTCAGACATCTTTTCGCTTGGCGTCGTGCTGTACGAGGTCACGACCGGCCGCCTTCCATTTGGGGGAGAGAGCTATTTTCAAACAATTGAGGCGATAAGCAAACGGTCTCCTTCGGCAATCAAGAGACACCGAAAAGATGCGCCCGACTGGCTGGTGGCTACGATAGATCGGATGCTCAAGAAAGTTCCGGCCCAGAGATACCAGACGGCAGCGGAGATCGCCAGTGACCTGAGAAAAGCTGCGACGCACGACCCCTCATAGCTTTTGCCCTGATGACTCTATGATCAGTCAACCTTGCTCAGGATTCTCTCGGTGAGCGTCGGGGCTTATCGAGATCTCTTCGTCGTAGTGGGACTCTCGCGTAAATAAGACGAAGCCGACGCCGACAATCAGCAGGACAAGGAGCAGAACGATTGCGAGAAAGTACCACGGCAGGTTCGGCTGATCCGGTCTGTTCGGGTCGCGGCCTCCGATTGCAAGCAGTACGAATGGGCCGACAATCGCGCCGAGGAGTCCAATCACCAGCGCCACGCGGTCGAGTATGCCCTCCTGAGGCACTTTGACGCGCCATCCGAGGTATGCGCCGGCGGCGGCCGCCATCAACGCCATCGCCACAAACAGCGCTCGCTGGCCCATATCGGCATTGCCAAGCCAGACGCCGGTCACGAACTGTCCCTTGTTGCCGAGGGGCAGCCCCCAGTAGACCAGGGCGCTCAGCAGCAGCGTCAGGATTACGACGCAAACCGCATCACCCAGGCGAAGTTCTTCGCTCATCCAACCGACGACGAAGGCGCCGATCAGGAAGGCACCAATTGTCAGCCCAAACACTACTATAAGGATCGGACCCTCTTGCACTCCCGTCTTGCTGGAGGCTGCGCTAAATGCAACTGCGGTGAAGATAAGAGAGATCACGACGTGCAGCCCGAAGGTAAAGCCGGTCCCTACTAAGATCCTCTTGATGTGGTCTTTCATTTTGAAACCTCCCGATCCAAAACCTCAATCGTGGATCTGCGCCTTGCTGACCGCCCTCCCGAACTCCCCAATTGCGTCAATCTTATGCTTGCGCGTCATGAGTGTCAAAGACAGCCCGGTGGAAATTAGACTCGAGCAGGATCTGTCGGGGCGGGCCTCAGTGCTGGAGTTCTCAGGCTACGCCGAACGCGCGCAACCCCTGAACGAGGGCTGAGGAGAGCAGGTAGCCGATGCCGGTATAAAACAGCAGCTGAAGACCTGCTACTTTCCAGGAGTTGGTTTCGGTCCGCACAACGGCTACAGTTGCGAGACATTGCAGCGAGAAGAAGAAAAAGACTATCAATCCCAGGATGCTCGACGGAGTGAAGATCAGCTGATTTCCGTTTGGGAAGGTCGCGAGACGCATGCTCTGCAACAGCCCTGCCTGCGCCCCTTCGTCGGTGTCGGCTACGTGAAACACGATCGCCATCGAACTGACGAATACTTCGCGGGCAGCGAAAGCGGATATGAGACCGACGCCAACTCGCCAATCGACTCCCATGGGGCGGAGCACCGGTTCCATGCCTTGCCCAAGCTCTCCGGCAAAGGAGTGTTCCAAATCGGTAGCTGCGACGACCGGCACTGGCGCGTTGTCGGGTGAGCGGGGTTGGCGCGAACCCAGACCGAAATTCGAAAGGAGCCAGAGTCCGGCTGAAATTACAATTATGGGAGTACCGGCGCGCTTCAGATAAGAGGATCCTCGAATCCACGTCATCTTCAAGGTAGGTCTCAATAGCGGTGTTCGATAAGTCGGCAATTCCATCGCGAGAACCGAAGGCGGGCCCTTACGCAGGATCAGCCGGCTAATCAGACCGGCAGTTAAGGCGCCTATCAGCAGACTCGATATGTAGATCGCCGCAAGTGCCAGGCCTGACTTCCAGGGGGAGCCGGGCAGCAGAGCCGCAAGCAGAAGCGCGTAGACCGGAAGCCTTGCGCTGCAACTCATCAGCGGCAGTATCCAGATCGTGAGGAGACGCTCGCGCTTATTGGGGATCGTGCGGGCCGCAAGCACCGCCGGAATCGCACACGCGAAACCGCTGAGCATCGGTACAAAGGAACGGCCGTGCAACCCTAACACGGAGAGCGGGCGATCCATCAGCGCCGCGCCGCGGGCAAGATAGCCGGAGTCCTCGAGCAGAGTCATAAGGAAAAAGAGAATGACGATCTGCGGGAAGAAGACGGCCACCGCGCCGACTCCACCAATGACGCCCTCGGCAATGAATCGCGAGATCGCGCCATCGGGCAGAATGCGAAGAGTAACGTGACCTGCTCCGGCGAACAACGCTTCAATTCCGTCCATGAACGGCTTGGCCGCCCAGAAGATCGAAGCAAAGAGACCCACGAGAACGGTAAAGAAGATCGGAAATCCCCAGTAGCGGTGAAGCACCACACTATCAATGCGCGCGGTGACCGAATCGGACGCAAGGATGAGCGGATTGTGCTGTTTCACGGCGCCGCTCCGGACCAGCAACTCCCTCACGGCGTCATACGCCGCCACTGGTTCATCCGGCAGAGCGGCGAGGACATTGTCGGGGTCGCTGCCTCGCTCGATTGTGCTTGCGAGCGCCTTGATGAGTTCATCAACGCCCCACCCTGTTCGGCCGTCAACAGGCACAACCGGCACGGACAATGCGGCCTCGAGCCTTGTTGCATTCACGGAGGTTCCACTGCGCGGAAGGAGATCGGTCATTGTCAGCGCGACGACGATGGGCTTTCCGCTGCGAGCGGCATAGCCGGCGAACTTCAGATGCCGTTCGAGCTGAGTGGCGTCGATGACAAGGATAAGGGCATCCGGACAAACTGAGGGATTGCGTCCCTCGATCACCGTGCAAGCGAGCTCTTCTTCGGGCGAGGGAGCCACGCCGCTGTGGACGCCCGGCAGGTCGATCAGGTTGACCTCGGGACCCAGCGAGCGTTTGCTCTTGCCCCGGGAAAGGCTGACAGTCACTCCCGGATAGTTTGCCGTTCTAAAGCTGCCGCCTGTGAGCGCGTTCATCAACGCTGTTTTGCCGGCGTTAGGCATGCCTACGAGGCAGACGGTGGGCAGGGTGGGAACGAGTGGGGTCGAAGGCTGAAGGGCTCCTGGCTCTGATTCAGGATCTTGAGTGGCTGTCTGGGATGGGACCATCGTTGGTTACTTCACTCGAATCCAGTCGGCTTCCCGGCGTCTGAGTGCGAGTCGAGTGCCTCGCACGAGGACTACGAGGGGGTCTCCAAGGGGGACCGACTGAACGATAGCCATCTCCTCACCCGGGGTGAGGCCGAGGTCCAGGAGCCTGCGGCACTCCTCGTCCGGCCCTTCCAGCCTCACAATTCGGTATCGCTGATTGTGTCGCCCGTCCGACAGTCTCATAAATCCCTCATACCCCGCAGCCAGAAGACTCCCTAATATTGAATTTCATTTTCAACTGACATTTGGCACTATAGGCCGGGAAAGAATCGCTGTCAATGGAAAAGATTGAAAGCGTCGGACTTGTCGCAATTGGATTGGGCTAAAGAGGGTTGTTCCCACTAGTTCTCTAAAATATAATGCGTAAATCCATCTTGTTAACGCTCGGAGAGAGTGGGAGGAGTGGGCATTCATCGCAATCTACCAACTCGCATGAGATTCGGCTGGCGCGTTCCGGTTGGCGTTGGGTTGAGCCTCTTGATGGCGCTTCTTGCGACTGCGCCCGGAGAAGCCGGCCCCGCAGTCGGGGAGCAGCGACAAAGCCAGGCGAAACGTCTCTACTGTGGCTACGATCCTGCGGGAGCAGAAACCGAGTGGCATAATCACAACTTGAATCTGCGTGCGCAAGCTGGTCGCGCACGTGACGCGACGAGCTTGAAAACAGAAGGAGTGCAGGGCGCCGAGATTGCTTCAACCGAAGATGTTGGAGACGTGGCAGTACTAGACAACGATGGCACGCTGGTCATTCCGCCGAACAAGTTCGATTTGAAGAATCGGTCTCTGCTGTTCACGCCGGACTCCGGCGGCTATCGGCTATCAAAGGGCAAGCTCGATTTCGAGACGAGTCTCGGCACGGAGTTGGACTACTTCTTCGGCGTGGGGGATAGGATTGTCGGACCGGACAATGGATACCGCGGCATCCCTCTCTCCAACGGACCCTTCCCCTTCTTTGGCTCCTTCTATGACAGAGTCTTCGTCGGGACCAACGGCTACATAACCTTCACAGAAGGTGATACGACTGCGCGGCCGTCCGCCGCCGCATTCTCCTCGCAGTTGCCTCGCATTTCTCCACTGTGGTCGGACCTTGACGCCACCAAAAGCGGGGCGATCTACTTCAACCAGTTTCCCGGACGATATGTGATTACCTGGAATGGCGTCGCCCAGGCGGAGTTCAATGGCTCGAGTACGTTTCAGGTCGTGCTGTATGAAGACGGTCGAATAGCCTTCATCTATAAGAAGATCAACTGCCGATCGTCGCTGATCGGCATCTCGGGGGCTCTGCCTGATCAGGAACCTCAGCCGATCGACCTGTCGAAACCGCCCGACGATTCAATAAGCGGCGGGATGTTTGAGCTGTTCTCGAACAAGAACCGACTCGACTATCCGGCAGTCACAAGGGCGTTCTACCGAACGCATCCGGACGACGTCGATTTCATTTATATATGGACCGACTTTCAGTTTGATAACGGTCTGGGGCTCGCTCGCGCATTCAATGTGCGTAATGACATTAGCGGGATCGGGTTGAAGCTGTTCGATCACGGATCGGTGTACGGCAGTCCCGCAAGACTAGCGACAATCATAACAATGGGCGACACTGCCGACTGGCCTGCTGAACCCTTCGACCATGTAGCCGGTATCTTCTCCGGCATCGGCATTGTATGCCACGAAGTGGGGCACCGCTGGCTCGCATACGTGCGCTTCGATCAAGATCATGACATCAAGGACGATCTGCTGGGCCGCGACCTGAGTCACTGGAGCTTTCTGGTCGACTCGCGCTCCATCGAGGATGGTGGTTCCTCATCAGTGATGGAAGGAAATGCATGGCACGATGCCGGCAATGGTACCTTCACCACCATCGAATCCTCCGCCGACTATTTCAGCGAACTCGATCAGTATTTGATGGGGCTTCGCCCCGCGGAAGACGTCGGGAAGATCAACTTTCTTGTCGTCGAGGATCCAACAAAGTCCACGCTCAGGACGAACACGCCGGCTCTCAACTACTCAGTGGGCGCGGTGCACAGGCAAACATCGGTAGGCCAGATAGCCGAACGTGAAGGGCCGCGTGTGCCGGACTTCCAGAATTCTCCGCATGAGTTTCGGGTCGCCTTTATCCTGGTCACAGAACAAGGATCCCTCGTCTCTGCTGAAAGAATCAGCAACGTAGATCGTTACCGCAGATCCCTCGTGCGATACTTCTCGACGGCGACCAACAGGCGTGGCTCGCTCGATGCAGCGCTTTCTCACAGCAGTCCTGAATAGATCTCGGCGACTTATCCAGA